>CAYRNB010000141.1:0-5971 GCA_964425315.1 uncultured Rhodoblastus sp.
TCGACAAGGTCATCGACATCGACCAGTCGCCGATCGGCCGCACGCCGCGCTCCAATCCCGCCACTTACGTCGGCGCCTTCACGCCGATTCGCGACTGGTTCGCCGGGCTCCCCGAGGCCAAGGCGCGCGGCTACGGGCCGGGGCGCTTCTCCTTCAACGTCAAGGGCGGGCGCTGCGAGGCCTGCCAGGGCGATGGCGTGATCAAGATCGAAATGCACTTCCTGCCCGACGTCTATGTCACCTGCGACGTCTGCAAGGGCAAGCGCTACGATCGCGAGACGCTGGAAGTGCGCTATCGCGACAGGAGCATCGCCGACGTGCTCGACATGACGGTGGAAGAAGCGGCGGAACTGTTCAAGGCCGTGCCGTCGATCCGCGACAAGCTAAAAACGCTCGCCCGAGTCGGACTCGGCTACGTTAAAGTCGGCCAGCAGGCGACCACCCTTTCGGGCGGCGAGGCGCAGCGGGTCAAATTGTCGAAGGAGCTGTCGCGCCGCTCGACCGGCCGCACCCTCTATATTCTCGACGAGCCGACCACCGGCCTGCATTTCCACGACGTCAAAAAACTGCTCGAAGTGCTTCACGAGCTGGTCGATCAGGGCAATAGCGTGGTGGTGATCGAGCACAATCTCGAAGTGGTGAAAACCGCCGACTGGATCATCGACTTGGGGCCGGAGGGCGGCGACGGCGGCGGAACCATCGTGGCGCAGGGCGCGCCTGAAGCGATCGTCAAGGCGCCGGCCTCCTATACCGGCAAGTTCCTGCGCGAGCTTTTGCAGCGCCGGCCTGGCAAGCCGGAAGCAGCAGAATAGCCGCAGCGGCGCCGAAAACGGCCCGATATAGGCAAAACTCAGGCGAAGACCAGGCAAAAATGCATAATCGGCGCTCTAGCTATGCGTTATATTCAATGCTGCATTGCAAAAAAACTCTCTTCACGCATAGCTCTTTTTGGGTCAAGATACCGTTATCGTAAGGCCGGTAGCGTAGGGCCTCATCGAGCGTATCCTTCTAGTCGACGTGCGTTTTCAGTCAGTTGCGCATGTCGGCGCGCCCGCCGGTACCTCCCCCCGGCGGGCGCAATTTTATTGTGCACCGCAGCATGTCGGGCTATAAAACAGCGATAAGCACTGCGCCAACCGGGCGCCTCTCGCCGAGAAGGATATTGTAGGTCTGGCACGCGGCGCTGGTGCTCATCGGGTCGCAGCCGATTCCAAGCGAGCGCAATTTCTGGCGCAACGCCGGCGGAACCGGAACGAGCGACGGCCCGCTGCCGAAGAGCAGGAGTTCAACGCTGCCGCGCGGCAAGGCGAAGAGCGGCGCGAGCGACGCCTCGTCCACTTCCGCGAAAGATTGCGGCGCATAGGCGTGGATGCCGTCGGGCAGGCAGAGCAACGAGCCGCGATGGGTCATGCCCGCGAATTGGAAGCCGCCGGCGCCGAGCCCGTCAATCGCCCAGGCGCCGGGCAAAAAACCTTCGTATTTGCTCTCGCCCGCCATTCAGGCCGCTTTCGAGCGAATCATGTGCTCGATAGCGGCTTGGCGCCGGCCTTGCCGCCCAGTCCCGTCACTTCGTCGGACGCGGAGCGCTGCTCGTTGCGCAGGCCGAGATAGATCAGGGTCGGCGAACAGATAAAGACCGACGAATAAGTCGCAACGAAAATGCCCCACATCATGGCGAGCGAGAAGGAGCGGATGACCTGGCCGCCGAAAAGCACCAGCGAGAGCAGCGCCAGAAACACCGTGGTCGCGGTCATCAAGGTGCGCGGCAGAACCGCGTTGACCGACATGTCGATCAGCTGATCCGTCGGCATCTTCTTGTATTTGCGCATCATTTCTCGGATGCGGTCGAGCACGACCACCGTTTCGTTGAGCGAATAGCCGATGATGGTCAGGATCGCCGCGATCGAAGTCGTGTTGAACTCCAGTTGCGTGAGCGAGAAAAAGCCCACCGTCAGCAACATGTCGTGCATTGTGGCGATGATCGCGCCTATGGCGAACTGCCATTCGAATCGGAACCACAAATAAGTGAGCACGGCGAAAATCGACAGCACGACGCCAAGCGTGCCGGACTGCACCAGTTCGCCCGAAACGCGCGGGCCGACCACCGCGACGCTGCGGAAATTATAAGCGCCGCTGAGCGCATTCTTGACCTTGTTCACCGCCGCCTGCTGCGCCACATCGCCGCCGGCCTGCATGCCGAAACGTATGCTGACGTCCGATTTCCCGCCAAACCCCTGCACCTCCACATCGCCGAGGTGGAGGTGGTCCATCAGGCCGCGGATATAGGCGAGATCGGCGACGCCCGATTTCGCCCGCACCTCCAGCATGGTGCCGCCGGAGAAATCGATGCCGAAATTCATGCCGACGAAGAGGAAAAGCAGGACCGATATGATCGAGAGGACGGCCGAAAAGGGATAGGACACGCGCCGGAAGCGCATGAACGGAAATTTGGTGTTTTCGGGCGCAAGGCGCAGAAGCTTCATCGGCTCTATCCGGGAGTGTCGTCAGATCGGGATGCGGGTCGGGCGGGCGTAGCGGTACCACAGGGCGATCATCATCCGCGTCATGGTGACGGCGGTGACGATGGTGGTCATGATGCCGAGCCCCAGCGACACGGCGAAGCCGCGCACGGAACCCGAGCCGACGTAATAGAGAATGGCCGCCACCACGAACATGGTGACGTTGGCGTCGACAATGGTCGCGAAGGCGCGATTAAAGCCTGCGTCGAGCGCCGAAATGATCGAGCGCCCGGCATGGGCCTCCTCGCGTATGCGCTCATAGATCAGCACGTTGGAATCGACCGCCATGCCGATGGTGAGCACGATGCCGGCTATGCCCGGCAGTGTGAGGGTGGCGCGCAGCAGCACCAGGAAGGCGAAGATCATCGACACATGGATCATCAGCGCGATATTGGCGAAAATGCCGAAGGTCCCATAGGTGATGAGCATGTAGAACACCACCAGCGCCGCGGCGACATAGGCCGCTCTCTCGCCGGCGTTGATCGAATCCTGGCCGAGGCCGGGGCCGACCGTGCGCTCCTCGACAATGGTGAGTTTCGCCGGCAGCGCGCCGGCGCGCAGCAGAATGGCGAGATTGTTGGCCTGCTCGACGGTGAAATGGCCGGAAATCTGCCCCGAGCCGCCGGTAATCGGGGTCAGGATGCGCGGCGCCGAAATCACCTTATTGTCGAGCACGATGGCGAAGGGCCGGCCGACATTGGCCGAGGTCACCTTGGCGAATTTCTGGCCGCCGCGAATGTTGAAGCGGAAATTGACCACCGGCTCGTTGGTGCGCGAGTCGAATCCGGGTTGAGCGTCGGTCAGATCCGCGCCTTGCACCATGACCTGCTTCTCGACAGGCAATTTGCCCGGCTCGTCGGTCTGTTCGAGCATGTCGTATTTGGAGCGGCTTTCGCCCGGCTGCGCGACGAGGCGGAATTCCAGTTTGGCCGTGGTGCCGACGATCTGCTTCAGCCTGTTGGTGTCTTTAAGTCCCGGCACTTCGACCAGCACGCGATCGTCGCCCTGGCGCTGGATGTTGGGCTCGGTGGTGCCGAGGCTGTTGATGCGCCGGTTGAGCACCTGAATTGTGGTCTGGATGGCGGCCCGCACCCGATTGGTGATGGCGGCGTCGGTCAACGTAAGCTTGACCATGCCATTGTCGCCTTGGCTGACGTCGAGGCCGGAGCGGCCGAAACCGCCGGTGAGCTGCACCAGGCCGGGAAGTTTCGGCAGGATGCGCTCACGTTCGGCGGCGTTGGGAATGCGCACCTGCACGCCCTCGGGCAGGATGCCGACGCCGCCGGCAATGCCGATCTTGTTGTCGCGCAGCAACCGCCGCAAATCGTCGCGCAGATCGGACGTCATGGTGTGGATCACGTCCTTGCGGTCCACCTGGTAGAGGAGATAGGCGCCGCCGCGAAGGTCGAGGCCGAGAACGATCGATTCCGGCTGCAGCCAGGACGGCATGACATGCGCGAGCTTTTCCCGGTTCTGCGGGCCGATCATGCTCGGGATGCAGATCAGTATGGCGAGCAGGGTCCCGGCGACGGTAAGGACGATTTTCCAGGTGGGAAAGCGCATCATGGCGGGGGGCTAATCCAAAATTGTCGTTCAGGCCGAATCTTTGACCGGCTCGCCCTTGGCGCGCACATCGGAGATTGCCGATCGGCTCTGGCGCACGCGCACGTTAGGGGCGATCTCGATCTCGATCTCATTATCGTCCACGGCCTTGGTGACCTTGCCGATCAGGCCGCCATTGGTGACAACCGTATCTCCGCGGCGGATGTTGGACACCATCTGCTGGTGCGCCTTTTGGCGCTGCTGCTGCGGCCGCATGATCAGAAAATAAAGGATCAGCAGGATGATGGCGAAAGGCGCCATCTGGATCAGAAATTCGGCGTTGCTCGACGGGGCGCCGGCCGTTTGTGCGTAGGCGGGGGTAATGAAGTGCATCTTGACTTTCCACGCTGGGACACCGGCCATGTTACGCGCGCGCCGGGGGAATTTTGCGGCGGACTATACCCATTGAAGGCTCGAAAGCAATCCACGTTAAGCCTTGAGTCGTTTATCTTACGCACAAACCCCTTGTTCCCGCCCAAAGGCCGCCCATGAACCCGCCCGAACCACCCATACCGCAAGACATGCTCACCCGCATCGCCGAGGCCCTGGAGCGGCTTTCCCCGGCGCCGCCGCAAAAGCCGGACTTTTCCGCTGCGGAAGCCTTCGTCTGGCGCGCCGAACAGCAAAAGCTCGCGCCGGTCGCCAAAGTGAGCCGCGTCGACATCGCCCTGTTGCGCGGCGTCGATTTCCTGCGCGACCAGCTTCTCGGCAATACCGAGCGCTTCGCCCGGGGCCTGCCGGCCAATAACGCGCTTTTGTGGGGCGCGCGCGGCATGGGCAAGTCGTCGCTGGTCAAGGCGGTTCACGCCGAGGTCAACAAACGGCTCGCCGAAACGCCGGATTTTCCCGGCCTGAAACTGGTCGAAATCCACCGCGAGGACATCGAAAGCCTGCCTCTGCTGATGGGCCTGCTGCGCGACGCCCCGCCGCATTTCATCGTCTTTTGCGACGACCTCTCCTTCGACGGCGGCGACGCCTCTTATAAATCGCTGAAGGCCGCGCTCGAGGGCGGCGTCGAGGGGCGGCCAGCCAATGTGTTGTTCTACGCCACCTCCAACCGCCGTCATTTGCTGCCGCGCGACATGATGGAAAACGAGCGCTCGACCGCGATCAACCCCGGCGAGGCGGCGGAGGAGAAGATCTCGCTTTCCGACCGTTTCGGCCTCTGGCTCGGCTTTCACAAATGCAGCCAGGACGATTATCTCGCCATGGTCTTCGCGTATGTCGAATATTACCGCCTGGAGGCGCCGGCGGAGCAGATCCGCGCCGAAGCCCTGGAATGGGCGATCACCCGCGCCTCGCGTTCGGGGCGCGCCGCCTTTCAATATATCCAGGACGTCGCCGGGCGACTGGGAAAAAAGCTCGATTAGCTTTTGTTTTCCGGCTTCATGGCGGTGAGGCGCGACAACAGGCTCCCGCCCGCCCTGCGCCTTCTGGCGCGCAGGGCCGCAAGCTCCTTTTCACCGCGCTGGCGGGCAAAATCGCGCAATTCCTCGCAAAACGATTCGAGATTTGCCGTCAAGGCCTCGCGCTCTTCGGCGGCCGCGCCCAATTCGGCAAGAATAGAATCATAGAATACGCCAAGACCGAGGAAATTCGGACCCAGATCGCCGTCGAGCTGCGCCCTCAATTCTTTCGCCTCTGCCAGGCGCGCCTTGACCCTTTCGCGGTGACGCCGCTGCTTTTCTGCGCCCGTTAAAGGTTGGGGACCGAGTTTGCGCATGGAGGCGCCCGATGGTTTTTCTAATTTAGCCTATGAATACGCGGGCTTAGCCGGAGGTCAAGAACAACTGTGGCGACGGGCGCGAAGATTTGGTTACGTAACTAATAAATATAGTTACGTTACTTTG
>CAYRNB010000142.1:0-2550 GCA_964425315.1 uncultured Rhodoblastus sp.
GCCGCCGGAAATTCAATGCCGCCGCCGAAGCGCAGGCCGGCCAGGGTATAAGTCGCCGCGACGCTTTTATTTGTCGTCGAATAGTCGATTTGAAACCGGGTGTCCGCAACGCCGACGCGGCCGTAAAGCAGCGCGGTATGGTTCACGACATAGCCGCCGATGGCGCTTCCGCCAAAGTCCCATTGTTTTTCAAGCGCAAATTGCCTGCCCGACGGCTCGCGTTCATGATCCGAATGCGTAAGGCCAAGCTCGGCTTCGAGTTCTCCGCCGAGATAGAATTCGCCCATTTGCGCCCCATAACCTCCAAACAAGCCGGCGGTGTATCCGAGGTCGCCGAAATTCGCCGTCAACGTCGTGCCCGATTCGCGCGGCCCGTTGCTCCAGGTTGACATCGCGTCCTGCCCCGCCTGGGCGCCCGTATAGAAACCGCCGTAATTGACGTCGGCCGATTTCCTGGCGCCGGGAACGCCGCCGAACGTATAGACCAGCCCGAGTGAGGTCATCGTCGAGTCATTGGCGAAATTATCCGGAGCGCCGCCCGCCGGTTCTATGCAGCAATTGATGTTGTAATCGCGGTAGGCGGAATAGGTGTGTTCGAGCCGGATCGCGAGTTCCGGCGTCAGCGGCGCCGACGCGCCGAAGCCGACGCTCAGACCCGGCTCGGTGCGGTAACCCCGGGAACTGTTGTTTCGAAGCTGGTAGTTCGTAAGGAAGTCGGCGAAAACGAGACCGGCCTTGCCGTAGAGCATTGTGCCGCCAGTGAACGAACGCCCGATGACGCCTGAGAAGCCGTATCCATAGTCGCTGGATACGGAAAAAATGCGCTCGTTCGGAGAGTGTTGGTGACTCCATCCGCCCCCGGCTTTGTCCAGCTCTCCTTCGAGGGCCAGGTACCAATTCCCCATATAGAGGCCATAGCCGGCGAGGACGCCCCCAGCCCATCCTTCGTCGCCGAAATCGGCCTGAAGGCTGCCGTTGCCGCGTGATCCCTGCAGCTTGGTCTCCACGTTTGTCAGCCCGGTCTGGAGGCCGGCGTAAAAGCGACCCTGGAAATCTTTCGGCACGTCCGGCTTTTGGAAATCTTCCGCCTTGTAGGCCGGATCTTGCACGAACCCGGCCCGAATCATGGCGCGGGTGTCGATATAGTTCTCGCTCAGATCGGTTGAATCGCGGGTGGTGCGGGACAGGTCCGCGCCTATGTAGAACCGCGGCGTCAGATATTTGCGAATGCCCAGACCGTAGGACTGGACCTGGTCAGTGCGCGAAACCGCGTAGCCATAAAACTGGTTCAGATAATAGGACGCGCTGGCGTTGACCCGCAAATCGGGACGGATCCAATGGACCACGTCAAATGTTAATGCGGTCTGCACATATCCCGACACGTCCCATAGGTATGGGCTGGTGGCGCCGAGGTCCGATTCCTCGATCGTCCGCTCCAATCGCGCGGCGACCGTCGTATTGGCGAGGCCCGTCCACTTCACATTCCCCCCGAAATCCGGAACGAATATCGGCGCGAAGCGAGGATCGTCGTAATGCTGATAAATGCCGCCGGCGTAGATTTCGCTGTCCAGAGTCGAACTGATCTTATGATCGAAGCCGGCGTCGAAGCGGACGCCGTTGGAACTTTTCTGGAAACCGTAATCGTCCACGGGCAACGAATAATCGCGGCTGTCGTAGGTGAACATCCCGAATATTTCATTGTTGTCGTCAAACGAATGACCGACTCGCGCGCCAGCCGTCATCACGGCGCGATTGCGATCCTGGTTGTCGAGCGTGCCGCCGCCGACCAGCGGGACATTGTTGTAAGTGTAATGGTCGTACGTCCAACCGAGCCGGACCGAGTTCTGGTTGAGTTTCAGGAGCGCCGCGCCAAAGGCGCGCGCGACGTTATAGGTCGTGGGGGTGACGGGAACGACGCCCGGCTGGTAATCGGGAGAAGACCGTGGTTGGTGAAGAAAGTCATAACCGGCGCCCGCCATCAAGGTCAATATCGGCAGAACCTTGTACCGACCTTTGGCATAGAGGCTGTAGTCATTGTAATTTTCATCGTAATAGGTCGCGTAGCGGCCGATGGCGGCGTTTCCGCCCAAATCGACTTGGCCGTTCCCGTCGGAAAAACGCATATTCGCGAAGGGATTGATCAGCCGAATCTGGTCTGAGACCTTGTTCGTCGGAGTCGCATAGATGTTATCGTCGTACACGTCCGAAAAGGAAATTCCGGATGTGATCACGGGGCCCAACGTAACATCGGGCGTCGACGCAAAGATTGGCGTTGGGTCCGAGCCGGACGACTGAGGCGTTTGCTGCGCCTGCTGCGCGACAGCGGGCTGCCGCATCAAGCACGACGCAATCGTCGCCACGAAAATGAATATATATCGCGTCCGAGGCATTCCGCCGCACCGATGAGAATCCGGCGCGACAATCCTTGCATTCCCGAAGAGCCGCCCCCTGAGGAATAAAATCGCTCTCGCTCGAGAAAGGAAACCCCTTAGGACTACGGAATTGGGTCATTTCTAATATTTGTTGCGGATAGGCAACAGTGCGAGTCCC
>CAYRNB010000142.1:2650-5765 GCA_964425315.1 uncultured Rhodoblastus sp.
AATCGGGTCGTGCGGCGTAGGTCAAGGTTGACGGTCGCTGCTGGGTGGCTGGCGGACATAGGCTGAATGCTGGGAATCAGTCGGGAAACGCTCGGAACGAATTGACGAAACTTTGCTGAAAAGCAGGCGCGGTGACGGCGCCCTAATGATCGGCGTCAATGGAAAACCGTGTCTGTTCGGCTAATGTCGCCTCGCTTAACAAGAGGCCGAACATGAGCTCGGCAGCCATCCGCACCGCTTTTCTCTTATTGGCCGTCGCGGGATTGGTGGGCGGCGCCGGCAGCGCATGGTTTGGCGGCTCACAGATTGGAAGGTGGCTCTGGTTTGGCGGAACGATCCCGATTGCGATTTCCCTTTTGGTTTCGATCATTCGTAATCTCTGGAATGGGCAGTTTGGCGTCGATGTGATCGCCCTATTGTCGATGGGCGGCGCTCTGGCGCTCGACCAACCGCTAGCGGCGATCGTCATCGCCGTGATGTATTCCGGCGGCTCCGTTCTGGAGGATTTCGCGGTTTCGCGCGCGGAGCGGAGCCTGCGAGGCCTCGTTGATCGGGCGCCTCGCGTCGCCCATCGCCGCATTGGCGACGCGATAGCGGACGTCGCGGTGGAAGAGGTCGCGATCGGAGAGAGGCTCATCGTGCGCGCCGGAGAAATTGCGCCGATCGACGGGATTGCGCTCGACGCCAAGGTCTTGCTCGATGAATCGGCCTTGACCGGGGAATCGCTGCCCGTAGTCCGCCAGGCTGGCGAAATCGTTCGCAGCGGCGCGATCAACGCCGGCGACGCCTTTGAAATGCAGACTACAGCGCTTGCACGCGACAGCACTTACACCGCGATCGTGAAGCTTGCAGCCTCGGCTCGGCAGGCTAGGGCGCCCTTCATCCGCTTGGCCGATCGTTACGCGGCGGCCTTGATCCCGTTGACTCTCATCGTCGCGGGCGCGGCGTGGCTGTGGTCTCGGGACTCCTTGCGGGCGCTCGCGGTGCTGGTCGTAGCGACGCCCTGCCCGCTCATTCTCGCCGCGCCTGTTGCATTTGTCGCGGGCGTTGCGCGGGCCGCGCGGCGCGGCGTCCTGGTGAAGGGAGGCGGGCCGCTCGAAGCGCTCGCGAAGATCCATACCGTCCTTTTCGACAAGACGGGAACGCTGACGGTCGGAGGCGCAAGGCTCACGGCGATTGAAACCGCGCCAACTAAGACGGCCGATGAAGTCCTGCGTTTGACGGCCTCGCTGGAACGAGCTTCCGCCCATGCGGTCGCCGACTCCATCGTGAACGCCGCGCGGGTCAGGGGCCTTGACCTCAGTCCGCCGCGAGACGTCCGGGAACAGGTTGGCTCCGGATTGGAAGGAACAATCGAGAATCACACCGTCCGCGCAGGCTCATGCTCCTTCATCTTCGGAGCTGCGTCGCCGCCGCCCTGGGCGCTCCGGGCCGAGCGGCGCGCTGCGTGGCGTTCGGCCCTGAGCGTTTTCGTGTCGATCGACGGCGTGCCGGCCGGGGCGTTGCTCCTCGCCGACGAAATGCGGCGCGAAACGCCGCGCGCGCTCGACATGCTCAGGGCGGCGGGAGTTCGCCGCATTGTCATGGCGACCGGCGACAGGGCGGAAACGGCGGAGACGATCGCCGCCGCGCTGAACATCGACGCCGTGCTGGCCGAGCGCGCCCCGGACGAGAAGGTCGCCGCAGTCGTACTGGAGCGCCAGCAGCACATGACCATGATGGTGGGCGACGGCATTAACGACGCGCCGGCTCTCGCAGCGGCCCATGTTGGCGTCGCTCTTGGCGCGCGCGGCGCGAGCGCGTCTTCGGAAGCGGCTGACGTGGTCATCCTTGTGGAGCGCCTCGACCGCGTCGCCGAAGCGATCACGATTGGCCAGCGGACGCGGCGCATCGCCCGGCAAAGCATGATCGTGGGCATGGGTCTGTCCGGCGTCGCCATGGTGGCCGCGGCACTGGGATTTCTGTCGCCGGTCCTGGGCGCCGTCGGACAGGAACTCATCGATGTGGCGGTGATCCTGAACGCCCTGCGCGCGCTCAGTTCGGGCGCGCCACGCGCCGCCCGGCCGCTCGGGATCGGCGCGGCGAGTCGGTTGCACAGCGAGCACGAACGGCTTGGCCGGAGCCTCGACCAGTTGCGATCGATCGCCGACGCCCTCGACGACGCCACGGCCGCGGCGGCGCAAGACCTCATTCTCCAAGCGGCCTCGATCGTCGCCGAAACTATCGTCGCCCACGAGCGCGCGGACGAGAGCGAAGTTTATCCCAGTCTGGTTCAAGCGGAGTCCTTTTCCCACGGACTGGCCGCGATGGGCCGCGCGCACCGGGAAATCCTCCATCTCGCGCGCCTCTTGTCCCGGTTGGCCCGCGAAATGTCCGAACCCGGGGCGGAAGCCGACGCCTACCTGATCCGCGACGCCCAACGTCTGATTGAGACCATAGAATCGTTGGTGCGGCTTCACAGCGCCCAAGAGGAAGACCTTTACGACCTAGCGACCGCGTGAGGCGCCGTAAAGATCAAGTTGACGCTGTCACGACGGTTGTCCGCGGCGTCGCCGTTGGGTTGCGAGTCCGTGGACGGACTTGAACCGTTCCGCAGCGACGGCGCTTGGATCACGCACGCGCCCCCTGCCGCTGATCATGGCGCAGAGGAGATTTTCACCATGCCCGAAGCCGGCGAGGGCGACGTCCACAAGACGCAGGCTATCGCGCAGAAAAGCCGGCGCCTCGCGCAAGGCGTGTACGAGGGAGGCTGAGCGGGCGCCGCGCGGCCCGACAAAGCCCCAGATGAAGCGCCTGATCACGAGAATCGCTGCAGGGCAACCCGCCCTAATATGCAGCCGGGCGATTTCGTCGCCTGTCACATGGGAGTAACGAAGAGCGCGCTGGGGTTCGAGTGAAACAGGGTCTCGGTCGGAACCTGAGACAGCGACTGAGGCCGGCGGCGTCGCACCGCCGGCCCCCGCCAGAGCCGGAGGGGAGATCAGTCGTCCTCCCTTGCGGGTCCACCGTCGGCGCGATCCGTCCGCTCGCGACAGTAAGGACGCTTGCCCCTATCGAGGTCGACGGAAGCCCGCGCCCGGATGATGAAATTGACGCGGCGCCATATGCCGTGGCG
>CAYRNB010000143.1:0-5611 GCA_964425315.1 uncultured Rhodoblastus sp.
GGCCTTTTGACCCATGGCCCGGACATCGCCGTTCCTTACGATTTTTTCCGCGACCGGCTGATGTTCCCGATCTGCGACCGCGCCGGCAAGACCATCGCCTTCGGCGGACGGGCCTTGAGCGCCGACGTCCAGCCGAAATACAAGAATTCGCCGGAAACGCCTTTGTTTCACAAGGGTTCGAACCTGTACAACCTGCATCATGCGCGAAAGAGCGCGCAGGACAGGGGAACGGTGGTGGCGGTCGAGGGCTATGTCGATGTGATCGCCATGGACCGGGCCGGTTTTCCCAATGTCGTCGCGGGCCTCGGCACTGCGCTCACCCCGGATCAATGCGCGCTGCTGTGGCGCATGGCGGAAGAGCCGATTCTCTGTTTTGACGGCGACCGGGCCGGGCGCAAGGCGGCTTTCCGCGCGCTCGAGACCGCTCTGCCGCTGATCGGGCCGGGGCGGAGCCTGCGCTTCGCCCTGCTGCCCGAGGGCCAGGACCCCGACGATCTGGCGCGCTCGGGCGGGCGCGAGGCGCTTGATGCGGCGCTCGCCGCGGCCAAGCCCATGGCGGAAATGCTTTTTTTGCGCGAGGCCGAGGCGCGGCCGCTCGATACGCCCGAAGCCCGCGCCGGGCTGGAGCGGCGGCTGCGCGATTGCGCGGCGCAGATCGGCGATGAAGTCTTGCGCCGCCATTACGCCGCCGACCTGCGCGAACGGCTCGATCTCCTGTTCGGCCGCGTCCGCCGCGGCGGTCAGGCCCAGGGTTTTCCCAGCGAAAATTTCCGCGGGCGGCGCGACAACTGGGCGCCGGCGCGCGCGCCGCTTGCGCCAAGCGCGGCTTTGCGCCGATCCAAACTGTTCTCGACGCGCCAGGAGGCGCCGGCGCCGCGCGAAAATCTTATCCTCGCTTTGCTCATCAACCATCCCGGCCTTATTCTTCGCCATGGCGAGGAAGTGGCGCGGCTGGATTTTTCCGGCCCGGCGGTTGCGAGGTTGCGTGACGCTCTGCTGGGTCTCGCCGAGCAGGACATGAGCGCGCGGGACCTGCGCGAACGACTCGAGCCGCTCGGCTTTGAAAGGTTTTTGCAGAAACTGACCGAGAACGCCACAATTTCGACACTATGGTGCGTGAGGCCCGATGCGCATGAAAATGACGCGGACGAGGTTTTGCGGCAAGCCTTGGCCTTGCATCGTAAACAGCGGGCGTTAAATACGGAACTACGGCGGGCTGAAGCGGTTCTTGCCGAAGAGCCGTCCGAATCCAATTTCGCCGTCCTTGCCGATATCAGGGCGCAACTGTCCGCGCTGGAAGGCGCCGAGGCGACGATCGAAGGGTTTGGCGCTCAATCAGGTCGGGAAGACAAGTTAGTGTAAGACGCGCTCACGGAGAGTTGAGAGGCTTTTTGTGGGGGATGGGGCGTTTGATTAAGCGCCGGAGCGTTTTCCGCGAGGTCGGAAAACGCTCCTGTCGTGGTAGGGGCTGTGCGTCGGGTCTTGGTTAAGCGGGAATTAAAAGTTTCCGCGCAGCTTGCGTCCGAAGAAGGATTCGGGCGCCCGGCGGACATTTAGGCTTGGGGTTGACATGGCGAAAAAAGACGACGCGAAGCCGGAAGGCGAAACGGGCGTGGCTGAAGCCGCCGACAGCCCTTTGCTGGACCTCTCCGACGCCGCCGTCAAAAAGATGATGAAGCAGGCGAAAAAGCGCGGCTTCGTCACTTACGCGGAACTCAACGCCGTCCTTCCCTCCGAGGAAGTGACATCGGACCAGATCGAAGACGTTTACGCCATTCTCAACGAAATGGGCATCAACGTCGTCGAGGCCGAAGAGGCGGACGATTCCGAGGAAGAGAACAACAGCGCCGAAGAGGAGGAGGCCGAGGGCGGCGAGCTGGTCGAGCAGACCGCCGCCAAGGCGGTGACGACGCGGACCTCCGAGCCCGCCGATCGCACCGATGACCCGGTGCGCATGTATCTGCGCGAAATGGGTTCGGTCGAGCTTCTGTCGCGCGAGGGCGAGATCGCCATCGCCAAGCGCATCGAGGCCGGCCGCGAGGCGATGATCGCGGGCCTCTGCGAAAGCCCGCTGACCTTCCAGGCGATTATCATCTGGCGCGACGAACTCGTGGACAGCAAGGTCCTGCTGCGCGAGATCATCGATCTTGAGGCGACCTATGCCGGCCCGGATGGCAAGGCGGCGCCCAAGACGGAAGAAGAGGAAGACGCCGAAGCGCCGGAGACGGCGCCGCGCAATCCGCCGGCCGGGCTCGATGAGCCGCCTGCCGCTGAAGAATCCTTCGATGAAGAAGACGATATGGAGAATTCCGTATCGCTCTCGGCCATGGAGACCGAACTCAAGCCGAAAGTGCTCGAAACTTTCGACCGCGTCGCCGACGCCTACAAGAAATTGCGCCGGCTGCAGGACCAGAATGTCGAGAACAAGCTGAAGAACGAGACGCTGACGCCTTCGCAGGAGCGCAAATACAAATCGCTCAAGAAGGAGATCGTCACCGACGTCAAGTCGCTGTCGCTCAACCAGAACCGCATCGACGCTTTGGTCGAGCAGCTTTACGACATCAACCGGCGGCTGATCGGACTGGAGACGCGGCTCCTGCGTCTCGCCGAAGGATTTGGCGTGGCGCGCGAGGATTTCCTGAAAAACTACCACGGCTACGAACTCGATCCGAAATGGCTTTTGCGGGTGTCGAAGCTCGGCGCGCGCGGCTGGAAGGAATTCGTCGCCAAGTCCAAGGACGACATTCACGAATTGCGCGGCGAGATTCATGCGCTGGCGACCGAGACGGGCCTGGAAATCCAGGAATTCCGCAAGATCGTCCATATGGTGCAGAAGGGCGAGCGCGAGGCGCGCCAGGCCAAGAAGGAAATGGTGGAGGCGAACCTGCGCCTGGTCATTTCCATTGCGAAAAAATACACCAATCGCGGCCTGCAATTCCTCGACCTGATTCAGGAAGGCAATATCGGCCTGATGAAGGCGGTGGATAAGTTCGAATATCGCCGCGGCTATAAATTCTCGACCTACGCCACCTGGTGGATCCGGCAGGCCATCACCCGCTCGATTGCCGATCAGGCGCGCACCATCCGCATTCCGGTGCATATGATCGAGACGATCAACAAGATCGTGCGCACCTCGCGCCAGATGCTGCACGAGATCGGCCGCGAGCCGACGCCGGAGGAGCTTTCCGAAAAGCTCGCCATGCCGCTCGAAAAGGTGCGCAAGGTGCTGAAGATCGCCAAGGAGCCGATCTCGCTCGAAACGCCGATCGGCGACGAGGAAGATTCGCATCTCGGCGATTTCATCGAGGACAAGAACGCCATCCTGCCGATCGATGCGGCGATCCAGAGCAATCTTCGTGAAACAACGACGCGCGTGCTCGCGTCGCTAACCCCGCGCGAAGAACGCGTTTTGCGCATGCGTTTTGGCATCGGCATGAACACCGACCACACTTTGGAGGAGGTCGGTCAGCAATTCTCGGTGACGCGCGAGCGCATCCGCCAGATCGAGGCGAAAGCGCTGCGCAAGTTGAAACATCCGAGCCGCAGCCGGAAACTGCGGTCGTTCCTGGATAATTGATCGCGAACGGTTCAGTCGTCGAAGTAATTCGGAAGTTCGAAATCGTCGCGCAGGCTGGCGCCGAGCAACAGATTCGCCATGCCGGGAAGGGCCATGAGTCTGGTCGCCTGATTGCGCAGCCAGATGCCGAAGGGACTTCGCGGCACGAACGTCGAAGTAAAATCCGCCGCCGCCGTCTGCTTGGCTTCGATGAAGGGCCGCAAGCGGGATTCGAAGGCTGCGAAGGCTTTTTGGTAATCGCCCCCGCATCGGCTCAACTCGCCGGCGAGGACGTAAGCTTCGGTCATGCCGAGCCCCGCGCCTTCGCCGGCCATCAGCGAAACGGCCATGCCGGCGTCGCCGACCAAAGCGATCCGGCCCTTATGCCAGCGGTCCATGCGGATCTGGCTGACCCGGTCGAAATAGAGGTCGTTCGCCGCATCCAGCGCGGCGAGGATGGCCGGCGCCTCCCAGCCGGCGTCGGCATAGATGGCTTTCAGCAGCGCGCGCGTTTCCGCCTCGCTCGCGGGTTCGCGCCCGTTCATCAGCGCGGCCCGGAAGACGAGCAGGAATAGGGTCTTGCCGTCGCGCAAAGCGAAGCGGGCGACCTGCCGCGACGTCGCGGAATGGATGACATAGGACAGAGGATTGCGCGAGGCGTAGCCTTCGCTTTCGAATACGGCGACGCGATAGCCGAGGTCTTTTTCGAAAAGCGCCTCGGCGCCAAAGGCGAGGGCGCGGAGGCGCGAATGCAGACCATCGGCGCCGAGAACGATATCCACGTCGCGGCTGCGCCCGCTCTCCAGCACAATGCGCGCGCCGTCCGGGCTCTCCTCGACCGCCGCGATGGTGTCGCCGAAAATCGTCTCCACCCTTCCGTCGATCGCTTGAAAAATCGCCGCGGCGAGATCGCTGCGCTTTAAACTCGTCATCCGGCCCCGGGTCAGCTCGCGCAGGGTATCGACGGCGAAGCCGCCGACCCTTTCGCCGGCGTCGCCGACGAAGCGGACGTCCTCGACCTCATAGCCGGCCGCCAGAATGGCGGGCAGAACGCCCATCCGTTCGGCCACATCATAGCCGACTCCCCAGAAATCCATGAGATAGCCGCCAGTGCGCGGCGCTTCGGCGCGTTCGATCAGGATTGGATCGAATCCGGCGCGATTCAGCCAATAGGCGAGCGTTCCCCCGGCGATCCCGGCGCCGCAAATCGCGATTTTCATCGGCTTCACCTTCTCGTTGGATGTTTTGTACCAGAGTGTGTACCAGTAGTACACACTCTGGTTTATACGCCCGCGTTCGGTTATGGTCAACCCATGAGTCGCCGTCTCGACAATCTCGATCCCGATCGCCAGAAGCGCTTGTTCGAATGCGCGGCGGAGGAATTCGCGGCGCATGGTTTCGATGGGGCCTCGCTCAACCGCATTCTGGAAAAGTCGGGGATGAGCAAAAGCTCGCTCTATTATTATTTCGACGACAAGGCCGATCTTTTCGTAACGCTGATCGAGCGCATGATCGCCGTTTTGTTTCGGGAGATCGGCGGTTTCGACCCTGGGGCGCTGAACGAAGGCAATTTTTGGCGAAGCCTCGAAGATCTCTACCGGCGCTCGGTCGCGGTGGTCGGGCGGAACGAGTGGATGGTGCGGTTCGGCGGCATGTTCTATCGGCTGCGGGGCAATCCCGGTCAGGGCACGGCGACGGGGCGCGTCTTCCAGGCTGTCCGCGTCTGGGTTTCGCTCGTCCTGGAGCGCGGGCAGGCTTTGGGCGTCGTGCGGACGGACCTGCCGCAGTCTCTGCTCGTAGACGCGGCCATGGCGCTCCTGGAATCGCTCGATCGCTGGGTCGTCGCCAATTGGAGCGATCTTGGCGAAAAGGAGAGGGACGAAATGCCGGCAAGGCATATCGAGCTCTTGCAGCGGCTCCTTTCCAGGCCGGATGGGACTGGCGTTGCGGGCGATAGTCCCTAATTTGGGCCTCGCAGCGCCGCGGGCCGCGCGAGGATTTATCCCTGGGGCCTTGTCGGCTCGAAGCGGCGACCGCGCGATAAAAATATTCAGA
>CAYRNB010000144.1:0-5589 GCA_964425315.1 uncultured Rhodoblastus sp.
TCTTAGTGCGTCCACCGCGCCGCAGCCTTCGTCGCGTAAGCAGCCACGAAGCAGATTAATTTCGCGTCTTGCCCTTGTGGACGCGACCCTTGCGCGTGGGGCGTCGGCGCCGGCGAAACGCGGAAATCGCTCGAGCACGGGCTTGGGGTCACGCCATCCTCGCAGGCGTTCAAATGCGCCCGCGCGCTCGCCGAGGCGGAGAAATGGCCGGGGAAGGGGCTCGTCCAGTTTCCCGGCTGAGCGCCCGCCGCCTCACACGATTTGCGAAACCAGGACCTTCGCGCCGCCGGTGGCGAAATTCGGCACGTCGTCCACCACCCGTTTCCATTCCGGCGTCGACGTGACGCTTTGAAGGTGCTCGACGTTGTCGAACCAGAATTCGATCATGCGATAGAAGGCCGGCGGCGAGCCGTCAGCGCCTGGCAGGCCGAGCGAGAGCTCGACATCGCCCAGGTCGTCGACCTCATCGACCAAAGGCATATGAGTTTCCTCATAATACTTTTCGAAAGCGTCGCGATCCGCGGGCGCGCCATACAGCACGGTAATCTTGATCCCGCCCGTTTCCGGGCCGTCATACTGGTCCGTCATGGCGTCATCCTCCCTCGGGCCGGGAATCCCGGTCTGTGATATCAAAGGCTTCATCCAGCAAGCGAACGCTCAAGGCGCCGCTGCGTTCCAAATTTCGTCAAAGTCGCCGAAGGCGGGTCGCCTTGATCGCTACAAGGGGCCAAAGGACGCCGCCATCGAATTCGGCAATTCGCGACAATATCAATTCTTCTGCAACTCGGATTGCTTGATCGCAGATCGGCAGGTGCGGCCTTTTCGTAAGTATTCGTACGCAGCGGCGTCGTTCGTTTTTTTTGTGTATTGTCGTTGCGTAACCTTTGGGCAGGGCGACCTTATGGCGCCGTTGCAGCAAAAAAATTTGGACTGCACGGAATTATCCGTGAACGGACCGAGAGGGGTGGTCGCCACGCAGAAGAAAGAACGGTGAAATCGAATGCGCCCGAAAACGCCTGTGCCCGCGCGCGATGCGACACGACGCGCCGCAACCGCGCAACTCACGCCGATAGGCGAAGTCTGCCGCAGCCATGAAATCACGCCTCGCTCGCTGCGTTTCTATGAACAGCGACATCTTCTTTCCTCAATTCGCGTCGGGGGAACGCGCTATTATGATCGCCCCCAAGTCAATCGCCTGGAAAAAATTCTCAAAGGCAAGCATCTTGGCTTCACGTTGACCGAGATCGGCGAGCTTTTGGAAGCGGCGCCGGGGGACAAAGAGGCCGGTTTTCCGCTGGCGGATGAAGACCTGGCCCGCAAGCAGCTGCAATATTTGCAGAAGCGCCGCGATGAGATTGACGAGGCGATCGCCGAGTTGCGGCAATCGATCCATAAGCCGGCGGAATCGGCGCTCGCGGGACGCAAACGCCGCCGCTCGCACGCTTAACCCCAACGAAGGCCGCCTGAGAGCGCGTCGCCGCGCGGCCCGATGAGGCGCGCCGCCGCCGTTGGCCTTGCGCGGCTTTAAAAAATCCGCCCTTCTATTCGCCAGCTGAAATCGCTTGGCGCCGGCGCCACGCGCCGGGGCGCGTCCCTGCATTGATCGCCCAATCGAAATAAGGCAAAAGGCGGCGGGGCGTCCGCGCCGTTTCAAGAATTCAGGTCAGAAAAATGGATAAACCTTTGCGGGTCGGCATCGCCGGCCTCGGGACGGTCGGCGGCGCCGTCGTCCGCCTATTGCACGCCCAGGCGCGCGAACTCGCGGCCCGCACCGGGCGCGACATTGTGGTGACAGGCGTCTCCGCCCGCGACGCCAAGCGCCGGCGCAGCATCGATCTTTCGCAGGCGGTCTGGTTCGACGATCCCGCTGAACTGGCGCGCTCCGGCAAGATCGACCTTTTCGTCGAACTGATCGGCGGCGACGAAGGCCCGGCGCGCAAGAGCGTCGAGGCGGCCTTGCGCGCCAAAAAATCCGTCGTCACCGCCAACAAGGCGCTGCTCGCCAAACACGGATTGGAACTCGCCAAACTGGCGGAAGAACACCACGCCGCGCTCGCCTTCGAGGCTTCGGTCGCCGGCGGCATTCCCATCGTCAAGACCCTGCGCGAGGGTCTGGCGGGCAACAGGGTCGATCGCGTCTATGGCATTTTGAACGGCACCTGCAATTACATCCTCTCGCGAATGGAGCTTGAAGGCCTCACCTTCGCCGAATGTCTCGCCGAGGCGCAAGAGCTCGGCTATGCCGAAGCCGACCCGACTTTCGACATCGGCGGTTTCGATACGGCGCATAAGCTCGCCATCCTCGCCTCGCTCGCCTTCGGGGTGAAGCTCGATTCCGCCGCGATCAGCGTCGAGGGCATCGAGCATATCTCGCTCGCCGATCTACAGGCGGCGGCGGAACTCGGATACCGCGTAAAACTCTTAGGAGTCGCCGAGCGCACCCCCCATGGAGTCGAGCAGCGCGTCCATCCGACCATGGTGCCGCTGTCCTCTTCCATCGCCCAGGTGATGGGGGTGACCAATGCGGTGACGATCGACGCCGACGCGGTGCATGAACTGACGCTCGTCGGGCCGGGGGCGGGCGGCAATGCGACGGCTTCCGCCGTCGTCGCCGATATCGCCGACATCGCCCGCGGCATACGCTCGGCGCCCTTCGGCTTGCCGTTCGATCATCTGGCGGCGACGCACAAGACGCCGATCCAGCGCCACAAGGGCGGCTATTACATCAGGCTCGAGACCCGCAACCGCATCGGCGCGCTCGCGGCCGTCGCCACGCGCATGGCCGAACGCAAGATCTCGCTGCAAAGCATCGTCCAGCGCGGCGGGGAGGAGGCCGAAATCGTGCCGGTGGTGCTCATCACCTACGCCACCACCGAAGCGACCATACGCGACGCTCTGGCCGCCGTCGTCGCCGAGGGCATAGTCGCCGAAAAGCCGCAAGTCATCCGTATCGAGCGGGAGTGAAAGCGCCAGCTTGACGGCGCGCCTATTTGTTCCTAGTTTGTTCATGTCACGAATTGATTGGAGGCTGGAATGCGGCTCTATTGGGCGCCCCGCACGCGGTCGCTTCGCGCGCTCTGGATGCTGGAGGAAATCGGCGCGCCCTATGAGCGCGTTCTCGTCGATCTGCCGAACGGCGCCCAGCACAAGCCGGATTACCACGCCGTCAATCCGATGGAGAAGGTCCCGGCGCTGGAAATGGACGGCGCCTGCGTCGCGGAATCCGGGGCGATCCTCGCATATCTGGCCGAAAGATTCCCCGAGGCCGGTCTCGCGCCACCCGTAGGCGATTCTATGCGCGGCCGTTATCTGCAATGGCTGTTCTTTTCCGGTTCCTGCGTCGAAGGCGCGATCACGCAGAAATTCGCCAATGTCGAAATTCCGGAAAAATCGGCCGGATGGGGGTCTTTCGACAAGGTTTTCGCGGTTCTCTCGGAAACCCTTTCTGCTTCGCCCTATCTCCTGGGCGAAAAATTTTCCGCCGCTGATGTTTTGATCGCCGCCGATCTTTATTTCGTGACCGAAATCTTCAAAATGCTCACGCCCCGGCCGGAATTTTCCGCCTATCTTTCGCGCTGCCTCTCGCGGCCCGCCTATCTGCGGGCCAAGGCCATGGACGACAATGGCGGCTGACAAATTCCTGCTCGGCGTCGCAAGCAGCGCTCTGGGCCGGCCTTGGCGCGAGAGGCTCGACGCCGCCGGGCAGGCGCGGGCCATGGCCATCGCCCAGCAGACCGGCATGTCCGATCTTCTCGCCCGCGTCCTCGCCGGGCGGGGGGTCGCGCCTGAAGCGGCGGAAGGCCATGTCGATCCGACCTTGCGCGCCCTTCTGCCGGAACCCTATTCGCTCACCGCCATGGAAGAGGCGACGCAACGCCTCGCCCGCGCTGTCGAGAAGCGGGAAACCGTCGCCATTTTCGGCGATTATGACGTGGACGGCGCCTGCTCCGCCGCGCTTCTGGCGGAATATCTCGATTCCTGCGGCGTACCCCGCCTGATCCACATTCCCGACCGCATCACCGAAGGCTATGGCCCCAATAGCGAGGCGGTGCGGTCGCTCGCCGCGCAAGGGGCGAGGCTGCTGGTCACGGTCGATTGCGGCACGACCAGTTTCGAGCCCTTCGCCGAAGCGAAAAAACGCGGCCTCGACGTCATCGCCTTCGACCACCATCAGGCGCCGGAAATCCTGCCCGAGGCGATTGTCGTCAATCCCAACCGCCAGGACGACATTTCCGGCCAGGGCGCGCTCTGCGCCGCCGGCGTGGTTTTCGTCGCCCTGGTCGCGCTCAACCGGCATTTGCGCCAGCGAGGCTTTTTCAAAGACTGCGCCGAACCCGACCTGCTACTCGGCCTCGATCTCGTGGCTCTGGCGACGGTCGCCGATGTCGCGCCGCTTGTCGGCGTCAACCGCGCTTTCGTCGCCAAGGGCCTCGCCCTGATGAAATCGCGCGGGCGCCCAGGGCTCAAGGCGCTCGCCGATGCAGCGCGGCTCAACGGCCCGCCGCGCGCCTATCATCTTGGTTTCCTCCTCGGTCCGCGCATAAACGCCGGCGGGCGGATCGGCGACGCGGCCCTTGGCGCGAAACTCCTGATGATGCAGGACGAGCTTGAAGCCGCCATGCTGGCGGCCGAACTTGACCGGCTCAACGGCGAGCGCCAGGCGCTTGAGAAGCAGATGGTCGAGGAGGCCCTGGGTCAGGCCTACAAGGACCTCGGCGCGTCGGAGGAGGGGGCCTGCGTCGTCGCCTGTGGCGACGACTGGCGGCCGGGCGTCGTCGGCCTGGTCGCCTCGCGCCTCAAGGAGTTTTTCGGCCGACCCGCCTTCGCCATAGCCTTCGCCGGCGATGTCGGGACCGGATCGGGCCGCTCGATCGCCGGCGTCGATCTCGGCAGAATCGTCCGCGCCGGCGTGGAAAATGGCCTGCTCGCCAAGGGCGGCGGCCACGCCATGGCGGCGGGTGTGACTGTCAAACGCGAAAATCTGGAAAAATTCCGCGCCTTTCTCGAAGAGGCGCTGGCGGAGCCGGTGGCGCGGGCGCGCGAAAACGCCGGCCTTGTCGCCGACGGCTTGTTGACGGCGGGCGCCTGCGCGCCTTCGCTTGTCGAGGAAATCGAAAAGGCCGGGCCCTTCGGCGCCGGCAATCCCGAGCCGGTTTTCATCCTGCCGGAGCACAAAATCGTCGATGTCATGCCCTTTGGCGGCGATCATCTGCGCCTGCGGGTTCAGGCGGGCGACGGATCGAGGCTGGAACTGGCCGCCTTTCGCGCCGCCCAGGGGCCGCTCGGCGCGGCTCTGGCCGAGGCGCGCAACGAGCGCGCCCATATCGCCTGCGCCCTCTCGCTCGACTATTGGGGCGGCAAGGCGCGGGTGAACGCCAGGCTTCTCGACCTCGCCGTCTGCCGTCCCGGCGGGTTTTAAAAAAACGGCGCTCTTGCCGTGAAAGGCTTGCCAGGGCAGAGGGCCGCGTTTATACCTCGCCCCGTTTCGCGGGCGCCAGGCCGCTCCGCGCGTCGCGCCCATCGTCTAGCGGTCTAGGACGTCGCCCTTTCACGGCGAAAACAGGGGTTCGAGTCCCCTTGGGCGCGCCA
>CAYRNB010000145.1:0-5361 GCA_964425315.1 uncultured Rhodoblastus sp.
TCGGACAATATGGCGGCGGCGGTCGAGGCGGTCTTTGTCGCGGAGCCGACGCTTGCCGCCGGGCTCGCCGATGGTCTGTTCTGGGCGGCCCGCGCCAGCGCCCGCCAGCGCGCCCATATTTTGCGCGATCTCGTGGGCAAATATGATCCGCCGCTCAATATCGAGCACCGGAAGAAGCCCGCCGCGCCCGAAATCGCGGCGCTCGTCGGGGACCGCGCGACCGGCCTGCCGGAGGAAGCCGCCAGCGCGACGGAGAAGATCGAGGTCAGCGAAGCGGAACTCGCCGCCATGGTGCGCGGCTTTTACGCCGAGGCGCTGCAAGACCCGCTGATCGGCCCGGTCTTTTCACAAAGCGTGGTTGATTGGGAGGAGCATTTCGAACTGGTCCAGGCTTTCTGGTCGCGAACCCTGCTCGGCACGACGCGCTATGGCGGCAGCCCCTTCACGCCGCATCTGAACTTGCGGCTGAAGCCGGAATTTTTCGAGCGCTGGGTCTCCCTGTTCCGCGGCGCCGCGCAAAAGCAACTGCCGCCCGCGGCAGCGCGCGCCGCGATCGCCAAGGTCGAGCATATGAGCGTCTGCTTCCAGGCCGGCCTTTTTCCGTTGGCGGGAGGGCCGACGCGGGCCTCCTCGCCCTAATGTGCGGCGGCTTTTGCGCCATTGTGGTGAGCGATGATGGCTTCCGCCGGCTTGCCCACGATTTCGGCAAGATGGTCGAATTTGGCGGTGAACGCGCCGACGCCCGCCGTGGCCGAACGCAATTCGATGATCAGTCCATCCATTTCCGCTTCCGGCATGAGCGCATGGAGCACGTCCCAGCCCTCCCAGTCGGGGCGGCCCTCGTAGCCGAGAATCTGGCCGCGCCGAGAAGAGACGATGGCGGTGATGCGCGAGAGCGCGTCGCTCGGCGTGATCAGATCGACGGCGAATATCGGCTCCAGCAGCACCGGACTGCCCTTGGCCAGGGCGTCCGACATGCCGATGCGCGCCGCGGTGCGGAAGGCCATGTCGGAGGAATCGACGGTGTGATAGGAGCCGTCGGTGAGCGTCGCGGCGACGTCCACCACCGGAAAGCCGAGCGGCCCCTTTTCCATGGCGTCGCGGCAGCCTTCCTCGATGGCGCCGAAATAATTCCTCGGCACGGCGCCGCCATGCACGGTTTCGCTGAAGGAAAAGCCGTCGCCGCGGGCGCGCGGCGCGACATCGAGGGCGACGTCGCCGAACTGGCCGTGGCCGCCCGATTGCTTCTTGTGGCGCCCGCGCACGGAAACGGCGTGGCGGATGGTTTCGCGATAGCCGACGGACGGCTTTTGCGTTTCGACCGTGACGTTGAAACGCGCCGCCAGCCGCTCCAGCGCCACGCGCAAATGCATTTCGCCCTGGCCGAAAAGCTTGAGTTCGCCCGCCTCCTGGTCCTGGACGAAGACGAGCGAGGGATCCTCCTCGATCAGCTTGGCCATGGCGGCGGCGAGCCGAACTTCATCCTTGCGGTCTTTGACCGCCAAAGCGAGCGCATGGGTCGGCTGCGGCGGCTCGGCGACTGGAACGACCGCGTCGGGAACCCCATTCTTGGCGTCGCCGAACGTCTCGCCGGTCGCGACATGGTCGAGCCGGCCGAAGGCGACGCAATCGCCTTCCTCGACCTTGCCCTGTTTCGAACCCGAGAGACCCATCAGCCGCGACAGGCCGGATATGCGGTCTTCGCCCTTGGCGCTCTTGATGATGCCGCCGTCGGAAAAAGAGCCGCGCAGGACGCGGGCGAAAGTCAGCTTGCCGCCATGCGCCGTATGGATGGTCTTGACCGCATGGGCGAGCGGCGCGCCGGAATCGGGGACGCCGAGACGGGCGCGAACCTGGGCCACGGCGGGCGATTCATGGCGCAGGGCCTTCAGCAGCCGGGTCACGCCATGGCCGGCCTCGGCCGAGCCGATCAGCACCGGCGCGACCAGACCCTCGCGCAGGTCGCGGGTGAGATCGTCGAAAACCTGGTCGCGCGGCGGCTCGATGTCGGAAATCAGCTCCTCCATCAGGTCGTCGTCGTAATCGGCCAGCTTTTCCAGCATGGAATAGCGCGCCTCCTTTTCGGTCGGCGCTTCGCCGTCCGGCATATCCATCACCACCGAGGGCGCGTGCTCGCGATAGACGAAGGCGCGCTCCAGGGCGAGGTCGATGAAGCCGGTGGCGATTCCGTTCTCCCAGATGGGAATCTGGCGCAGCAGCAGCGGCGCGCGCGACGCCGGCTGCAGCATGGCGAGGGTTTCGCGTATGCGCGTCGTCGCCGCATCGATCTTGTTGAGGAAAAGAATGCGCGGCAGGCCGAGGTCCTCGATTTCGCGCAGGATCATGCGCAGGGCCGGAAGCTTGCGCTCGTCCGCCTCGCAGACGACCACGGCCGCGTCGCAAAGCGGCAGGACGTTGCGCGCCTCGTGCTGGAATTCGATCGAGCCGGGGCAGTCGATGAAAGTGTAGCGGTCGCCGAGATATTCGACCGAGGCGATATTGGCTTCGACGCTGGCCGCATGGGCGCGCGCCTCGGCGCTGGAATCGCCGACCGTGGTTCCGTCGCGCACCGAACCCTGGCGCGACAGGGCGCCGGAGCGGGTGAGAAGGCATTCGAGCAGGGTTGTCTTGCCGCTCTGGAACGGACCGACCAGCGCGACAAGCCGCGGTCCGCTCACGCGCTTGTCGCCAACTGCACCATCACTCATGCGCCAGACTCCCTTGATCGGTGTTTGCGGCGGCGTCTTGCGCGCGCCTTTGTCGCGAATATTTCACGGGGCGCCGGAATTGCCAATGTCTTTGGCGTGCCAGCGATATGCGAATAAGTCGAACCCGGCTTTTCGCAAGAAGAGCTTTTGCGGGAAATTGGGGCGTCGCCGCGAGAAAGAGGGGAGGGAAGCAAAGTTGACAAAATCTCTAGACTAACTAATCTGTTCGTGACCGACCGCGCCACCTGGCGTTCGCTGGGAGGCTGACGACATGGGTCTCACGCACCTCATCGACCTTCATTATACGGTCGCGGGCTTTCTCGTCGGCGCTCTGGTGGGCGCGACGGGGGTCGGCGGCGGCGCGCTGATGACGCCGATGCTCATCCTGCTGTTTGGCGTTTCCCCGGCGACCGCGGTCGGGACCGATCTGCTTTACGCCGGCCTCACCAAGTTCAGCGGCGCCTTCGTGCGCCATCTTCACGGCGGGGTGGATTGGCGCGTGGCGCGCCGCCTCGCTTACGGCAGCGCCCCGGCCGCCGCCCTGACGCTGCTGGCGCTGAATCATTTCGGCGAGCGTTCCGGCGATGTGGACGCGACCATCCGGGCTTTGCTTGGCGTCGCCTTGCTGCTTACCGCCGCGGCTCTGCTGTTCCGCGCGACGCTCGTCGCCAGGACCGCGCCATTTTTCCGCTCCCTGAGTGATGCGCGGATCGCATGGCTCACCGTGACGCTCGGCGTCGCGCTCGGCGTGCTGGTTTCCGTGTCCTCGGTCGGGGCGGGGGCGGTCGGCGTGACTTTCTTGCTGATGCTTTATCCGGAAATGCCGATCGCCCGGCTGATCGGCGCCGACATCGCCCATGCCGTGCCGCTTGCGCTCATTGCCGGCGCCGGCCATTGGGCCATGGGCTCGGTCAATGGGCTTGTGCTTTTCTCGCTGCTCGCCGGCTCGATTCCAGGCGTCGCTCTCGCGAGCCATTTTTCCGCCCGCGCGCCCGATCGTCTGCTGCGCGTGATGCTGGCCGGCGCCCTGATCCTGGTCGGCGCGAAACTGGCGCTATGACGGGGATTTTCGCACGCGGCCTTATGGTCCCGTCCCAGTCTTGTTCTCGGCGTGCGGCGGCGGCGCCTTCATGCTGCCGATCAAGTTGAAGCGCGCTTTCTGCTCGTCGCTCAGCGACGCATAAAACGTCGTCAGGGCCGGTTTCACCTTATTCGCCGCATCCTCCAGCGCATGCAGCCGCGCGGTCATCGCATCGAGGCGACCCGCCATGGTTTCCGGCGTACTGGAAGGGCAGGACGCGTTGAGATCCGTCGCGGCCGCGGTCGAGGCGGTCTTGAGCGCCTCGAATGCAGTTTTCTGGTCCCCTTCCGGCTTCACGATGTCGTTGATGCGCTTCACGGGCAAAAGGGTGAAGCTTTGCGCCTGCTTCTTGCAGAGCGCGGCAAGATCGCGCGCCGGCGCCTGCGCCACGGCGACGTTCGCGCCCTGTTTCCGGCCATGCCTGGCGGACGAAGCCAGCCGAATCTTTTGCCTGTGATCGAGGGAGTCATAGAAGGTCGTAAGGGGCCCGCGCAACGTGTCGACCGCCTGGATCATGGCGTGGAGGCGATTGGCGACGGCGTCGAGCCGGCCGACCGGCGTGAGCGGAACCGAGGCCGGACATGACGCGCGCAGGATCGTGTTGGCCTTGCTCGAGGCCGTCTGGACATCATCCAACATCTTCACTTGCGCTTCTGTCGCGTGGATCGTCCTCTTTATCCGGTCGACTGGCAATTGGGTGACGCCGGGCGCCAGGCCGCCGCATGTCTCGGCCACATTGACAGGGACGGCGCGGCTGGATCGATGATGTCTGGCATGACGGTGATGGCGCCGTCCATGATGATAGGCGGTATATTCCAGCGCGGCTGGCGGATAGTCGTAGACATCGAACAGGGCATAGTCATTGTAGCCGTAATAGCCGTCATAAGGCCCATAGTAGTCATAGGCGTAATAGGGGCAGTAGCCATAGAGCGGGCAAAGCACGGGCCCGGGCCAGAAGATGGAGGTCAGCAGGAAGTCCGGCCCATAATAGAAGAAGGAATTGTAATCATCATAAGGCCAAAGGGCGTAAGTCAGCATGTCGCCATAGAAGAACGGCCAGAACACGGGCCCGGCCCAATAGCCGTAGCCGTGGCCCCAATTATTCCAACCGTGACCCCAATAATGACGGCCCCAATGGTTCCATCCGTGCATGGCGCCGAAGGCGTTGCGGTTGAACCCATTCGGATGGAATCCGTGAACGCCATGGAAAGCGGCGGCATGGCCCAGACGATGGCCAGCGAAGGCCGCTCCGTGGCCGAACCGGTTCCCTCTGCCAAAATGCCTGCCGGCGACTCCGTGGCCGTAATGCCTCCCGTGGACCCCGCCATAGTGCCTGCCGTGGAAGCGGCCGTAATGCCTCCCGCGGAACCCGCCGAAATGCCTCCCATGGAATCCGCCGTAATGCCTTCCGTGGAACCCGCCGTAACGCCGCCCGTGGAACCCACCGAAATGTCTCCCATGGAACCCGCCGTAATGCCCGCCATGGAACCCGCCGATACGCCCGCCATGGAACCCGCCCATGTGGCCGCCGCCGTAATGCCCGCCGTGGAATCCGCCGAAGTGACCGCCGCC
>CAYRNB010000146.1:0-5290 GCA_964425315.1 uncultured Rhodoblastus sp.
TACCGCTAGGCGAAGGGCTCTCTGCGCTCGATAAACCCACCTCGGCAAGAGCCGCTCCTGTACCAGGGTTCTGTATCAGGGAAAGGAGGGCGGCGAGATGCTCTGTGAAAAACAGGTTTTATATCAGTTGCTTAAACTGACGGTGGCGGAGAGGGAGGGATTGCCCACTCACGCCAATTATTTCAATTAAATCAGCATGTTATGATTGTGCCGCGTTTGAGCTTTGTACCACCGCGTTGTGCCTCTGTCGAGAGCCGAAACAAGGTGATCCGTGGTCGCAACAGCCATGGAGCGTGTCCGAGTAGTCGTGGCCTTTTTCGGCGGAATATGATTCCGTGCTCGGCATGAGCAGAACATTTCGGCCCTGGAAGCCCGTCCAGATAGCGTTTGAAATGGGTCTGGCGGGGTTGGTGGCGTCTTCGCCGAGTCCCGAGACAGGCAAATCAACGACATGCACTTTCAGTCCCGTGTCGCGCGTCGACTCGGCCGGCTGCTCCGGGTCGACCTTCGCTGGTCCCCAAAAGCGGAGATCGGCTCAGCTGTTAGGGTCAAGATCTACGGGCACTGAAGGGCGGGAGCGGCCGTCGCACGATCGGCAGCCCTCGGCTCTGAAGAGACATAGTCGGCGTTGCCTGCGGGCGCCTCATGTCGACCCGAAGGAGCCCCTCGGATGGCGGCTCTGGATGTCTCGTCATGATAGCGAAGCGGTCATCCGGTTCAATCTTTGGTCAGCTGCAATGAGCGAGAAATCCTCTCTTCTCAATTCATCTCAATTTGTCCCACCCGTGTTGATGCCGGACACATCCATTAGCCTCTCGGCTCGCCTGGCGCAAAAGCTCAGTCGAGCTAGTCACCGGCGACCCACTGATGTCGGGCCGATCCTATCTCACCGTGCCGAAACGGAAGCTACGGGAGGCATAGACATCGTCACTCAACGAGAGGGCGGCAATCCCGTTGCGCTGAGAGCCCTCGAAGTTTTGCTGCGCCGGCCCATGTTCGACGACAACCAGTCCGCCCTTGCGTTTGTTGATCACGCCGGCGTGCACCGCCGCCGCGCAGACGTTGGAACTATAGGCGTAAGGCCCGCTTCCGTAGACCCGAATCATCGTACTTGGGTCTGACGGGCAAAGGCACCTCAACGGGTTGTCCTTGCCGTGATAGTCCGACATCGTTCGAGGACACCTGTCGGCATCTTGCGGCGCCCCCTGCCCCGCCTTGGCTGGTTTGGCGGCGCGCCTCCTGTCGATGCGCGCTTTGGCCGTCGGCGAACGGCGAATGAGAATGAAGCGGGCGCTGACGCCGGGATCAGCATATCCGGAAAGGACTATCGTCTTGGGGTCGTCAGGGCGGAAATGCTCATCCACCAGAAAATAGAGGTTGGTGACCTGCTTGCCGCCGACGTTGAAACGGGTTGGATACCAGGAATCGTAGTCGAGGCCGGCGCCTCCGATCGGGTTTCCCGGGGACTTGTAAACCTTGCCGTCCGGCGTGGCGCATTCGGCTGGGTATTCCCATAACTCATCCGTCGTCTTGTCCTTGTTGACGTGAAGGATCTTGTTGCCTTCGACGATGGTGCAGGCGACACGCAGCGTTTCTCCTTCGCGCGTGATTTCTAGGATGTATTTGCCTGGCAGCGCGACATCGGAGAATGGGGTCAAGTCGCCCCTTCGCACCATGCGGCTAGTGGAAGCGCCGCTGCCGCTGACGAGGATGTCGCCTTTGCCAGCTTCGCGCGCGGACACATCGACGGAAAACTGCATGGTCGGAAAGTCGCGCCAATCCACCGCGAGAGCACCGCCACCTCGGCTCACTTTGGCGGTGTGGACGACGCCATTCTGATCGCGGCATCCAATGCGCAAGAACATCTGGATGTCTGTGACAATGACCGCGCAGTCGAGAGTCATATCAACATCGTCGGTCTTCAACGTGACACGATAGCGCCCCTCAATCGGGAAATCGTCCATCGCTTTGGCGAGCCTGCGCTCTCGGGCCTCCCGCCGGGCGTTCGCCTCCTTGCCCTTACGCTCCTGCTCAAGCCCCCAATCCGACAGCGGCAGCTTGACCGACATCGGGACTTGCGGTGTACGCGCCGCCACCGATGTCACCTGTTTCTTGTATTGCGCCAAGATCTTGCTGGCTTCGGTGAGCGTCTGCGGGCATTCGGTCCGCGGGTCGGCGACGTTCTGAGCTACGATGTGGTGATTGTCACGCTTTAGCAGACGGTCCAAGGCGGCAAATTCGGGCCTGCCCCCGTACCAGAACACCGCCGCGTCGTCGGGCCGGGTCGTGAACGCAGACTTATAACTACATACCAGCAATGGAGCGCCGTAATGCCACGTCAGCTCGATCAGGTCTTCGCAGATGCGGTTTTCGACTTCGGGAAGCTTATACTGCGGATTCAGGCATTTTTCGCTCATGCCAGGCGCCACCGTGCTGTGAAAGAACGGCGCGATGACGACATCGTCCAGCTTTCCTTGGCCCTCACGTACCATAACGAACTCGATCGAACTTGTGTCCTTCTCCTTCCGCGCGGCCCCGATCACGTCTTCCGGCGGCATCTTGAACGAGAAATTGTCGGGAACGCGGCCGTAATAGACCAGCTTTCGTCGCTTGTTATGGGCGGCGACGAGTTCCGGAATGATCTTCCCCGACGCGCGCAGCTTCTCGAGTTCCGCCTCGCGGGCGAAGGCGTCGTAATCCTTTCTGGCGCAATTGCGATACTGGCGCTTGGTTTCATAGCATTCGGCGCCAACTTCTTGGGGGGCGTCATACGAGTGGGTCTTGAGTCCCATCTGCTGGCGATAGCGCTGCCACTGAAGCAGGCATTTGACGTGCTTCAGGACGGCCGCCTGGCAGAATCCCGGTCGTTCTTTGGCCCAATCGGGCACGGTCAGGCGCGCCTCCGGGAGCGGCGTATTTTGCACGCCGATTCCGATCGGGATATTCAACCACTTGGCGACGATTGGCGGCATTCCCACCGATTCGGCCAGCGCACCGGCGACCGCGTTGAACCTCTTCTGGGCCTTGGTCCACTTGTCCAGGTCCGCCTTCGCCGAGGCGCAGCCGCCGCAGCGGTCATACTCGCGCTGCGCCTTGGCGATGTGATCACGCCAGGATTGTCGTTCACGCTGATAGTCGTTGTAGCTACCGACCGCGTTTCCGGCCTGTTGCCCCATTTGGCCCCAGAAGAGGTACTCTGCTAGGGGGTCAGCGGCCGAAGCTGGAATTGCTTCGAGCATCAATAGAACACCGGCGATGAGCGCCGGCATCAGGCTGAACTTGAGAAGAATAAACATAATCAAAGCCCCCTAGTAGCCCGTCGACACGGAACCGAACGCGTCTTCGGTGTAATCCAATCTTGTTCACGGACTACATTTCATCTCCTGATGACCGGAATTAGCCTGCATAGTTTTTGAGGTATTTCATACGAACCCAACCTTTATGCTTATAGGTCACCGGATGGGTTTTTCTTGAACTGCAAGACACGTTCGCGGTGCGATACACGACCGCCGCCCACTCGCCGCGGGCCCCGAAGACATCCACGATCTCGCCGGCGCGGAGCTCATCAATCTTGCGATATTGCCTGCCGGGTCCCGATCTGACCGCCAGAAAATCGCCTTCATTATGTTTCGGCGTCAGAACTATGCTGCTGTAACAATTTGCAGCTTGACCATCTCCGCCCTGTTCGATGACTGGAACATCGAGATCGTTCGCCGAAGCGACGCTTCCGCCGACGTCAGAGGCGCTGCCAGCAACCACATTTCCGGACTGTAGGGATCTCATAAGAGTGGCGTCAGGGTCGCCCGTTATTTTGAGGCCATTGGCTGATTGGTACCGCCGAATAGCGCGCCTCGTTTTGCGGCCCATTTTTCCGTCAGCGGGCCCCGCATCAAAGCCGGCTTCATTCAGGAGCCGCTGGACTTGGGGGACCGTGGGAGCGTTACCCCCTCGCCCGCTGGCAGGCGGCGGCTGCCGTTTTGCGCTGCGGCGCGCCGCCGCCGGCGCCCCAACGCGCATAAGGTTCCCGGTGAAGCTGCATCGGGCTCCGTGGAAATCGGTGCAATTGTCCATTTCACTAACGCGCAGCCGGTTAGGGCCCATGAGCCGTAGCTCGATCCTGCAGACATCCTCCCCTTTGTTAGACGGCTGCGACTTGGCGACCGCGACGTCACCGAGCCGACCGGAAACATCGACGCCCCCAGCGCATAAGTCATACAAGGCTTCGATCTCGGCAAGGAAATGCCCGGGCCGTCCCGGATCCGCGCGAATATTTGCCGTAATCCTGCCTTCGCCCGCACTCGCCCATTTCCCTATGAGGCCCTGCTCAGCCGCGCTGGACGCGCTCGCCGTAAACCATACAAAGCAGGCAAGCACGTTGCCCGCCGCGAAGGCGCTGCTCAAAGCAGGCCGCGCGCTCCAAGTCTTTGTAGCCATCGCACCGCGCCCCTGTTCGACGGTGGCTCGAAAGCCTTCAGCGCCTTAATCTTCATTCATGCGCGCGACCGGAAGCGCGATACGCTGAAAGAAGTGACTGATCGCCGTGGCGTAAGCGCTCGCGAGCGGAATTTCGCGCCCGCGGAAGCCGCCATGTCGCCGACAGCCGATAAAAAACCACAGTGGCGCCGTAATTCCAGAGTTCAAGACCGTATGAGCACGGAGTCCGTTCCCTGAAAAAGCGGTCCTGCGCGAAGCAGGCTTTCATACGGTCCGGCGCCGAATTGCGTATCTTCTGATCTCGGCGGCTGATCAAATTGAAGCACAAAGAGGCGCCGCCACGGCGCTGATGTATTGGGAGCCCGCCTGAGGAAAGTGACCGCGACCTTCAGCCTATTGCCGCTTACAGGCCAATTCCTGCCCCTCGTTTTATGACAGGAATCCGCCCAACTTCTCCTTTGCCGGCGACATCGGCGGTCGTCCGCTGTCCGCCGATTCCTGCCGTCGCCCGAGGGTATCAAGCGTGAGACGTGGGCCACTAGTGCATGGAGTCAGTCAGAAGGTTCAGGCAGTTGCGCCTGCGTTTGGCGGTTGGTGCTACGACGACGACGGCGGCAATTGCGGTTTGCGCCGTCGCATTGTGCAGGCGCCCTAAGGCCAATGCAGTCAGTTAGCGGAATATTGCTATTGAATATTGGGGGCCGGAAGAAACACTGGTTAGAATGCCATCCCCATGCCGTTGATCGTGGGCCCCATGATCCGGACCAGTGAATCGGGCGCGAGGGCTCGCTGTTCGACAACTTTTACGATCAACATCAGGAGATTTTCGTATTGCAGCTCAATACATTGGTAAAAA
>CAYRNB010000147.1:0-5043 GCA_964425315.1 uncultured Rhodoblastus sp.
TATCGGGCGCGCGCCGATAGCAGGACGAACGAGGCTGAACAGCCATTCGACCTTTCCAAGGGTCGATTCCGACTTTCCCTCACGGCGCTTTTTGTCGATCAGTTCGTCGGCGAGGGAGTCAAAAGTGTTTGCACTGAGCTGGGCCGTCCTTTCGGCGTCCTGCTTTTTCTTTTCGCCAGGATCGACGCCTTCAGCGATCAGCGCCTTGGCTTCGTCTCGATTCGCCCGCGCGTCTTTCAGGCCGACCGCAGGATAAACGCCGATCGCGAGTGTCCTTTGCGCATTGTTGAAGCGGTAGGCCAGCCGCCAGCGCTTGGCGCCGTCGGGGTAGACCCATAATTGCAGGCCGCCCCCATCGGAAATTTTGACGAGCTTCGCGGCCGGCTTGGCGTTTCGGATTTGCAGTTCCGTGAGCTGCATGTTGGTATCTCGTTTGTTGGTATCTCCCATGTACCAACGAATATACCAACAATCGCGCCGGATACCAACAGCCGCCAAAAGACGGCCCTGGACCGGAAATCCGCAAAAACGCCTTGTTTTTCAATTGTTTTTGGATGTTTTTGGATCTTGTTGGATACCGAAATGGTGCCGGTTGCAGGATTTGAACCCGCGACCTACTGATTACAAATCAGTTGCTCTACCAGCTGAGCTAAACCGGCTATTCGCCACAGGCCGTCTTTGCTACCAGCCCCGCTTTTGCCGCGCAAGGTCGCCCATTCGCCAATCCATGCGCCAAAAGTCAGTCGTGGGCGTATATATTGCGGTCTTTGGTTTCCGGGATGAACAGAAGGCTGACCACGAAGGTCATCACAGCGACGCCGATCGGGTACCATAGACCGAAATAAATATTGCCCCTGGCCGCGACCATGGCGAAGACGAGCGGCGGCAGGAAGCCGCCGAACCAGCCATTGCCAATGTGATAGGGCAGGGACACCGACGTATAGCGAATGCGCGTCGGGAACAGCTCGACCAATTGCGCCGCGATCGGCCCGTAGACCATGGTCGCCAGCAGCATGAGCACGAAAAGCAGCCCCAAAACCTTCGGCTTGTTGATCTGGGACGGATCGGCGCGCAACGGATAGCCAGCCCCCGCTATGGCGGCGGAAGCTTCTTTCTCGAATGCGGCGCGTTTCGTGGCGAACTGGTCGCGCGAAAGTTTCGCGCCGTCGAACGCCGCGACCTCCTTGCCGCCGATGATGATGCGCGCGGTGGCTCCTGGCGGCGCGGCCTTGTTGGAATAATTCACCGCGGCGCTCGCGAGGAAATTCTTGGCGAGATCGCAGGAGGTGACGAATTTCGTGTTGGCGATCGGCGCGAACTGGAAGCTGCATTCGGACGGATCCGCGATGACGGTGACAGGAGCGCTCGCCTGCGCCCGCGCCAGCGCCGGATTGGCGGCCGCGGTCAGCGCCTTGAAGATCGGCATATAGAGCAGGGCGGCCAAAAGGCAGCCAGCGAGAATGATGGGCTTGCGGCCCACGCGATCGGAAAGCCAACCGAACACGACAAAAAAGGGCGCGCCGAGAATCAAGGCGCCGGCGATCAGCAGATTGGCGTCGGCCTGGTCCACCTTCAACGTCTCAGTGAGGAAGAACAGCGCATAGAACTGGCTGGCATACCAGATCGCCGCCTGGCCGGCGGTGGCGCCGAAGAGCGACAACAGCACGATCTTGAGATTCTTCCATTTACCGAAGGCTTCCGCAATCGGCGCAGTTGAGGCGCGCCCCGCCGCCTTCATCTGGCGGAAGGCGGGCGATTCCTGCAATTGCAGGCGCAGCCAGACCGAGCCGGCAAGCAGAAAGAAAGAAAACAGGAAAGGAAAGCGCCAGCCATAGAGTTCGAAGTCGCTCTTGCCGAGCAGGGAGCGGAAGAACATGATGACGACGAGCGAAAGCAGAAGCCCCAGGGTGGCGGTCGTCTGGATCCAGGACGTGTAGAGCCCGCGCCGGCCCTGCGGCGAGTGTTCGCCGACGAAAATCGCCGCCCCGCCATATTCGCCGCCGAGCGCCAGGCCCTGCGCCAGGCGCAGCAGCACCAGCAGGATCGGCGCGGCGAAGCCGATGGCGTGAAAATTGGGCAGGAGGCCGACGAGAAAGGTCGAAAGGCCCATGATCAGAATAGTGATGAGAAAGGTGAACTTACGCCCGACCATGTCGCCGAGGCGTCCAAAAACCACCGCGCCGAAGGGACGGACGGCGAAGCCGGCGGCGAAGGCGAGCAAAGCGAAAATATAAGCCGCGGTCGGATTCACGTTCGAGAAGAAATTCTTCGCCATGACCGTGGAAAGCGAACCATAGAGATAAAAGTCGTACCATTCGAAAATCGTGCCCGCAGAAGAGGCGAAAATGACCTTTTTCTCTTTCGAGGTCAGAGGACGAACGCGGTCCTCCATCGGCGCCACTGCGGCCTGACTGCTCAAATGAAATCTCCTCGCCCGTCGCAGATTATGGTTGCAAGCTCTCGTCGGCTTGATCTGGATCAATATTCGACAGTCTTACGCCCGAGCGCAAGCGCCTCGCGACGAAAGGATGGGCAAAAAATGCGGAGCTTGAAGCATATCCACGAAAAGCCGAAGGGTTATTCGGGCAAGAAAGCGCGTCAAAGCAACACGCTAGCCCGGCGGCCCGGGCGCTTTTTTTGCGCAAGCGCTTCGCATCGGCCTTTCTCAGCGCCGCACCGCGCGCAAAAGCGTCAGGGCCACGGCGCAAGCGTTTGAAACATTGAGGCTTTTTATTGCGCCCGGCATGTCGAGACGGGCCAGGACGTCGCATTTGTCCCGCGTGAGCCGCCGCAGGCCCTTGCCCTCCGCCCCGAGAACCAGCACGGTTTTCTGCGAAAACGGGGTCGCTTCGAGGCTGGCCGGGCCTTGCGAATCGAGGCCGACGCGCAGATAGCCGGCCTTGCCCAACTGGTCGAGGGCGCGGGCGAGATTGACCACCTCGACGATGGGGACGCGCTCCAAGCCGCCTGAGGCGGCCTTGGCGAGCGCGCCGGAAAATTCGGGCGCATGGCGCTCGGTGGTCACGACCGCGTCCGCCGCGAAAGCGGCCGCGGTGCGCAAAATGGCGCCGACATTATGCGGGTCGGTGATCTGGTCGAGCGCCAGCACGAGGCCGGATCGGTCCTCGATCTCGCTGACGTCGAGCGGCGGGATCGGCCGCGCCTCCAACATGACGCCCTGATGCACGCTGTCGGCTCCGAGCCGCGCCGAAAGCGCCTCGGACTCGACGATATGAAGAACGACGCCGCCGGTTTCGATTTCGCGGGCGAGCTTTTCCGCCGCCGCCGCAGTGGCGAAAAGGTCGAGACAGCGGCGCCTGCCGGCGGCCAAAGCCTCGCGCACGGCGTGAAAGCCGTAAAGCACAACAAGATCGGGGGCGGGGCGGCGGAAGGGCGGCGTTTCCGGCCTGGTCTTGGCCTCGGGGCGCGGCGGCGGCCGGAATTTGCCGTCGCGGTCGGAGCGCGCGCTTTTTTTGTCGAAACGCTGGCCGCCGTGTTTCTTCATGCGCGCCTTCTGTCATGCGGCGGGCCTTTTGGCAATTGCGGGGGCGGTTTCGAGTTGACAGGGAGAAGTGTTGAAAGCATAAGGCCCCGTCGAGCGGCCCCCGCAGCCCGGGGGCTTTTTCGTCGTTGGAGCGCTTGGCGCTTCCATGGGAGAGTGTCCCGAGCGGCAAAGGGGGCGGACTGTAAATCCGCTGGCTATGCCTTCGTAGGTTCGAGTCCTACCTCTCCCACCATTTCGCCGATATTTATGACGGCCGTTCAAGGCGCTATACGAAGTTTTTGCGTCTTTGCATGAATCATCTGGCCGGCCGCTTGCCTGCCGGCGCGTGGTCGCGCGATGTCCCGCCGTTCTTGCGGCGCCCGTGGTTCTTGTGACAGATTGCGCGCGAAAAATGCGGAGGAACGACAATGGCGGCCACCCCCACCGATATCGAATTCGACATTCCGGCGCCCGATTTCAAACTGCCCGGGACAGATGGGCGAGTTTACAGTTTCGACGACGTGGCGGGCGAAAAGGGCACGGTTATCGTCTTCATCTGCAACCATTGTCCGTATGTCATCGCCGTGATCGATCGTCTGGTCGCCGACGCGCGCCTCCTGATGAAGGAAGGGATCGGCTTCGCCGCCATCTGCTCCAACGACGCCAGGAGCTATCCGGACGATTCGTTCGCAAACATGAAGGAATTCGCCGCGGCGCATCATCTGCCCTTCCCCTATCTGCATGATGAATCGCAAGCGATAGCGCGGGCCTATGACGCGGTCTGCACGCCGGATTTCTTCGGCTATGGGGCGGATCGCAAGTTGAAATATCGCGGCCGGCTGGATGAGGGCCGCAGGGATCCGCCTCCGCCCAATGCGCCCCGAGAACTGGTCGAGGCGATGCGCGCCGTCGCCGCGACCAATCAGGTCGTCGCCGATCAGACTCCGTCGATGGGCTGCTCGATCAAATGGAAGGCGGCCTGACGCGTCTCTGTCGCCGTTTCCGGTCTCGAAGGGACAAGCTCAAAGCAAGCGCAGTCCATGGCCCTTGATCGGAGCGCGCGGGCGCAGCAGGTCCTTCTCTAGCCGAGATAGACGCCGTGGCGACAGTTCATTTGCTCTCAAGGCTTTCCATCGGCGAAGCGCGGCCTCCGCCTGCTGGCGGTTCATCTCGCGAACCGTGAGCAATATGTCGAACATTCCGGAAAGTCTCGGATTTTGCGTCGGCTTTTGAAGGATGCGGCGCAGCTCCGTCGCTTGTCCGCGCAGGCTGGCGACATGCCGCTGCAAAACAAAATCGATCACGCCAACGCATCTCAAGACCGCTCCAAGGCGTCGCAGTCCCCTGCGTTCGCGCAATATTTCGATGACGGTTTGGCCTAGCTCGTCGTCCGCCTGGTTTTCGTAATCAAAAGCGTAACTCAGGACGAAAAAAACCACCTCCTTTTGGATCGTGTTCGGCAGGAAATCAAGAAAATCGGACAAAACGTCCACGGGATCTGTTTTCATCTTGGATGCAGACGATTGAAGCGGCGCTAGCCGCGCGCTCTTTGTCGAAAT
>CAYRNB010000148.1:0-5012 GCA_964425315.1 uncultured Rhodoblastus sp.
GCAGCGAGATGATCAGGGAAAGCCACATGAACAGATTCACGCGCGCATACGCCTTCTTGTCCAGGCCCACGAGGCCGCCGGGAGCAAGCCGCTCCGCGGCTTCCGTCAGGATAGCGTCGGGACCGCCAGCCGCAACGTCGAGGCGGAAGCGCGCCGCCAGCCGCCCGGCCGCAGCGACGCGGCTCTCGACCGCGACCTTTGCTCTGCCCTGATTTTGTTGATGGTGATCAATGCCAGCGACCTACATATTTTCGTATCAACGTCTTATTCCCCTGTTCCGCAGGATGTGATTGCGTGCAATTCATGGCCAATACTGCCGACAGCGGCGGACCTTCGCTGCTCCATACTCCGGTTTGCGCCATCGGCGCCTCCGCCGGCGGCCTGCCGGCGTTGCGGGAGTTTTTCTCTCATCTCGGCCCCCATCCCGGCGCGGCCTTCGTGGTCATCGTCCATCTGGCGCCGGAACAACCGAGTTCCTTAAGCGAAATCCTGTCTACGGCGACCGCCATGCCGGTTGAGGCGGTCGCGCAAGAGGCGCGGCTCAAGCCGAATTGCGTCTATGTCATCCCGCCCGACCGCGAATTGGTCATCCAGGGCGACGAGATCAAGGCCCGGCCGTTCAGCGAGCCGCGCGGGCGTCGCCATCCGATCGACCTGTTCTTCGAATCCGTCGCCGCAGCGCGGGCCGACAGCGTGGCAATCGTGCTCAGCGGCTCGGGTTCGGACGGAGCGAGCGGCGTTCGCGCCGTCAGACAGGCCGGCGGCATGGTTTTCGTCCAGGATCCCGGCGAGGCGGAATTCTCGATGATGCCGGATCACGCCATCGCGTCCGGCGTCGTCGATTTCGTCGGCCCGGCGGCGGAGATCGCGGCGAGACTCGCCGAAACCCTGCGCGGCGGCGAAGCCTTTCGGCGCATGGACAAAAAGGAAATGGAGGAAAATCTCGGCCGCATCCTCGCCTTCCTGCGCCAGCGCGTCGGCCACGATTTTTCCAGCTACAAGCAGGCGACCGTCCTGCGCCGCATTTCCCGGCGCATGCAGGTCGCCCGCAAACCCGACATGGCCGCCTATTATCGCTACCTCGTGGAGCAGCCGGAAGAGGCGCAGGCGCTGCTGGCCGACCTGCTGATTTCAGTCACCGCCTTCTTTCGCGATCCCGAATCCTTCGCCGCGCTGGCCAAAAAGGCGGCGGCGCCGATCCTCGATGCGGTGGAGGGCGAGGGTCCCATCCGCGCGTGGGTGGTCGGCTGCGCCACCGGCGAGGAAGCCTATAGCCTCGGCATCCTCCTGCTGGAGGAGGCGGAAAGGCGCGGACTCCATCCCTCGATCCAGATTTTCGCCAGCGACATCGACGAGGACGCCCTGGCGGTGGCGCGCGACGGCCGCTATCCGGGATCGATCCGCGCCCAGGTTTCGCAAGAACGCCTGCGGCGCTTTTTCATCGCCGACGGCGACGATTTCCGCGTCCGCAAGGAGTTGCGCGACCTCGTGCTGTTCGTGTCGCACAGCGCGCTGAAGGACCCCCCCTTCATCAAGCTCGACCTCATCGCCTGCCGCAACGTCTTGATTTATTTGCAGCGCGAGCTGCAACGCCAGCTCCTCAGCCTTTTTCAATATGCGCTCAAACCGGGCGGCTATCTGTTTCTCGGTTCGGCCGAGACGGTTGAGATCGCGCCGGGCGCCTTCAGGCCCATCGACCGCGAGGCGCGGATTTTCGCGCCGATGCCGCAAGCGCAGAAGATCGCCCCCTTGCTGCCGCAGCTCGCCTTCGGTCGCCATAGCCATGTTGACGAAGAATTGCGGCCTGCAGGCCGCGAGCCGCCTCCCGGCGGCCGGCAGGCCCACGCCGCCAGCCTCGAATATGCGGCGCCGCCGAGCGTTCTCGTGGACGGCGTGGGCCGGATCGTCCATCTTTCCGCCGGGGCCGGCCGTTTCCTGTCAGCGCCGGAGGGCAGGTTCACCGCGGAGATAGCGGCGCAAGTGCGGCCGGAATTGCGCGTCGATTTGAAACTCGCCCTGCAATGCGCGCTGGAAAAGGGCCAATCGACGCTGACGCGGCCGGTCGCCGTCGCCTTCAACGGCCATTGCCGCCTGGTCGCCCTGCATGTCGCGCCCGCGCGCGAGGGCGGCGGCCAGGCCCTGGTCCTCTTTCTCGACGCTGGAGAGGCCCCGGAGAGCGAGGCGCCCCTTCGCGACGAGGACGTCAACCGCGACGAGGTCATCCGCCTGCGCCAGGAGCTGAGTGCGGCCCAGGACCGGCTGAACGCCAGCCGCCAGGAGCAGGAGGAGGCGACCCAGGAATTACTCGCCGCCAACGAGGAATTGCAGTCGATCAACGAGGAATATCGCTCGACCGCCGAGGAGCTGGAAACCAGCAAGGAGGAATTGCAGTCGCTGAACGAGGAATTGCAGACCTTGAACAGCGAATTGAAGAGCAAGCTGGAGACGATCTCCGCCGCGCATAACGATCTGGAAAACCTGATCGCCGCGACCGAAATCGCCACCATCTTCCTCGACGCCGATTTCAAGATCCGGATGTTCACGCCGGTTGTCGCCAAATATTTTTCCGTCGCCGAGGGCGACGTCGGACGCGCCATCACCGATTTCAGCCGAAATCTCGACTATCCCGGCCTCGAACAGGATGCGACGCAGGTGCTGAAAAGCCTCATTCCGATCGAGCGCGAAATCGAGACGACGGAGGGCGGCTGGCTGCTGGCGCGGGTGCGCCCCTATCGGACCCTCGACCACCGGATCAGCGGCCTCGTGCTGACTCTTTCCGACATCACGAGGCTGAAACGCACGGAGCAGGAGCTCGCGGAGGAGTTGAAGGCGCTGACGCGGCTGCACGATCTCAGTACGATGGTTTTCGAAACAGGCAAGCTGGCCGAGCCGCTCTCCGAATTCCTCGACGCCGCGATCGACCTGCTCAAGGCTGATCGCGGCACTATCCAGCTTCTCGACGAGAAGAGCGGGATGCTGCGCATCGCCGAGCAGCGCGGTTTCGATCAGCCATTCCTCGACTATTTCGCCGAGGTGGCTGTTGGCGACGCCAGCTCCTGCGGTCTGGCCTTGGCCGCGGGCGCGCCGGTGACGATCGGCGATGTCGAAGCCGAACCATCCATCGCGCCGAGCCGCCAGGCGATGTTGTCGGCCAGCGCGCGCGCGGCGATTTCGACCCCGTTGCGTTGCACCTCGGGACAGGTTCTCGGCGTCCTCTCCGTGTATTTTCGCGCGCCTCGAACTTTTGCCGACCGCGACAAAAGGGTCGCCCAAATTTGCGCCCGGCGGGTGGCCGACGCCATAAACGCCCATCAGCTGCGCGAGAAAGTGCTGGCGGCGGACCAGCGCAAGGACGAGTTTCTGGCGACTCTGGCGCATGAATTGCGCAATCCGCTGGCGCCTATCGTCAACGCCTTGCAAGTCTTGAAGCGTCCCGGCCTGGGCGCCGACGAGGTCGAGCGGCTGCGCGCCATGATGGGGCGGCAGGCGTCCCATCTCAAACGTCTCGTCGACGATCTGCTCGACGTTTCGCGCATCGCGCAAGGCAAGATCGAATTGCGCCTCGGAATCGTCGATTTAAACGCGCTCGCGCGCGAGGCGGCTGAGGCGGCGCAGTCTTCCTTCGGCGAGAAGCGTGACCTGCGCCTTTCGCTCGCCGCCGAGGCGCTGAATGTCCATGGCGACCGGGTGCGCCTCGCCCAGGTTCTGGTCAATCTTCTCAATAACGCCGCGAAATATACCCCGCCGAGCGGCCGCATCGAACTCGCGACAGGACGCAACGAGGAATACGCTGTCGTGACCGTGCGCGACAATGGCGCGGGCATGTCGCCCGAGGCCGTCCCGCATGTTTTCGAGCTCTTTTACCAGCGCGGGCGCGACAGCGGCCGACCGGCGGATGGCGCCGGAATCGGCCTTTCGCTCGCGCAAAACCTCATCGCGCTGCACGGCGGCGATATAAGGGCGGCCAGCGAGGGACTCGGCAAGGGCAGCACCTTCACCGTGCTTTTGCCGCTCGTCGCCGCGACGCCGCCCGCCAAAGCGAAGAAAGCGCGCTCGACGGCTTCGGCGCGGGCGCGCCGCGTGCTGATCGTTGATGACAATGAGGACGTCGCCAACAGTTTCGCTTTGGTTCTGGACGAGTTTTTTCCCGAGGTCCGCGTCGTTTACGACGGCGCGTCGGCGCTCGCGGCCATCGCCGAATTCCGGCCGGATATCGCCTTTATCGACATCGGCATGCCGGAAATGGACGGTTACGAGACCGCCCGGCGAATCCGCCGGATTCCGGAAGGGCGCGACGTGCCGCTGATCGCCTTGAGCGGCTGGGGGCGGGACGAGGACCGCAAGAAGAGCGCCGCGGCCGGCTTCGACCGCCATATGGTCAAGCCCGCGGATATCGACGAGCTACAGGATCTGCTGACATCGACCCCGCCCACTGAGGGAAAGGCGCCGACCACCTAAACCGTCCGGCCCACCGGATGATATTCGTGAAATCCCTCACCTTTCCTTCATTGCGTCGGAAGCGGTTTCGACGAGTGGGGAGAAGATATATTCGAGGATGCGGCGTTTTCCGGTGGCGATTTCGACCGAGACGGCCATGCCGGGCCTGAGCGGCATTTTCTTGCCGTCGATGTCCATGCTCGTACGCTCCGGCTTGAGCGTCACCGGAAAAACCAGATTCTGTGTGTGCTGCGCGCCGGCGAACATTTTGTCTTTCGGCGCGCGCGACGCGTCGGCTTCGTTCAGCCGGGCGTCGGGCTCGGGAATGGCGTCGCTCGCCACCCGCGTCACCTTCGCCGGCAGCACGCCATAGCGCGTAAAGGGGAAAGCGGCGATCTTCACCACCGCCTTCTGCCCGGGCTTGACGAAGCCGACGTCCTTATTGGCGAGATAGGCCTCAATCTCCAACGACGCCCCTGCCGGCACGATGCGCATTAATTCGTCGCCGGCGCCGACCACTTGGCCGATCGTCGTCACCGAGAGGCCATAGACCGTGCCGTCGATCGGGCTTTTCA
>CAYRNB010000149.1:0-4804 GCA_964425315.1 uncultured Rhodoblastus sp.
TCGTCTCCGGCGGCTCGACTTTGACCATGCAGGCGGCGCGGCTGCTGGAGCCGCGGCCCAAGCGCAATCTCCTCGCCAAGGCGCGCCAGGTCCTTCGCGCCTATCAGCTCGAAGAGCGCTTCTCCAAAAAGCAGATCCTCGACATCTATCTGACGCTCGCGCCCTATGGCGGCAACCTTGAAGGCCTGCGCGCCGCAAGTCTCGCCTATTTCGGCAAGGAGCCGCGACATTTGAGTTATGGCGAGGCGGCTCTTCTCGTCGCCCTTCCGCAATCGCCGGAAGCGCGCCGGCCGGATCGCTTCCCGAAAGCCGCGCGCGCGGCGCGTAACCGCGTCATCGACCGGGCGCTGGCCGCGCATGTGCTGAGCGCGGCCGAAGCGCGCTACGCCAAGGCCGAACCGATCCCTCGCGCGCGCGAAAAATTTCCCGTACTCGCGCCGCATGCGACCGAAGCTTTTTTGCGCGCCGATCCCGATCGCAGGATTTTCCATCTGACCATTGACGCGCGCCTGCAAGCGAGCCTGGAAAAACTGGCGCGCGAGCGGGCGCAAAGGCTGGGGCCGAAGCTGACCATGGCCATTGTGGTCGTCGATAACGCGACCGGCGAGATTCTTGCCCGTGTCGGCAGCGCCGATTATTTTTCGATTCCCCGCGCCGGCGCCATCGACATGACGCAAGCCCTGCGCTCGCCCGGATCGACGCTGAAACCTTTCATCTACGCCATGGCCTTCGGCGAGGGAATCGCCCATCCCGAAACCCTGCTCGACGACCGGCCGGCGCGCTACGGCGCCTGGCGGCCGGTCAATTTCGACGACAAATTCCACGGCGAGGTGACGGCGCGCCACGCGCTGCAATGGTCGCTCAATCTGCCTGCGACGCAAGTGCTCAATGCGGTCGGGGTTTCGCGTTTTCTCGCGCGGCTGGAGAGCGCCGGCGTCCATCTCGTCCTGCCGAAGGACGCCAACCCCGGCCTCGCCATCGGCCTCGGCGGCGCCGGAATCCGCCTCATCGACCTCGCCCGCCTTTATGCCGGCTTCGCGCGCCAGGGCGTCGTTCCCAATCTGCGCGAAAGTTTCGATGCGCCGCCGTCGGCCGCGCCCGAACGGCGCATCGCCAGCCCGGTCGCCGCCTGGTATGTCGCCGATATTTTGCGTTTCGCGCCGCCGCCCGACAATGCGACGATGGGCAAGATCGCCTTCAAGACCGGCACGTCCTATGGCTATCGCGACGCTTTGGCGATCGGCTTCGACCGCGCCCATACGGTCGCGGTGTGGGTCGGGCGCGCCGACAATGGCGGGGTTCCCGGATTGATCGGCCGTGAGGTCGCGGCGCCGGTGCTCTTCGACGTTTTCGCCCGGCTCGGCGGAAAGCACGACATCATTCCGCGCCCGCCCAACGCTTTGGTCGCGACCACCGCGACCCTGCCTCCGCCTTTGCGCCATTTGCGCCGCGACGCGCCGAAAACGCTCGCCGCGACTTTTTCTTCGCCCCTAAAAATTTTCTATCCGCCCAATGGCGCGCGCATCGACCTCGGCCTGGATCGCGCCAGCCACGGCGGCGACGAGCCGGAACTGGCGCTCAAAGCCGAAGGCGGCGCGCCGCCCCTCACCTGGATGATCAACGGCGCGCCGGTCAAGGACGCGGACAACGCCCAGAACTGGCGCCACGACGCGCGCTGGCGGCCCGACGGCGCTGGCTTCGCCCGCGTCTCGGTGATCGACTCCAAAGGCGCCAGCGACAGCGTCCTGGTGCGCCTGCAATAGCCATTCGCGTCTTGCCCCACCCATTGCATATCGAAATAATGATCGCGCCGCAGGGTGAGGGGACCGACGAATGGCGTTCAAACTGATTGAAGTGGCCGCGGCCGAGGAGCGCGTGCGCGCCGTGACTTCGGTCGCGGAAGAAATGCAGGCGATGGAAATCGAGGTCGAGCCGCCGCTCGGCGACGGGCGCCGCCTCATTCGGATTCTGGTCGGCGAAATCGATCGCCAGGCCCTGCTCGACCGGCTTCAGCACGCGCTGGGAAAATCGGAGAACTGGCGCATCGTCATGCTGCCGACCGACGTGGTCATCCCGCGAGGGCCGGAAGAAGAAGAGGAGAAGAAAAAGCCCGACGCGGACGAGGAACGGCGGCAAAAGGAGGAGCGGGAGCGGGCATCGCGCGAGGAACTTTATAATAACGTCGCGAGCGGCGTTCACACGGATTCGAACTTTCTGTTGCTCGTTTTTCTTTCGACCGTGGTGGCCTCGGTCGGACTGGAGACGGACAATGTCGCGGTCGTCATCGGCGCCATGGTGATCGCGCCGCTGCTTGGCCCCAACATCGCCTTCGCTTTCGCCACCGCCATCGGCGATCGCCCGCTAATGCTGTCCGCGGCGAAATCGAGCGTTCTCGGCGTGGCGCTGAGCGTCGCGGTCGCCGCCGCCCTGACGCTCGTCGTCACGCCGAACGTCAACAGCACGGAACTTTTGGCGCGGTCGTCGCTGCATTATGGCGGCATCGCTCTCGCGCTCGCATCGGGCGCCGCGGCCGCCTTGTCCGTCACCACCGCCCTGCCCGCCACATTGGTCGGCGTGATGGTGGCGGTGGCCCTGCTGCCGCCGGCCGCGACGCTCGGCATTATGGCCGCCGCCCAAAAGTCCGAAAACGCCATCGGCGCCGCAATGCTGCTCGGCGCCAATATCGCCTGCATCAATCTGGCGGCGCAGGTCGTGTTCATCAGCAAGGGAATTCGGCCGCGCCTTTGGCACGAGCGCAAGAGCGCGCGCAAGGCGGTGATCGCCAATCTGGCGACATGGGCCGGCTTGCTGACGATCCTCGTCGGCCTGGTCTACCTTCGTCAGGCGGCGGGAAAATAACGGCCGCGGCCCGCTGGCCGATCACAGCGATTTTTGCGCAAGAGGCTTAGACAGCCGTCTCCTTGAGCAGGGCGCAGAGCGCCTGGCCGTCAAGCGCGTCTTCCGGCAGATTCGCGCAAAAATCCTCTTCGTCGGCCGCTTCGGCGAAAAGTCCGGCTTGCGTATTTTCGGCGGCCGCCGCCCTCTGTTCCTTCGGCTTTCCGGCGCCGCGGCGCGCCCGCCGCGCAGGACCGCCGCCTTTCTCGATCGCTGAAGGAACGGCGAAGGGCGCGGCTTGCGCAACCTTCGTCCTTTCCTTCCGCCCGGCGTCGGCGGAGGCGTATGGGTCCGACGCGTTCAACAGGGATACAAGCATGGCGCGACTCCCTGATTAGCCCACGCCAATATGCCCGGCGCGGCTTGCGCCAGGCTTGCGTGGTTAATCGGGAGTAAAAATCACCCGTGATAATAGGTCGTCGGGTAGTTGTTGGTGGGATAATAGGTTGGCGGCGTATAGGTCGGCTGATTGAAAACCGGCGGATTGATCGCCGGCGGCGGCGGAGGGCTGTAGGGCGGCGGGCTGTTCGGCGGCGGATTGTAGGCCGGCGGCGCAGGCGGCGCGGGATTGTAATATTGGGCGAGCAGCGGCCTCGGCGCTTTTTCGGCGCCCCCCGCGGCCTGCGGCGCCAAGACGGCGCCGGCGGCGAAGACGGCCGCGAAGAGCGGAGGGCGTTGTTGCGGCATGGCTTTCTTCTCCAGGACTGGCGAAACCTAGCCCGCCAAGCTGGTCCGGAGCCTGCCAAATGAAAAAGGAAGGAGGCGAAGCCGCAAGTTTTTTTCCAAAGTCCTGTTTCCGCTTTTTAAAAAGCTGTTTTAAGCTTGCCGCACGTTCAACGCCCCCGCCCCGCGAGTTGCTCCATGCGTCGCCTGCCTGTCTGCCTGATCGCTTTTTTGACTCCTCTCCCTGCCGCCCATGCCGCGACCGGCGTCTGTCATGCGGCGGCCCGGTCGATCAAGGCGTCGCTCCGCGCCTTCAGGCCCTCGGCCAGGACGCACGAATCCTACGAGCGCATTTCCATCCGCAACGCCGTGAAGAAAAGGCGCGCCGCCGGCCTCGATTACGGCGCGCCGCTCAGCTACAAGCAAATGCTGAAATTTCCGCTCACCGACAATGACCGCGCCCTCTTTCAACAATCCGAGGGGCGCTTTTTCCATGTCGGCGGCAAGAAGGGGCTCGCCATGCTCGACGCGATCGCGGGCACGGCCCATTGCCACACGCCCTTCCCGTTCAATCTCGCCAGCGGCGCGCCCGTGTCGCTGACGACGCCGACGCCCGACGACCCCTACGATCTCTGTTCATATGGCGGGGTCGCGCTCGGCTATGCCGACCACACGGCCTTTTATGCGCAAAGCTATGACGATTTCATCGACAACGATTGGCTGCAAATCTACACGATCGCCGACGGCGCCCTGGCCAAGACCTGCACGATTACGGCCCATTACGCCATTCCCTACAAAACGGTGGAAAAGAATTGTCCGCAGCCCAGCCTTTGCACGGCCTTCAGCGCGCGCGCGGCGAAATGGGCGAAGCAATACCGCGAGTCAAAGAACCAGATTCTCGATCCCGACCTGACGCCCGCGCAACCTGGTCCGGAATCGGCGGACGATCCCGCCGCCTTTCCCACTTTCGGCGCGGCGCAAACGTCGCTCGCGCCCGAACCCTTCCGTTTCGACGGCAGCGATCACTGGTTCGCGCTGAAAGGCGACGGCGCCGCCGATCTGCTGCGCATCGGCGCCGCCTATCAGGGTCCGGCCAATATGGCCAATTGGCAATCCTTCACCCTGGCCGTCCTTTATAAAGGCGGCCAGCCGGTCGCGAGTTTCGTGGTCGAGCGCCAGCGCGGCGCCTTCCGCTCGCTTGATGTCCAGATGAACCGGTGAGAACGATGAAGGCGGCGCGGCGGTT
>CAYRNB010000150.1:0-4688 GCA_964425315.1 uncultured Rhodoblastus sp.
AGCGCCAAGGTCCTGCCGGCCGCAGAAAAGCGGACGGACAAACCCTGTCCGTGATCGAGCGAAATGAGCCTGTCCATGAAATCGTCCAAAATTCAACGCGACGCGGCCTCGTCGCATGCGCCCTCAGAGGTCCGCGGACCAACGGATTCCTCGCAAGCGGCGGCTGGACTACGGGGGGCAATGCAGCTAGCAGATATCTACACCAAATTGAAAGCCCCGTCTTTGGCCGCCGAAATCTCGCTCGTCGTACCGACCTTCAACGAAAGCGACAACCTTCGCGAGTTGGTCAGGCGGGTCGACGCCGCGCTCGCGGGCGTCGATTGGGAAATGATCGTCGTGGACGACAACAGCCCCGACGGAACGGCGGAACTCGCCAAGGAAATTGGGCGCCAGGACGCGCGCATCCGCTGCATTCGCCGCGTCAACCGGCGCGGCCTGGCGGGCGCCTGCATCGAGGGAATGCTCGCCTCGAGCGCGCCGATCGTCGCGGTGATGGACGCAGACCTCCAGCATGACGAGAAAATTTTGCCGCAAATGCTGGAAAAAATCCGCTCCGGCAGCGATCTCGTCGTCGGCAGCCGCCATGTCGAGGGCGGTTCGGACGACGCGGGCTTTACGGCGCGCCGCGCCGCCATCAGCCGCTTCGCCACAAATCTGGCCAAACGCGCCCTGAGGACCGATCTCTCCGACCTGATGAGTGGCTTTTTCATGCTGCGGCGGGAGATCGTCGAGGAATGCGCGCCAGATCTCACCCCTACCGGATTCAAAATTCTGGCCGACATCGTCGCTTCGGCGAGAAAACCCCTGAAAATTGCCGAGGTTGGCTACATGTTCCGCGAGCGTTTCGCCGGCGAGTCGAAATTCGACGTCAAGGTCGGCCTGGATTTCCTTGGCCTGATGCTCAACAAGGTCAGCGGCGGGCGCATTCCGGTGCGCTTCATCTTTTTCGGCCTGGTCGGCGCCCTCGGCGTCGCGATCCATCTGACCACGCTGAAGACGGCCTTGGCCTTTCCAGGGGTCAATTTCCCCCAGGCGCAAAGCATCGCCGTGGTCGCCGCCATGACCAGCAATTTCTTCATCAACAACGTCATCACCTACCATGACGCCAAGCTGAAGGGGTTTTGGCCGACCCTGCGCGGCCTGCTCTACTTCTATGCCGTCTGCGGCTTCGGCGCAGCGGCCAATGTCGGCGTCGCCACCTGGATTTACGACGCGCATCCGTGGATCATCGTCTCGGCGCTCGCCGGCGTGGTGGTCGGCTCGGTGTGGAATTTCGCCCTGAGCTCGCTGTTCGTCTGGCGCAAGGATTGACCTCAACGAAAAAACGCGCTTTTTGCTGGCGCGCGTAGGCTTGGATCGGCTTCCCGCCTCACGCCGGGGTCTTCTCCCGATCAAAAACACAGTGGCCGCGACGCCGAGCAGGAGAATGGGTAATCGACCTTTCCGCCAAATTGAGGCTTTATCGGGAACAAAACCAGCCCAAACTGGTTTAAACGCCGGAAAGCGGCGTGGTTTTTGCCGGGGGATGAAATGATCAGCAAATCGGGCGCGTGGAGGCCCGTGGCCGCGGGAAGCGGCCTTGTCATTCTCGCCTTGGGCCTGGCGGCGTTTTGGTTCTATCGTGGGGGGGGCCTGCCGGAAGCGGCCCGCTATCTCGAAAGCGCCGCAAACAGCGTGAAAATCGGGCGGCAGACTCCGCCGACGTCTTCGGCGTCCTCGCAGCCCACAACCGCTGCGCGCGCCCCCGCGCCTTCCGCCACCCCGCCGGCGACTGGCGTCGCCTCATCCCAATCGCAAGCGGCGCCGTCGAAACCTCATGCCGCGCCGCCAGCTCCTCAGGCAGCTCCGACTAAATCGCACGCCGCGCCTTCGGAAGCGCGCGTCGCGCCGCCAGCGCCTCGGGCGGCCTCGACAGCATCTCACGCCGCGCCAGCGGAACAGCACGCCGCGCCGCCAGCGCCTCGGGTCGCCTCGACAACATCTCACGCCGCTCCTTCGGGAGCGCACGTCGCGCAGGCGGCCACTTCGGCCGCATCGTCCAAGTCGCCCGCGTTGCCGGCGCCAAGCGTCGACATCGCTCGCGTTGAGCCGAATGGGGACGTGGTCGTCGCGGGCCGGGCCGAGCCAGGCGCGGAGGTCGCTCTGCTCGATAACGGCAAGACCGTCTTGCAGGCGAAAACCAACGCGACCAACGGCGAATTCGTCCTTTTGCCGCCGCGCCTCGACGCGGGGGCGCATAAATTATCGCTGCGCAGCACAACCTTGCCCAATGGCGCCAAATCGAAGGAACGCTTTGTCATGGCGGTTTCCATCGCGCCGCGGACCAAGGCCAAGACTTCGGACGTCGCCAAGGCGGCGCCTTCAGCCCCGGCCGCCGCGAAGCCGGCGCCTTCGGCCTCCGTCGTCGCCAAGACCGAACCCCAGGCCAAGCAGCCGGCGTCGAGCCCGGTCGCGGCCGACAATGCGGCGAGGATCGTGCGCGGAGACACGCTTTGGCGCATCAGCCGCGAGAGGTTTGGGCGCGGGGCGCTCTATCCGAAGATTTATCACGCCAATTCAAATAAAATCCGCAATCCCAACCTGATCTATCCCGGCCAGGTCTTCGAGATTCCCTAGAGCGCGCGCTGGCCGGCGCCGCCAGCTCTTCCGTCATTCCCCGCTGTGCTTCTTGCGGATGCGCCAGACCGTCCAACCGACGAGCGCCGCGATGAAGGGAATGATGACGGCGGTGGCGATGGTCGGGTCGATTTTCAGCCCGGCCTTTTCCGCGCCCTCGAACACGTGATTGAAAATGCTGGAAATGTAATAGGTTATGGCGGCGACGGAGAGGCCCTCCACCGTCTGCTGCAACCGCAATTGCAATTGCACGCGCTCGCCCATCTGCCGCAGGAGATCGCCGTTCTGCGCCTCGACCTCGGTATCGACGCGAGTGCGCAACAGTTGGGCGGCGCGCGCCAGCTTGCGCGACAGGTCGGCCTGCCGCGCCTCGGTATTGACGCAGGTGCGGATCGCCGGCTGCAGCCGCCGGGTGAGAAAACCGCTCCAGCTCGGATAATCGGGCAAGGGCGTCTCGTTGATGGCGACGATGCGCGCCTGCACCAGATCGTCATAGGCGCGGGTAGCGCCGAAGCGAAACAGGCTGGAGGTCGCGCCGACCTCCAGTTCCGCCGCCAGGGAGGTGAGTTCGTCGAGCAATTGGCGGTTGGCCTCCACACCCTGCGCATGGGACATGGAATCGAGCAGGCGCGGCAATTCCTGCTCGATATGGCGGATGGAGGGGGCCAGTCTTTGCGCTTCGGGCAGGCCCATAAGCGCCAAAGTGCGGTAGGTTTCGAGCTCCAGGAGCCTCTGGGCGAGCCGGCCGGCGGCCAATTCCGGCATGGCGCGGTTGGCGATGAAAATGCGAACGAAGCCGAAAGTGTCGGGAGCGAAATCGCTGGCGATAAGGGCGCGGCGGTTGTTGGCTTCGGAAACCGCGGTGTGAAGCGGGCCGAAATGCGCGTCGAGAGCCGCCGGATCGGCGTCGCCTTCGACCATATGCAGATCGACCGCGACCAGCAATTGTCCGGGCTGCGGCGGCATCTGCACCTTGGCCATCAAGGCGGCGGGCGAAGGCGAAAACGGCGCCTCGCCTTCGGCGCCGGCGAATTCCCAGCTATGGGTGACGAATTCGCCATGCCGTTCCCAGGTCAGGGCCACGCCTTGCAATTCGACACGGAATTGCCGCGCCTGCGGATCGGGGCCGGACTTGCCGCGCTCGACGCAGAGCTTCTCCAGGGCGACGCGGTCGGCCTCCGCCTGGTCCGCCCCAACGAGATAGCCGAAATGCAGGACGCGGGCCGGGTTTTGCAGGGGCCGCGTCGGCCGCGCGTGCAATTCGCCCAAAATTCGGGCGCGCAAGGGATGCTGCTCGAAGGCGGAAGCGCCGGCAATCTGACTCGTCTCGGCCATATTCCCCTCAAAATGTAAGTCTTTTACATATTGTCGAGCGGGCTGGCCGCTTCTGGCGCCTGTATTGCAGTTTTGGGGCGCAAGGAGAATGGGACTATGCGACTGATGACTAAGTTTGCGGCGCTTTTTTCACGGCGCGCCTTTTTGACCCTGACGCTGGCCGGGCTGGCTTTCCCGGCCGTGGCGCTCGACGCGCCGCCTACGGTGGCCAGACCCGCCAAGGTCACGGTTTTCGCCGCCGCCAGTCTGAGGAACGCCCTCGACAACGCCGCGGCCTTATGGAAGCGCAAGACCGGGGGCGCCGCCGCCATCGCCTACGCCGCCTCCTTCCCGCTGGCGCGCCAGATCGCGGCCGGGGCGCCGGCCGACATCTATATCGGGGCCGATGTGGAGAGCATGGACTATCTCGCCGCCAAGAAACTCATCGTGGCGAAAACCCGGAAAAATCTGCTCGGCAACGATCTGGTGCTGATCGCGCCGAAAAGCGCGCGGGAAAATTCGGTGGCGCTGACGCCGGCGGCGATCGCCGCCACTCTGGCGGGCGGACGAATGGCCATGGGCGATCCGGTCAGCGTCCCGGCAGGAATCTATGGCAAGGCGGCGCTGAAAAAACTGGGGCTATGGAAAGGGGCCAAGAACCATCTGGCGCTCGCCGACAATGTCCGCTCGGCCCTGCTTTACGTGTCGCGCGCCGAGACGCCGCTCGGCATCGTTTACGGCACCGACGCCCATGCCGC
>CAYRNB010000151.1:0-4598 GCA_964425315.1 uncultured Rhodoblastus sp.
GCTAGGACAATCCGACGATAGACGAGCCTTGATTCGCCAAGCCTTCCGACTCGAATGGCTGACGATCGGCTGGATGACCGTTGAGGCCATTGTCGCCATCGCGTCCGGCCTTGCAGCCGGCAGCCTGGTTTTGATGGCCTTTGGCTTGGACAGCCTTATTGAATTGGCTTCGGCCGGCGTTCTAATATGGCGACTAACCATTGAGCTTCGGCGCGGCGAGAGCTTTTCGGAGGAGACCGAAAGGATGGCGAGCCGGATTGCTGGGGCGTTGCTTTTGACCCTGGCCGCCTATGTGACGATTGCGTCGGAGTGGAGCCTGTGGACGCGGAGCGGCGAGGCGTTCTCCTGGCCCGGTCTAATTGTCGCCCTGGCCGCCATTCCATCCATGCGTTACCTCGCTCACCGCAAGATTGCAATCGCCGAAAAGCTTGGCAGTCGCGCATTGCGAGCGGATGCAATGGAGGCGGTTACGTGCGGCTGGCTCTCGTTTGTGGTGGTCATCAGTCTCGCCGCCCAACTGGCTGTCGGCGCCTGGTGGATCGACGGCGTCGCCTCGCTCGCGATTGTCTGGCTTCTCGTCAAAGAGGGCAGAGAGGCCTGGGCCGGTCGGGAATGTTGCGGTTGAAGGACCGGAATGGGCCTGCTCCGCCCCAGGTTCCAAGCCCTATTTCGAATAGGTCTAAACAAAAGAGATTCGCTTGTAACCCTCTTGGCTCGACCTTATCCCTCGAAAGAAGGGGTATGGGCTGGAGCTTGGCTTTGCAGACAAGAGAGGGATATTTCGGGGCGCATCGAGCGACAACCGGCGCCTTGCCGCCACTGGCGACCGCCGCCCTGGCCGAGGCCGGTTTCGTCGTCGCGACGCCTTCGAAGTCGAACCCTTTCAACTTCCTCGACAATATCCAGAGAAACGGCGACGCGTTGATCGCGCCGGAGGGATCCCGATGAACGATCAACCGAGTGGTTTCAACGAGTTTCGGGCGCTGGCGGGTTTGCGCGAAGGCGAATGCGCCAAAGTGCGGTGCATCGAGGGCGGAAGACGCATGGCGCAGAGGATGAGCATGATCGGCATACGTCCTGGCGTGGATGTCCGTGTAGTGCACGGGCCCGGCCGGCGAGGCGCGGTGTTGCAAGTCGGAGGAGCGCGGATCGCGCTTGGGCGGGGCGTCATCGAGCAGATCAGGGTCGAGGTGTCGCCGGTCATGTCCGATACCGCAGATCACAAGGGAGACTGCTCTTGAGCGCGTGTCACGCTGCCGACGACAGTTTCGCCGTATCCTCCGGCGGGCAGTCGGTCATTGCGCTGGCGGGCAATCCCAATTGCGGCAAGACCACGATTTTCAACTTATTGACCGGCGCACGCCAGCATGTCGGCAATTGGCCGGGCGTGACCGTGGAGCAGCGGAGCGGAGAAACGAGCCTGCCAGGGCGCAAGGCCATGGTCGTGGATTTGCCCGGCGTGTATAGCCTGCTGGGCGGAGGCGGCGTCGACCAAGCCGTGGCGCGCGATTTCCTTCTCGACGGCAATGTTCATCTGGTGGTGAATATTGTCGACGCCTCCAACCTGGAGCGTCACCTGGCCTTGACGGCGGAGCTGCTGGAAATGGGCAGGCCGCTGATTGTGGCCCTGAACATGGTCGACGAGGCCGAGGCCCATGGTCTGGAGCCACGGCTGGCGGAAATGTCGGCGGCTCTGGGCGTTCCGGTGGTTCCTATGGTGGCGCGCAAGGGCGCGGGACGGCAAGAGTTGCTCGCGGCCATGGCGCGCGCGCTCGATGAGCCGCCCCGGGGCGCGCCCCACGGATACGGGCCGGACGTGGAGCGGGGGCTGCAGGCCCTGGCCGCCATGCTCGACGCGTGCAGTCCGGCGCGCAAGCGATTCGAGGCGCTGCGCCTGATCGAGGATATGACCGAGCCCGGCAGCCCCGCAGTGCGCGAGAAGCTGCAGCGCGTTTGCGCGCGAATCCAGGCGGCCGAGGGAGAAACGGCGGCGGACACGGTGGCCGCGGCGCGCTTCGCATGGGCGCACGAGGTCGCCGCGGCGGCGCTGCGGCGCAAAGGACCGGCCGGGATTCGTCAGCGTGTGACCGATGCGCTCGATCGCATCGTGTTGAGCGACTGGCTGGGCGTGCCGACGTTCCTGCTGGTGCTGTATTTGGTGTTCGTGGTCAGCTTCAGTGGCGGCAACATTTTCCTGGACTTTTTCGACAAGGCTTCGGCCGCCTTATTGATCAACGGCGTCGGTCACGTGCTGTACGCGGCGGGATTGCCGTCGTGGCTGGTCTCGGTGATCGCCGGCGGAATCGGCGGCGGCCTGAATCTGGTCATTGCCTTCATTCCGCCTATCGGCCTGACTTTCCTGTTCCTGGCCTTGCTCGACGATTCCGGTTACATGGCCCGGGCGGCATACGCCATGGACCGATTCATGCGCCGCCTCGGCCTGCCCGGCAACGCCCTAGTGCCGATGGTGATCGGTTTCGGCTGCAATGTGCCGGCGATCATGGGCTCGCGCATTATTGAAGACCGGCGCGGGCGCATGCTCACCGTATTGATGCAGCCGTTCATGTCCTGCTCGGCGCGCCTGACCATCTATATGGCGTTTGCCGTGGTCTTCTTTCGCGGCAATGGCGGCCAGGTGGTCTTCCTTTTGTACATACTCGGCATCGTGGTGGCGCTGCTGACCGCTTGGCTTCTGGGTAGGACGGCGGTGCGCGGCGAGGCGCTGCCTTTTGTCATGGAGCTGCCGCCTTATCGTCTGCCGAGCGTGCGGAGCGTGCTGTTGCAAAGCTGGCAGCGGCTCAAGGTGTTTTTGTTCCGCGTAGGGCGCGTGATCACGGTTATCGGCCTGGTGCTATTCGTCCTGCCTGGCGTCGGCTGGACCGGAAACGGGCTGCGGAGCACCGATATCGATCATTCGTTGCTGGCGCAGGGAAGCAGCGCGCTGGCGCCCTTGTTCAAACCCATGGGCATCAAGGAGGGCAACTGGCCGGCGGTCTCCGGATTGATCGCCGGCGCGGCGGCGAAGGAAATCGTCATCGGCACGCTCAACGGCATCTATCAGCGTCAGAACGCCGCGGACCTGATGAAAGCCTACCGTGACCCGGACATCGGGGGGGAGCTGTGGGATGCGGTAAAAACGATCCCGGCCAACGCTCTGACCTTCCTCACGACGCTGAACGATCCGTTGGGGTTGTCCAAGCTCAAATCCACCCAAGCGGCGGAGCAGGCCTCCGGCGCCGATAGCGCGACCCTCAAGGCCATCGCGGAAGGATTTACGCCCCTGTCGGCGTTCGCCTACCTGGTGTTCGTGCTGTTGTACATGCCCTGCGCCAGCACCATGGGGGCCCTGCGGCGCGAAGTGGGCTGGGGCTGGATGGCATTTTCCATGTTCTACGGCGTGGGCTTGGGCTGGGGAGCGGGGACGGTTGTTTATCAGGCTGGGACCTTCGCCCAGCATCCCGAATCGTCGATGTTGTGGATCGCTGGCGTCGTTGCGGCGTTCGGACTCCTGATCGTGGGGCTACGGCTGTATGGACGCCGGCGCTCCGACCCTGCCGCAATATTGGTCGAGGCGTCCTCATGAGTCCGCTGTTCGCAGTGCGCGACCTTTTGCGCGACAGTTCCGCGGCCACCGCAAGCCAGCTCTCGGCCGAACTGCGGCTGGCTCCTGCGGTTGTGGACGAGATGTTGGAATATTGGCTGCGGCGGGGCTGCGTGCGGCCGGTCGAGGTCGGCACGGGCGGAACCTGCGGCGGCGGAAGTTGCGGCGGCTGCGGAGGGAGTCCGTCGTGTGGGCCGCAGGTCACTAAGGCTTGGGCCTGGTGTGGTCCAACTGTTCGGCATCGGCACGAGTGGGACAAACTGAGGTAATTTGAGAAAGGAGGATTTCTGGCTCATCGTAGCTGACCAAGGAGCGAAGATGAGACATGTATGGATGCCCCCGTTTGCGCAAGACGTTTTCGATCGACTTGGTCCGCATGATCGGGTGCGGTCATGTATCAGGCCTTCAGGTGCAGCCCATTACGACCGCTGGCCGGTATGGAGATACGCGGACCTGGCGCAAATCAGAAGTCCGGGCTTCTTGCCCTTCGTCTCATCGATGCATTTCCAGACCCCGATCTAACCGATCAATTGACCTTACCGTTCGTAGATCCGGCCTTTGCTCTGACCCATAATGTTCCACGGCTATTCTGGGATTTGTGGCTTGAGCAGAACGCCGACAGCGCTCTCGTTCGCAATGGGCTGATCTTCGCCCACAAGCAGGCTGCTTCCGTCACCGACCAATTGCGGGACCACGAGGATCTCACTTGCGGCTTGGAGCCATTGACGCCGACGCCTTCGGGCAACCCTTGGGAGCCGCCGCCGAAAGCGGTAGATCCGCGCGTCAGGAGCTTGTCGCGTGGACAGCAGGTCACGACCGCGAGCAAGGACTGAAAGTTGCCGCCGGTTTCCCTCCGTTTCTAGCTTGGCGGCGGGGAGTTCATGGCCGGCCCGCGCCAAGTCGCGCAGTGGCGCGCAATAAGTAACAGCGACGGCCCGCCGCCTAGTGGAGAAAATCAAACGCTTGGTACCCTGATGCGGCGACCGCCTCCGGCTCG
>CAYRNB010000152.1:0-4527 GCA_964425315.1 uncultured Rhodoblastus sp.
CGCCTCACATCGCCGCCGCGCCGCGGGTGATGGCGGCGACGCCGGTGCGCGAGACTTCGACGAGGCCGATGGGGCGCATCAGTTCGACGAAATCGTCGATCTTCTTCGGCGCGCCCGACAATTCGAAAATAAAGCTCTCCGTGGTGGCGTCGATGACGCGGGCGCGAAAAGCTTCGGCGAGACGGAGCGCCTCGGTGCGGTGCTCGCCCTTGCCCCTCACCTTGATCATGGCGAGTTCGCGCTCGACTGTGCCGCCGTGAACGGTGAGATCGGTGACTTTATGGATCGGCACGATGCGCTCCAGCTGGTGCGAAATCTGCTCGATCGTCTCCGGCGCGCCGATGGTGACGATGGTGATGCGCGAAAGCTGCTGGGCATGGGCGACCTCGGCCACCGTCAGGCTTTCGATGTTATAGCCGCGGCCGGAAAAGAGGCCCACGACGCGGGCAAGAACGCCCGGCTCGTTATCGACGAGCACCGAAAGCGTATGCGCCTCGGCGCGCGAAAGCTTGCCGGCGGATGAAGAATAGGGGGAAGGCGCGGCGGGGGCTTGGGCGTTCATTTCTGGCGTTCCATCTCTTTGCAAATTGGCCCCGTCATCGCGAGCGGAGCGAAGCGATCCATCCTTCGTGCGAACCGCGCCGTGGATTGCTTCGCTCGCAATGACGGCGAAGGTGAAGCGCGGCGCGTCAGCGCCGCGAAAGTCACACCATGATCTTGCCCTTGTCGTCGATGACGGCGCCGATGTCCTCGGCATAGTCGGGCAGGATCATCTCATTATGCGCCTTGCCCGAGGGGATCATCGGCAGGCAGTTTTCCGCCTTGTCCACCAGGCAGTCGAACAGGACCGGCAACGGGGAATCGAGCATTTCCTTGATGGCGTCGTCGAGTTGCGCCGGATCGGTGCAGCGAATGCCCTTGATGCCATAGGCTTCCGCCAGTTTGACGAAATCGGGCAGGGCCTCGGAATAGGAGCTGGAATAGCGCCCGCCGTGCAGCAATTCCTGCCATTGCCGCACCATGCCCATATATTCGTTGTTGAGGATGAAGATTTTCACCGGGCAGCGGAACTGCTTGGCGGTCGAAAGCTCCTGGATGTTCATCAGGATCGAGGCCTCGCCGGCGATGTCGATGACGAGCGCGTCGGGATTGGCGAGCTGCGCGCCGATGGCGGCGGGCAGGCCATAGCCCATGGTCCCGAGGCCACCGGAAGTCATCAGCCGGTTCGGCTCCTCGAAGCGATAGTGCTGCGCCGCCCACATCTGGTGCTGGCCGACTTCGGTGGTGATCAGCGTCTTGCGGTTTTTCGTGTGCTCGTAGAGGCGCTCGACCGCATATTGCGGCTTGATCGTCTTGTCGGACTTGGCGTAGCCGAAGCTCTTGCGCGCCCGCCACTGGTCGATCTGCGTCCACCAGGAATCGAGCGCCTTCTTGTCCACCGGATGCGCTTCCGTGCGCCACAGCCGCACCATATCCTCCAGCACATGGGCGCAATCGCCGACCAGCGGCAGATCGACCATGACGTTCTTGTTGATCGAGGACGGATCGATATCGATGTGGATTTTCTTCGAATGGGGCGAGAAGGCGTCGAGCCGGCCGGTGATGCGGTCGTCGAAACGCGCGCCGATGGCGACCATCAGATCGCATTCATACATGGCGTTATTGGCTTCGTAGGAGCCATGCATGCCGAGCATGCCCAGCCAGTTCTTGCCGCTGCCGGGATAGGCGCCGAGGCCCATCAGGGTCGAGGTGATGGGGAAGTTCGTCTGCGCCACCAGTTCACGCAAAAGGGTTGAGGCCAGCGGGCCGGCGTTGATGACGCCGCCGCCGGTATAAAACACCGGCTTTTTCGCCTTGGCCATCATGGCCACGGCCTGTTTGACCTTGGAAAGCTCGGCCTTCAACTGCGGGTGATAGGTCTTGTGCTGGACGTTTTTCGGTGGCGCATAGAGGCCGGTGGCGAATTGCACGTCCTTGGGAACGTCGATCAACACCGGGCCGGGACGGCCGGAGCGGGCGATATAAAAGGCCTCGTGCAATATGCGCGGCAGGTCCTCGATGCGGCGCACCAGATAATTATGCTTGGTGCAATGGCGCGAAATGCCGACGGTGTCGCATTCCTGGAAGGCGTCCGAGCCGATGAGATGGGTCGGCACCTGACCGGTGATGCAGACGACGGGAATGGAGTCCATCAAAGCGTCGGTGAGGCCGGTGATGGCGTTGGTTGCGCCGGGGCCGGAGGTGACCAGCAGGCAGCCGACCTTGCCTGACGAGCGGGCGTAGCCTTCCGCCGCATGGGCCGCGCCCTGTTCGTGGCGCACCAGCACATGCTTGACCTTGTCCTGATGAAAGAGCGCGTCATAGATCGGCAGGACCGCGCCGCCGGGATAGCCGAACAAATGCGTCACCCCCTGGTCCTGCAGGGCTTGCACCACCATTTCGGCGCCGGTCATCATCTTCGACATCTTCAGCTCCAGCCTGTTCTCTTCTCGCGGCCAACAAAAAAGGCCCCTTTCGGGACCCGGTCAAGCGCCAGCGGCAGGAATTCCGGGTCAGTCCCGGCCTGCTCTTGGCGCTCTTCTTACGACGAGAAACTTCCTCACGCGCTTTTTCCTTGAAAAGTTCGAGGAATTCATAGGGCGGCTTTCAAGGCCGGTCAAGCCTTGTCATCAGGCGCGTAGCGCAAAAAGACGACTTGCGTCTCGCCGTAATCGCGGCGCTCAAGCTGATGAAAGACGGGAGGGGCGGGAATTTCGGCCGTCGCCGCCTCTTCGACAATGACCAGCGCGCCCGGCGCGAGCCAGAAGCCCTCATCGAGCGCTTGCAGCGTCGGCCGCGCAAAACCTTTGCCATAAGGCGGATCGAGAAAGGCGAGGGTGAATTTCGGGCCGGACGGCGCCTCGCCGAGCCTGCGCGCGTCGCGGCGAAAAATTTTCGTCACGCCGCCGAGACCGAGCGCGTCGACATTCTCGCGAATGAGGGCGCGCGCCTGCGCCCCGTCGTCGACGAAGAGACAGAATTCGGCGCCGCGCGAAAGCGCCTCCAGACCGAAGGCGCCCGTGCCGGCGAATAGGTCGATCACGCGCGCGCCGGGCAGGGGGTCGCCATAGGAATGGGCGAGAATATTGAACAGGCTTTCGCGCAATTTATCCGAGGTCGGCCTTATGGCGCCGGAACGGGGGCCGTGCAGGGCGCGGCCCCTAAAACGGCCGGCGACGATGCGCATCTGTCACTTTCCGCGCGGCTTTTTCGGCGCGGGCGGCCTGCCGCCGCCAGGCTTTCCGCCGCGCGGCGCCTCGCGGCGGAAAAACTTCGCCGCGCCGGTCTCGCCGGGAAATTTCTTGTCCCGCTTTTCTTTCGCTATTTCCTTTTCCTGGCGAAAGCGGCGGGCGTTGCGCGTGTCCGGCGCCTCTTCCGGGCGGCGCGCTGCGCTCACCCTTTCCACCGCGACCCTGCGGCCCTTGCGGTCTTCCGTGGCGCTGCTTTCGATGCGGCGGCGCGGGCCGCTCGCCGCCTTGGCGCGGTCGCTGCGCAAAGCCGAGACATGCTTGCGCTTCGGTTTCCCCACCGCGGCGCCGCCCGCCGGCCTTTCTGCGCGCCCTCGGGCGCCGTCGCGGGAAAAATGCGGCTCCGGCGCCGGCGCATGGTCGATCACCGGCCCGGCGAAATCGACCCCGGCCTCGGCCGCGAGCCCCTTGCCCAACTGGTCGGCGAGAACGCGGCTCGGGACCTCTTCCACCGCGCCTTCCGCCATTTCGCCGAGTTGGAAGGGGCCGTAGGAAAGGCGGATCAGCCGGTTGGTCGTAAGATCCAGATGTTCGAGCAGGCGCTTGACCTCGCGGTTCTTGCCTTCGCGCAGAGCGAGCGTGATCCAGACATTGGCGCCTTGCACGCGGTCGAGCCTGGCCTCGACGCCGGCGTAATCGACGCCGTCGATGGTCACGCCTTTTTTCAGCGTGTCGAGCTTCGCCTGGTCGGTCGTCCCATTGGCGCGGGCGCGATAGCGACGCAGCCAGCCGGTCGCGGGCAGCTCCAGCACGCGGGCGAGGCCGCCGTCATTGGTCAGCAGCAGCAGGCCCTCGGTGTTGATGTCGAGCCGGCCGATCGACATCAGCCGCGGCAGCGACGGATTTTTTTCGGCGATATAGTCGAATACGGTGTGGCGGCCCTGCGGATCGCGGTCGGTCGTCACCAGCCCGCGCGGCTTGTGGAACAAAAACAGGCGGGTGCGCTCGCGGGCGCTGAGCGGCTTACCGTCCACGGTAATCTGGTCTTTTTCCGTCACATTGCGGGCGGCGTTTCGCAAAATCTCGCCATTGACGGCGACGCGGCCCTGTTCGATCCAAAGCTCGGCGTCGCGGCGCGAACAAAGCCCAACGCGGGCCATGACCTTCGCGACGCGCTCGCCGGCGAACGCCTTCGGAGGCGGCGGCTGTTTGACATGGGGGCGCTTGCGCGCGGCGCGAAAATCTTTGTCATTGTTCTTTTTCATGCCGGTCTGATAGCAGAGGCGGCGTTTTTTGCGAA
>CAYRNB010000153.1:0-4194 GCA_964425315.1 uncultured Rhodoblastus sp.
CATGATTTCAGGCTCTACAAGCGGGGCACATTGCAGCGCCGGATCGAACGTCGGATGGCGATCGAAACCGACGACAGGGATCTTTATCTGCAAAAGCTGCGCAACGATCCGGAGGAGCTCGATCTTCTGGCCAAGGATTTACTGATCAACGTCACCAGTTTCTTCCGCGATCCGAAGGTGTTCGACTTTCTGGCGGAAAAAGTCATTCCCGGCCTGATCGGCAATCAACCGGCGAATCAGCCGCTGCGGATCTGGATCGCCGGCTGCAGCACGGGCGAGGAAACCTATTCCCTCGCCATGCTTTTCCGCGAGGCCATCGTCGCCGCCAACAGCAGTGTCAAGCTGCAGGTCTTCGCCTCGGATATCGACGGCGACGCCGTGGCGCAAGCTCGGGAAGGACTCTATCCGGCATCGATTGAGGCCGACGTCTCGGCGGAGCGGCTTGCCCGGTTCTTCGTCAAGGAGGATCGCGGGTACAGGATATCGCCGGACTTGCGCGCGAATGTGGTCTTCACCGTGCAGGATGTGCTGGCCGACCCGCCGTTTTCGCGTCTCGATTTCGTGTCCTGCCGCAATCTGCTGATCTATCTCGGCGCCGAGGCGCAGGCGAAAGTCATGGCTCTGTTCCATTTCGCGCTGCGCGAGGGAGGCGTGCTGCTTCTCGGCGGCGCCGAGACGGTTGGAGAGCCGCATGGCCACTTCACGGCGATCTCCAAGACCGAGCGCATTTTTCGTCATACCGCGCGCGGCCGGCCGGGAGATTTCGGCTTTCTGGGCAGTGACGGCGTGCGCCTTCCCGCTCGCCAGGGCCAGGGTCCGTCGCCGTCACGCCAGACCGTTCTCGCCGAACTTTGCCGGCGTCTGGTGCTGGAGAATTACGCGCCGGCGGCGGTGCTGATCAACCGCAAGAACGAGTGCCTGTTTTCGCTGGGGCCGACGGATCGCTATCTGTCGATGGCGCCCGGGCAGCCGACGCACAATCTGTTGGCCATGGCGCGAAAGGGCGTGGGCGCCAAGCTCGGATCGGCGATCCGGCAGGCCTTTCATGAAAACGCGCCCGTCAACGTCGGCGGCTGTCGCGTCGATCGCGACGGCGCGACGCTCCGCTTCGGCATATCGGCGCGGCCGGTTCTCAGCGATGGAGAGGAACTGGCGCTGATCTGTTTCCTCGACGAAGCGGAGCAGGAGCGCCGGCAGGCGCTCGCCATAGCGCCGGGAGAGGTTTCGCGCGTCGCCGAGCTTGAGCGTGAGTTGGAAGCCACCCGGACGGAATTGCAGGGCGCCATTCGCAATCTCGAGATCGCAGGCGAGGAGCAGAAGGCGATCAACGAGGAAGCCTTGTCGGCGAACGAGGAATTCCAGTCGACCAATGAGGAGCTGCTCACCTCGAAGGAGGAGCTGCAATCGCTCAACGAGGAGCTGACGGCTCTCAACAGCCAGCTTCAGGAAACGCTGGACCGGCAGCGAACCACCTCCGACGATTTGCAGAACGTGCTGTACAGCACCGATGTCGCGACGATCTTTCTGGACGAGACGCTCAAGATCCGCTTTTTCACGCCCGCCACCAAGTCGTTGTTCAGCGTCATTCCCGGCGATGTCGGGCGCCCGCTGGCGGACCTCGCCTCGCTCGCGGCTGACAGCGCGCTTCTGCCGGACGCCAGAGCCGTGCTGGCCAAGCATTTGCCAATCGAACGGGAGATCGAGGCGCGCACCGGCGCCTGGTACATGCGCCGGATCCAGCCTTACCGCAGGCAGGACGGCGGTGTGGAGGGGGTGGTCATCACCTTCGCCGACATCACCGAACGCAAGAGCGCCAGCGACGCGCTGGAGGCGGCCAAGCGGCAAGCGGAAGCCGCGGATGCGGCGAAGTCGCGTTTCCTCGCTGCGGCCAGCCACGACCTGCGCCAGCCGCTGCAAACGCTGGCCCTGCTGCAGGGGCTTCTCAACCGAGCGGTGGAAAGCGAGCGGGAGCGGAAACTGGTGGCGCGGATCGGCGAGACGCTTGGAGCGATGACGGGCATGATTAATGCGCTGCTCGACATCAACCAGATAGACGCCGGCGTGGTCCATGCCGAAATTGTCCTGTTTCCGGTCAACGATCTGCTGGTGAAAATGCGCGACGAGCTTACCTACCAGGCTCATGCGAAGAATCTCGCCTTGCGAGTCATTCCTTGCAGCTTGTCGATTTGCAGCGATCCCCGCCTGCTCGAACAGATGATCCGCAACCTGCTCTCAAATGCGCTGAAATACACCAGGAGCGGCAAGGTTCTGCTCGGCTGCCGCCGCCGCAAGGGGATGTTGAGCATTGAGGTCTGGGACACCGGGATCGGCGTTCCGGATGAGGAAATTCACAAGATTTTCGAGGAATACCATCAAGTCGGCAATACGGCGCGCGAGCGCAGCCTCGGCTTGGGTCTCGGCCTCTCGATCGTGCGGCGGATCGCTAATTTGCTTGGCCATCACTTGCGGGTGCGGTCACGCCACGGCGACGGCTCGGTTTTCGCCGTTGAAGTCCCGCTGCCGTCGATCGCAGCCGCGCCAAAGCTTCTGGAAGCGCGCCGGGATCTCGATCGCGCGAGCGGCAATGATACGGACCGCAAGGGCGCCATCCTGCTCATCGAGGACGATCCTGAATTGCGCGAGCTGCTCGCCGATTCTCTCAACGAAGAGGGGCATCGCGTGGCGCGCGCTTATGACGGCTCAGAGGCGATGCAATTGGTCGAGCAAGAGGATTTCCGACCCGACCTCATCCTCGCCGACTTCAATCTGCCGAACCGCATGAACGGGCTCGAAGTGGCCGCCAGGGTGCGGGATAAGCTGCATCGCAATGTGCCCGTGATCGTTCTGACCGGCGACATTTCGACCACGACGCAGCGCGCCATAGCTGACGCCGACTGCGCGCTGCTCAACAAGCCGGTGAAACTGGACGACGTATCACTGGCCCTTCAACGGGCGCTGGCGACGAAGCATCCGGCCGCGCGGCCGCAGGCGCGCGAGCCGGCCGTACCCTCCGAGGCTCCCGGGCCGCCTGTCATATTCGTCGTCGATGACGACAAGCGCATTCGCGAGGCGATTCGCAACGTGCTGGTGGACGATGGACGGACTGTCGAGGATTTTGATAGCTGCGAGGCGTTTCTAGCCGCCTATCGACCGGGCCGGCAAGCCTGCCTGCTGATCGACGCCTATCTGCCGGGAATGAACGGGCTCGAATTGCTTCAGCGGCTGAGCGACGACGGCCATTGGATACCGGCGGTGATGATCACCGGCGATGCTGACGTTGCGATGGCGGTGCAGGCCATGAAGGCGGGCGCATCCGACTTTATCGAGAAGCCGATCAGCCGCGGGGAACTGCTCGCCAGCGTCGAACGCGCCCTCGAACTGTCGCAGGATGCGAACAAGCTCATCGCCTGGCGGGAGGCTGCGGCGAACCACATCGAGGGCCTCACGCAGCGGCAAAAGCAGATCATGGAGCTGGTTCTCGCCGGTCATCCGAGTAAGAACATTGCGGCCGATCTCGGCATCAGCCAGCGCACGGTCGAAAACCATCGCGCCGCGATCATGAAACGGACCGGCGTGAAATCGCTTCCAGCCCTTGCGCGCCTCGCGGTCGCCGCAGTGAAGTGATGGACGCGCCAAACAGCTTTCGCGGGCGCCTCAACCTTTCCACCGGCGCGCGGCGGCTTCTCTCGATAATAAGAGTCGTTTCCAGGAAGCGTCGGACCGCGGAGCTTTGCGAAGTTCCGGCCGAGCCGATGGGCGGTGGCCATGGAGGCGGGAGGCATAGCGGCGGTCATCGCTGAACGGACAGGTCCCACTCTTGGTCTGGCGGCCCGTGCTTGCAACGCTGAGTAGATTCCGAGCCTGCCGTCTCCCAGCAAAAGCTGCCAACGTAGCAAGAATGTCGCAAGAAGCGGCGGCTGAAGTTGTCAGCAAATAGGCGAGGACGTCATGTCAGGCGAAGGACTACTCATCTTATTATTAGTCGGCCTCATCGCCGGCTGGCTCGCCGGCCAGCTCGTGCAAGGCACGGGCTTGGGCCTCATCGGCGACATGATTATCGGCGTCGCAGGAGCCTTCATCGGAGGGTTTCTGCTGCCTCAACTTGGCGTCCATCTTGGTTCGGGGATGGTCGCTTCGATCGCCAATGCGACGATTGGCGCGGTTTTACTCCTCTTCGTCATCCGGCTGGTTGGT
>CAYRNB010000154.1:0-4154 GCA_964425315.1 uncultured Rhodoblastus sp.
CCCATCCGATCACGGGAGAGGAACTGTTCTTCGAAAGCGAACCGCCGAAGGATTTCCGCCTTCTGCTGACGACGCTGCGCGAGGACTGATCCGCGCGCTCACTCCGTCTCAATGGCGATCTTCCGCGCCGAAAGGGATCGCCAAAGATTGGAGAAATAGCGCCCCGCCCTTATGCCCGGCCGCTCGACCAGCAGATAAGTCGTCGCCGTGAGCAGGACGACGGCAAGCGCCGCGAAAGGCATGAGGAGCGGCAGGAGGGGCGTCGCAAAAAGGCCCGTCAGGCTTCCGCCAAAAGTGAAGAGCAGGAACAGGATAATTCCGTGGGTCAGATAGATCCCATACGAACATTCGCCCAAGACGAGCGCCGCCCTCGTGCGCAGCAGGCCGCCCATGTCGTTGCCGCCGGCCACGGCGAAAAAGAACATTGCATAGAACGGCCAGGCGAGGTCATAGGGCGAGTTGAATAGGATCGTCGCAATCAGCAGCGCGGCGATCGCCGACCAAGTTGCGGCGCGCGATTTCAGCAGCCGGGCGATCTTGGGGCGGCTTTGCGCCTCGTAGGCCAGCATTCCCGCGACGAAAAGCGACATGTAGCGCCAAAGCCCCACGTCGGGGAAAAGTTTCTTGCAGACCGTCGCGACGACAGCCACGGCGACCGGAGCCGCAAGGCTCGGAAGCCCGGGACGCAGGAGATCCATCAGCATTGCGCAAAGAGGAAGCGCGATGAGATAAAACTGCCATTCATATTTCAACGACCACAGGACGTAAGCGTTAACGCGTCCCGGGTCGGAATCGCCGAGCAAATGCGGCATTCCGGCTGCGGAAATCCATTGCAGGGCGGCGCCGAAAAAGCGCGCATCAAGGCCGTGTCCCGTGCGGAGCATCACGACAAGGGTGACGAGAACGAAGGCGGCGGCGCTCATCGGGACGAGGCGAAAAATGCGGGAAATGAACACCGACGGCCAGGAATTGGCGCGAAAGCCAGCAAGAATGCGAGGATAGAACAGCAGGCCGGTAGCCATGAAAAACAGCGCGACCGCGCCGGAGCCGACTTGTCCAAAAAAACAAAAATTCGGCGTCGCCCAACTTCCGCCGAGACGCGTGACCTGCAGCCAGATGATGAAATGATAGACCATGACCGACAGGGCGAGGAAGCCGCGCAAACCGTCGATCTGGCCGATCCTCTTCTCGCTGGAGGGTAGAGGAAAGCCCGCCGTCGCCAGCAGATGCGCCGCGGCAACCGCCGACAGAAAGGCCAGAACAGCGCCGCCGCAAATGCCGAGAAAGAGATCGGTCACGCCGCTGCGCCCAAAACCTCGCAGACTTCGTCGACGATCTGCTCGACCAGAACGCGGTCGTCGCCTTCCGCCATCACGCGGATGACAGGCTCAGTGCCCGAGGGACGAATGACCAACCGCCCTTCCAAGCCTAGCTTTTCCTTGGCGGCTTCGATCGCCTTGGCCACATCCGTATTCTCCAGCGGCTGGCCACCATTGAGACGCACGTTCTTCAGCACTTGCGGCAGCGGTTCGAAAGCGTGGCAGACTTCGCTTACCGGCTTCCCTCGGCGCTTGACCACCGCCAAGACCTGCATGGCCGCGACCAGACCGTCGCCGGTGGTGCAGTAATCGGACAGGATCATGTGGCCGGATTGCTCGCCGCCAATATTGTAGCCGTGCTCACGCATATATTCGAGCACGTAGCGGTCGCCGACGGGTGTGCGCGCCAGCGACAGGCCCAGGGAGGCGAGATGGCGCTCCAGGCCGAGATTGGACATGATGGTGGCGACAATGCCCGGCCGCGACAGCTTGCCGTCCTCGCGCCAGCTCTGCGCCACCACCGCCATGAGCTGGTCACCGTCGACCAGCCGCCCGTTTTCGTCGACGATCAGCACACGGTCGGCGTCGCCGTCGAGCGCGATGCCGATATCGGCGCGCAATTCCCGCACTTTCTGCATCAGCGCCGCCGGCGAGGTCGAGCCGACATCGCGGTTGATGTTTTTGCCGTCCGGCTCGACGCCGAGCGAAAAGACTTCGGCGCCAAGCTCCCAAAGGGCTTCGGGCGCGACCCTGTAGGCGGCGCCATTGGCGCAATCGATCACCACCCTCATGCCTTCGAAGGACATGTTGCGTGGCAGGGTATGTTTGGCGAATTCGACATAGCGCGCCCGCACGTCGTCGACGCGCCGCGCCCGGCCGAGGTCATTGGGCTTGGCCAGTTTGGCGCCGAGATCGGACGCCATCAGCGCTTCGATCCGCCCTTCCACCTCGTCGGACAGTTTGAAGCCCTGCGGCCCGAAAAGCTTGATGCCGTTGTCCTCGAAAGGATTGTGCGAGGCGGAAATCATCACGCCGAGATCGGCGCGCATCGAGCGGGTCAGCATGGCGACCGCCGGCGTCGGCATCGGGCCAAGCAGCAGCACGTCCATGCCGACCGAGGTGAAGCCGGCGACGAGCGCATATTCGATCATATAGCCGGAAAGCCGCGTGTCCTTGCCGATCACCACGCGATGGCGATATTCGCCGTTCTGGAAGATCAGCCCCGCCGCCTGCCCCACTTTCAACGCCAGATCAGGCGTGATCGCCTTATTGGCGAGACCGCGAATGCCGTCGGTGCCGAAATGTTTGCGGCTCATGAAAAAACGCCCCTAAGAAAGCGGGTTCGGAAAACGCAAGTCGAACACGCTCAGTTATCATTTTGTGTTTGCGCATATTCTTCTCCGAAAAGTTTTTCAGCTTTTCGGCTATATGCTCTCGCATCGAGACCAGGCACGATTCTGCGCAGCGAATATAATCCAATCCGCGCCGGCTTCGTCTCACAAATGATGAACAAGTTTAACATAGCGGCAAGAAAAAGGCGGCCACATTCGCGGCCGCCCTCGTTCAGTAAAAGCACGCAGGCGCTTTACCCCGGCGCCGGCTTCAGGCCGTGATCGCCCTCGGGTCCGGTCCAGGTCGGCTTACCGGCCGCCGGAACCGGCGAGCGGCGCGGGCTTGACGGCGTATCGTCCGCCGTCTCGCGCACCGGCGGAATGCCCTTGAGCAGACCGCGAATCTCGTCGCCGGTCAGGGTCTCATATTCGATGAGGCCCTTGGCGAGCGCTTCGAGGTCCTGGCGCTTCTCGGTGATGATCCGCCGCGCCTCCGACTGTCCGGCCTCGACCAGACGGCGCACCTCGCTGTCGATCTTCTGCGACGTGGCTTCGGAAATATTCTGCTGCCGGCCCATGGAATAGCCGAGGAAGACCTCTTCCTGGTTCTCGCCGTACATGACCGTCCCGAGTTCCTCGGAAAAGCCCCAGCGCGTCACCATGGCGCGGGCGAGCTTGGTCGCCTGCTCGATGTCGCTCTGGGCGCCGGAAGTGACCTTGTCCTTGCCGAAAATGATCTCCTCCGACACGCGCCCGCCCATCAGCACGGCGAGGCGCGATGTCATCTGCTCGTAGCTCATCGACAGCTTGTCGCGCTCCGGCAATTGCATGACCATGCCGAGCGCGCGGCCGCGCGGGATGATGGTCGCCTTGTGCACCGGATCGGTGGCCGGGACGTTGAGCGCGACAATGGCGTGGCCGCCCTCGTGGTAGGCGGTGAGCAGCTTCTCCTGCTCGGTCATCACCATGGTGCGGCGCTCCGACCCCATCATGATCTTGTCTTTGGCGTCCTCGAATTCGTCATTGGTGACGACGCGCTTGCCGCGCCGCGCCGCGAGCAGCGCCGCCTCATTGACCAGATTCATCAGGTCCGCGCCGGAAAAGCCCGGCGTGCCCCGCGCCACCGTCTTGAGGTCGACGTCGGGCGAGAGCGGCACTTTGCGCGCATGAACCTTCAGAATCTTTTCGCGGCCGATCACGTCGGGATTGGGCACGACGATCTGGCGGTCGAAACGGCCGGGACGCAGCAGCGCCGGATCGAGCACGTCGGGCCGGTTGGTCGCGGCGATGAGGATGATGCCCTCATTGGCCTCGAAGCCGTCCATTTCCACCAGCAACTGGTTCAGCGTCTGCTCGCGCTCGTCATTGCCGCCGCCGAGGCCCGCGCCGCGATGACGGCCGACCGCGTCGATTTCGTCGATGAAAATGATGCAGGGCGCGTTTTTCTTCGCCTGCTCGAACATGTCGCGCACGCGGCTGGCGCCGACGCCGACGAACATTTCGA
>CAYRNB010000155.1:0-4086 GCA_964425315.1 uncultured Rhodoblastus sp.
CTGCTGGTTCGCCACGCGCCTTCCTGCGTCTCCGACGCCTTCTGCTCTTCGCGTCTCGACGCGTGCGGCGCGCGCCTCTATGGCGCCCTGCCCCGCGATACGGATTTTCGCGCCATCATCGACCGGGCCGCGCCCCGGAACTGAAATCCCCGGCCTCGCGCATCCTCAGCCTGTGGCCGACGAGAAGTCGCGGACTTTCCACGACCTGCACGTTCTTTCGCAGTTGCGTAATCCATCAATCGAGGATAATCGAACAACCGTCATCGGCGCATTCCGGCTTCCGCCGGAATGCAATGGGAAAGCGGTGAGGAGGCGACTCCGATTCCGCTGCTGCCCCCGCAACTGTAAGCGGCGAGCCTTTGCGCATTGATCCACTGGGGCGACCCCCTGGGAAGGAGCGCCAAGGCGAGAACCCGCGAGCCAGGAGACCGGCCGCTGACCAACCCACTCTAATGCTGTCGGTGGGACGGCCGGAGGACATATGACGACGACCATAAGGGCGCATTGCGCGCGGGCAATTTCGATATTGGCCGCCTTATCGAGCGCGGCCTCGCTCCCGACCCTTGCGCGCGCCGACGGCGTAACGAGGCTGCCGGATATCATCATCAGCGCGGACCTCATCGCCGAACCGATCACGGACACTGGGTCTTCGATCACGGTCATCCCCGGCTCGCGAATCGCGCAATACGGAACGCAGGGCATCACGGAAACCTTGCGCGAGGTCGCCGGCGTCGAAGTCACGCCGGCTGGGGGCTTCGGCTCCACGGCCCTCGTGCGCATCCGCGGCGCCGATCCCGGCGCCGTTCTGGTCCTGATCGACGGCATGCGCATCGGCAATGCCTCCGCCACGGACGGCTCGGTCGATTTCGGCAATCTCACCGCCGCCAATATCGACCATATCGAGGTCCTGCGGGGGCCGCAGACGGCGCTTTACGGCTCGGACGCCATGGCGGGCGTCATCAACATCATCACCAAGAAGGGAACGCCCGGCCAGCCGCAACGCTCGGTTTCGCTCGAAGGCGGCAGTTTCGGCACAATTTCCGGCAGGGCCTCGATCTCGGGCGGCGACGACCGCTGGACCTATTCGCTCGGCGTCAACGCCATGCATACGGACGGCTTTCCGCAATACGGCTATCGCATCAACCGGCCGCTCACGATCGGCGATGGCGTGACGCCCTTGCCGCCCCTGCCCTGGGGCGACCCAAACGCCAAAGGCGGCGCCAGCGGAACCTTCTCCTACAAACTGTCGCAAACCGCCAGCATCGACTTCGGCTTCTCGGTCTTCGGCAACGGGTTGCGCTTCGACAATCCCTATGCCTTCGTTCCGGCGGATGTATTTTCCCCGAAAAATCACTCGCAGGCCTGGATCGGCTCCGAATACCTGCGGTTCAATTTCGCGACATTCGGCGGCGCGCTCAACAACCACCTGAGCCTGTTCCAGAATACGACCCTGAACCAGGTGTCCCAGACCGAAGGCTGCTACGACGCCCTTTACAACTCCTTCACCTGCACGACGACCTATCACGGCGCCCGCTGGGGCGGTGAATATCGGGGCGATCTGTCGCTCAACCGCTTTGGCTCGCTCACCTTCGGCCTGCACAACGAGCGGGAGGCGGCGAGCAATTCCCAAAAACCCAATCCCAACGACGGCTCGTTTTCGCCGATCGACGCCAGCCAGATCACCAATTCGGCTTATTTCCAATACCGGGCGCCGATCCTGCCCCGGCTCGACGCCACATTCGGCGGCCGCGTGGATTCGATCGTGAACGGCTCGACCTTCGTCACCGGTCGCGTGACGCTCGCCTATCACGTTGACGAGACCGGCACGAAGCTGCGCGGCAGTTTCGGCAATGGCGCAAAAGCCCCGACGCTCTATCAGCGCTTCAGCCAATACGGCGACCCGAACCTCCAGCCGGAGCAGAGCGTCGGCGGCGAAATCGGCTTCGACCAACAATTGTTCGGGGGCCGGGCGACGCTTTCGACAACCCTGTTCGATACGAAATTCACCGATCTGATCGGTTTCGCCGACGTTTCGTCCTGCACCGCCGCGCAGGCGGCGCTGGGCGGCTGCTACTACAATGTCGGGAAGGCGCGGACCAGGGGCGTCGAAGTTTCAGGCGCCGCCACGCTGATCCCCGGCGTCCTGTCCGGCCGCGTGAGCTATGCTTATGTCGACGCGGTCAATCAGGACACCAATACCCAGCTTCTGCGCACTCCGAAGAATTCCGGCGCGATCGATCTCGTTTTCACCGGGATCGACAAGCTCGAAATCAAGCCGCGCCTTCTCCTGGTCGGCCCGGCGCTTGACGAAAATTTCATGACGGGCGGCAATGTGACGCTTCCCGGCTACGCCCGGCTCGACATTCTCGCCAATTACAAATTGAGCGACCAATATACGGCTTATGCGCGGGTGGAAAATGTCACCGACGCCAGATATGAGACCATCTACAATTACGGCGCGCCGGGCGTCTCGGTCTATGCCGGCCTCACGCATACCTGGTGAGGCTGCGGCGTCGTGAGAACTCATGGCGCCCTGCCCCGCGACGCGGATTCTCACGCAATCTTCGATCGCGCCGATCACGATCGTCCTGTGTCGACTGAACCGCCTGCAATTACAGTCAGTTAGCCAAATTCTCCGGCGTCGGCTTCCGAGCCTTTATACTGACGGATTGTCCGCGAAGCCGGAAGCAGCTTGCGCCGGATCAACTTATTGAAGAAATTCAATTTTTGTGTAATACTTTACGCATTTAAATAAAGAGCTGCATCCATGACGTGGAATTCCCAGCTCATAGTCGGCGCTTTTGCTGACGCGGCGGTCGATCCATCGAAATGGTCCGAGGCGATGGACGTCGCCGCCCGGGAGACGGAGAGCGTTGGAGCGTTTGTGCTTCCGGTCATAGGGAAGACGCCGAACATTCCGTTTAGCGAATCTTTGCGGGCGTCGATCGAGACCTATTTTCGCGATGGTTGGCACCAGCGGGACGCCAGGTTTCAGGCTCTGCCGATGTTGAAAAAATACGGCGCGGTCGACGATTTCGACTGGACCAATTACGACCAGATGCGTCGCGATCCCTATTTCCAGGAATTTTTGCGCCCCTTGGGTCTCCAATTCTTCGGCTGCGTCAAAATGGCCGCTGGCGACGACCTCTGGGCGGTGTCAATTCAACGCTCGTCGCTTCAGGACCCATTTTCCGCGAGCGAAAAGCGCAGGCTCGCGGAACTGTCGCCGCAAATCTCGACCGCCGCCGCCGTCGCCCGGGCCCTGGGATTTTCCGCCGCCAACGCCGTCAGCGAGGCCTTCGAACTGAGCGGAACCGCGCTCGCCCTGCTCAACCGCCGCCACGAAGTCGTACGGCTCAATCGTCCGGCCGAAGCGCTGTTTGTTTCCGATTTGCGCTGCCGGAATCGCCGCATCCTGTGCGGGAGCAGAGAAGCCACGAATGCATTGGACCGCGCGCTTCATGCGCTGTTGTGGAATGGGAGGCCGAGCGGCCTGTCGCCCCCGGTCGCGCTGCCGCGCCAGGGAAAGCGGCCGATCCTCGCCTACCCGCTCAAGCTGGCGAGTCTTTCGGCCAACTTCCTCGCCGAATGTCAATGCCTGCTTGCATTGGTCGACCTGGAGACAATTGCGCCGCCCGCGCCAGCCGAATTGAGAAGCGCGCTCGGCCTCACCAACGCCGAAGCGCGGCTTGCCTCTCTTCTGGCCGCGGGCGCGACATTGGAGAGCATTTCCGAAAAACTGAGTATTTCGAAAGAAACGGCGCGCGGCCAGATCAAGAGCATTTTCGACAAGACGGGGACGCACAGGCAAGGGGAACTGATTGCGGTTCTCTCCCACTTCCTGCGGGGCAGTTGAGAAGGAAGACGGCGCCACACCCGGCGAAATGCGCTCTGGTCGCTGTTCCAGTCGCGGGCCGGGTTGTGGCGCCGCCAGTCTAACTGCGTTGGGACGTTTTCAGACCTTACCGGGAGGTAAATTTGCGCGCATCCCCCAAATGGGGGCTGCGTCCTGGCGGCAACTGTATTCAAATACCAATTCATCTGCGCGAAACGACATCGAAAGACGAACGAGCGACGTTTAGAAAC
>CAYRNB010000156.1:0-4000 GCA_964425315.1 uncultured Rhodoblastus sp.
TGCGGGATGCAGACCGAGCCGTAATAGAAGACCTTATGCCGCATGGTCACGCGCTGCAGCGGCCCGGCGACGCCCGCGAAGGAATAAATCCAGGCCTGGCGGCGATATTGGCGCGGCACGACGGCGCGCCAGGCGGACAAAGCCGCCGGATCGGCCTTGGCTATGTCGAACGGATAGTCCTGGGCGACCGCCGGCGTGGCCCAGGCGAAGGCGGCAAACAGTGCGCAGGCGGCGGAAAGGCGAAAAAGGCTGCGGCGCATCGCTTCCTCCGATTTCGGCCCGCCCATTATAGATGAAGGCCGCCGCAAAGCTACCGCCCGCGGTTTTCTCGGCGTTCACATCGCCGCCAGGCCACGCTTCAGATCGTCGATCAGGTCCTCGACATCCTCCAGACCGACCGACAGCCGCAACATGCCCTGGCCGATGCCCGCCGCCTGCCGCGCCTCCTCGGTCATGCGCTGATGGGTCGTCGTGGAGGGATGGGTGATGAGACTCTTGGCGTCGCCGAGATTGTTGGAAATCTTGATGATTTCCAGAGCGTTGGCCATGCGGAAGGCCTCCGCCTTGCCGCCGACGACGTCGAAGGCGACCATGGTCGAGCCGCCCTTCATCTGCCGGCGCGCCAGCTCGTATTGGGGATGATCCTTGCGGGTCGGGTAATAGACGCGGGCGATCTTCTTCTCGCTCGCCAGGAAATCCGCGATCTTTTCGGCGTTGGCCTGCTGCTGGGCGACGCGCAGCGGCAAAGTTTCCAACCCTTTCAGCAGCACCCAGGCGTTGAAGGGCGACAAAGCCGGCCCGGTCTGGCGCAGAAACACCTGGACCTGCTCCTCGACGAGTTTTTTCGAGCCGAGAACGATCCCGCCGAGGCAGCGCCCCTGCCCGTCGATATGTTTGGTGGCCGAATAGACCACGCAATCGGCGCCGAGTTCGAGCGGCCTTTGCAGCAGGGGCGTGGCGAAGACATTGTCCACCACCAGGGTCGCGCCGACCGTGTGGACGATCTCGGCGATGGCCCCGATGTCGAGCACGCCGAGGCCGGGATTGGTCGGGCTTTCGAGAAAGGCGGTTTTGGTGTTGGGCCGCAAAGCCGCCTTCCATTGGTCGAGGTCGAAACCGTCGACGAGGGTCGATTCGACGCCGAAGCGCGGCAGAAGGTCCTGGACGATATAGAGGCAGGAGCCGAAAAGGGCGCGGGAGGCGACGACATGATCGCCGGCCCTCACCTGGGCCATCAAAGACGCGGTGACGGCGGCCATGCCGGTGGCGGCGGCGCGCCCGGCTTCCGCCCCTTCCAAAAGCGCCATGCGCTCCTCGAACATGGCCACCGTCGGGTTGCCGAAACGGCTGTACTGATAGCCCTCGTCCTCGCCGAGAAATCGCTTTTCCGCCACTTCGGCGCTGTTATAGACATAGCCCTGGGTCAGAAACAAAGCTTCGGCGGTTTCGCCGAAAGCGGAGCGCGAGACGCCGCCATGGACCAGTCGGGTTTGCGGACGCAGGGTCTTGGCGTCAAGGGCGGGGCGGTCATAAGCGGACATGAAGAAATCCTCGATAGGGAACGAAATTTCTTCGCTCCGACGGGCGACCGGCCGCTCAATTTTGGGCAAGCCCGGCCTGTTTAGCGCATTGCTTTATCGTGGCGGCAAGCCGGCCGGCTCAAATGACCACGCGCCCTTCTAGCCTTGAGCCTTCGTCCGGTCAACGCGTTCTTCCCGCGCCAATTTGTCGTGACGCAAGTTGCGGCGGGTTTGGATAGGCATTAGGAGTCTTTCCCGTTTCAACAAGGGGGCGCTGGTGGCGACGGAAGAACAGGGCATTTTCGCCGCCCATCAGATCGAGGCTTTGGCCGAAGCCGGCGCGATCCGGCCGTTGCAACCCTTTGCCGCCGGCCAAATTCAGCCGGCGAGCCTCGACCTGCGATTGGGCCAGCGCGCCTGGCGCGTGCGCGCGAGTTTTCTGCCCGGCGCCCGTTCGGTCCTGGAGGCGATCGCGGTTCAAGCCCTGCACGAGATCGACCTCGCCGGGGGCGCGGTTCTCGAAACCGGCTGCGTTTATGTGGCGGAGCTGATGGAGGAATTCGCCCTGCCGGGCGACATCGCCGCCGCCGCCAATCCGAAAAGCTCGACCGGCCGCATCGACGTTTTCACCCGCGTCATCGCCGACCGCGCCCGCGCTTTCGACACGGTCGAGGCCGGCTATTGCGGCCCGCTATTCGCGGAAATTTCGCCGCGCACCTTTCCGGTCCTGGCGCGCTCCGGCTCTCGCCTGTCGCAACTCCGCTTCCGCCGCGGCGCGGCGCGTCTCGACGAGGCCGGCCATGCCGCGCTCCATGCGCGCAGCGCCCTGGTCTCGACGCCAAAACCCTGCTTTGCCGGCGGCGTGTCCATTTCCGTCGATCTTTCCGGTTTCGGCGCCGGCGGGTTGATCGGCTATCGCGCCAAGCGCCACACCGGCCTCATCGACGTGGACAAATCAGACGCCTGCGAAATCGCCGATTTCTGGGAGCCGGTCCATTCCGGCGGGCGCGGCGAACTGGTGCTCGATCCCGGCGAATTCTATATTCTCGCCTCGAAGGAGGAGGTGCAGGTTCCGCCCGACCACGCTGCGGAAATGACGCCTTTCGACGCCCAGGTGGGCGAGTTCCGCGTCCATTACGCCGGCTTTTTCGATCCCGGTTTCGGAGCGGCGGAAGCAGGCGGCAAGGGCGCGCGGGCGGTGCTGGAAGTGCGCTCGCACGACGTGCCTTTCATCCTGGAGGACAGCCAGGCGGTGGGACGCCTGGTCTATGAGCGCATGGCGCAGATTCCGCGCGATCTCTATGGCGCCGGCCTCGGCTCGAACTATCAGGCGCAGGGATTGAAACTGTCCAAACATTTTCGCTCGGACCGTTGAAGCCGGGCTTCCGGAAGGCTAAGAAGGACGCGTTCGCGGGCGTAGTTCAGTAATATAACGACAGCTTCCCAAGCTTTTTCAACGGTAAGTTATAGCTTCTCATAGCGCATCATTCTTCGTATAAGCCCCATTATTTTCAAAGTGTTCCCTTTTCAGCATTACTCATAGCTTTTCACCACAACACCTCCGAAAAGGAAGACAAAAAGAGACAAATCTTCAGAGTCGCTTCGCGTCCTTGATCGGCGAGTCTTTCTTTTTTGGAACTCGGATGAGGTACGGTTTGTCGCGATGGCTCGCATAAACACCGACGTAATAATTTCCGTTCTGCAAGTCGATGCAGAGGTCTTCTCGCTTTCGGAGTATACCAGTCCATTTCTTCGATGGTTCCAAATCGGCCGGTATGGCTGGTGGCGCTCCCGATAATTCGGGCCTGGGGACTATATATGATTTTGTCGGCTTCACTCGTATGCGCTGATACCAAGACGTCATCTCGAACAGTACCATATGCGTGATCATGGTCGGTTCCTTGCCCCTATTGGTGACGGTAAGGATTGTTAGGTCTTTCTCCCCGCTATGCCGTCCACCTACCACCATCCCGTCAACCACAACGCTCAAATGCAGGCGCGGGCGTGCCTCGTACCAACTGCGAAAATTCAGAAGCAGCGCAGAAGTACCAACAGCTGAAGCGTAAACAGAAATCAAATCGGCCTCTTTCATGAAAGCCCCACTATCCGCACGCGACGGATGCACAACTCGCTATCTGTGATTCAATCGACTCATATCAGCAAATTAAGCTATACAAACATTATGGGATCAACTCGTGAGGGGCAGCATATCGCCAACTTGAGAAGCGCAAGAGAAGAAATAACCGTCATCCGGAGCACCTGGAAAAGATCAAGGCAATCAAGTCACGAACGGCATTGCCGCAACGAGCAGCTTTGGCTATCAATGTGCGTCCCTCGACCATAGCCTTTTCAGCGGTCTGTGTTAAAGAGACAAAAAGAGACAAAAACGATGGGCGCTAATTCGTAACCTGTTGTTTTTGTTGTCGTGCGGGCGTAGTTCAGTGGCAGAACGACAGCTTCCCAAGCTGTATGTCGTGGGT
>CAYRNB010000157.1:0-3777 GCA_964425315.1 uncultured Rhodoblastus sp.
GCTGTCGTAGCCGGGGAAGCCGGTGGCCTGCTCGGCGATCACGCCGAAGCCGACCGAGTGGTGGTTGCGCCCGGTGATGATTGCGGCGCGCGTCGGCGAGCACAGCGAGGTGGAGAATATCCGGTTGTAGCGCAGCCCCTCTTTCGCGATGCGGTCCATGGACGGCGTCGGGATGACGCCGCCGAACGTGCTGGGGATGCCGAAGCCGGCGTCGTCGGTCATGATGAGCAAAATGTTGGGAGCGTCTTTCGGCGGCGCCACGGTGGGCGGCCACCATGGCTTGGACCCAATCCTGTTCTCCTTGATCACGCCGCCGAATTTCGGCGCAGGCGGGGGCAGCTGATCGCCCAGGATGGTCGTGGTGGCGTCGGGCGAGCCGAGCGTCCCGGTGATCTGCTGGGCATCGGCGGTCGTCGTCAGGCTGTTCGACATCGCCAAAGCGAGGCCAAGGCCCAGGAGTCTTGCGGCATGCTGTCGGCAAAGCCTTCGAGCGATCAACAGATGAAGCGATTCCATGAATTCCCCCCTTTCAACAAGACGCCCTTACGACGCGTCGCCAATCAGAAAAAAGACGCCGGAACGCTGGCGCCTCTGTCGCCCAAAACGTCTTTGGCTTCAGCGGCGTTGAAACGAAAACTCTGGCAGGTGAAGAAAATGCCGTCGCATCCTGCCAGCCGATAAGCGGAGTCACCCCTCAAACGCGAAAATCCGTTTCCAGTCGCGCTTCATGCTCACGATAAGCCAGCCCTGTTTCAGGGCCATGTCATACATGTCCTGGTTGAAGGTCCCGACGTTCGAGTCGGGCAGGCCTGTGGCTGGTCCGTAAGCATATTCGCGCGTCGCATCGTCGTGCAGAACGGCCGCCGCCAGATGCGCGCCGGACGTGGCGTTGACATATTCCAGCATCTGCTGGTCGTCGCCGCTGGAATTGCCGAAGGCGAGCTTTGGCCGTTGGCCGTACATGAGCCAGAAATTCTCGATCTTGCCGGCTTCGAGATTGTCCAGAACGAATTTGGGCTCGCGGGAAAGAATGGACGCCCCATCCTTGCCGTGGCCGAAATGGATCGCCTGCGCCGAGCCGGAAACGCGCTGTGGCGGAATGTCATAGACCTGCGCCGAATATTCGCGCACGAAACTGGCGCTGCCGCCGGTGGCGATGAAATTGATGAAGCCGTTGGCGCGCAACAGCGCCAGCAGTTCGATCATCGGTTGATAGACAAGTTCCGTATAGAGCCTGTTCCAGCGCGGATGTTTCGCCGTCGCCAGCCATCGCCGAACTTCGGCGCTGAAGGTCTCAACCGTCATCCCGCTTTGCGCTTCGAGCAGGATCTCAAAGAGTTGATGAATGTTCAACTTGGCGATCGCTTCGCGGTCCCCGCTCAGTACGACGCTGAACGGCTTGCGATCCTTGAGTTCCGGCCGCGCCTCGACAAGCGCGGGAACGCGATCAAGACAGAAGACCGCCTGGGTATAGAGCGGCTGTTCGACCCAGAGGGTGCCGTCCTGGTCGAAGGCCGCGATGCGCTCGTCAGGCGGCAGAAAGTTCGGGCTCGCTGGATCGGTCGTGGCGCGCACGAATTTGAGGATCGCCTCCTTGGCGGGTCCCTCGCTCCAGGAGGCCAGGGGATCGGCCTGGGCCTGGACCCGGGCCTGGGCTCTTTCCGCCGCCAGGGTCGCCGAACCAATCACCAGCGCAACGAATTCCCGGCGATGTAGCTCCATGACCAAGCCTCACAACCAACGAAGAACAGGGACGCCGACCGATTGTGGAACAAGACGCGGAATATTTGCGCGTCCCTCGCGAACCTGTCCGCTGCTACGCGGGACTGCCAAGCGGCCCGATTTATAGCATTTGGCGATAGGATAATCTTGACATTTTCGGCAATCATCGCCCAATTTTGGTTATGAAGCGAGCGACCGACGAATCGCCGCGTCTTGTCCTCGCCGGCGAGGCCAAAAGGGGTCCGACCTGCGCCATTCCGCAGGTGCTGACCGAACTTGGCTTCGACCCGGCGGCGGTTTTCGACGAACTCGGCGTGGCGCCTGACTTTTTCGAGGATCCGGAACGCCCGCTCAGCTATGTCGACGCCGGGCGGTTACTCGCGGCCTGCGCCGCGAAGACGGGATGCGAGCATTTCGGTTTTCTGCTCGGGCGACGGTATGGCGTGACGCAATTAGGCTTAGTCGGTCGCGTTGCAGTTCTGTCATCCGATGTCGAAGCGGCGCTTCAGGCTATGATCCGATTTTTGCCGATCTTCGATCGCGGGGCGATTCTCACGCTGAGGGAGGTCGGCGAGGAAGTCTCATTCGTTTATGGCATTTTCTCCGACGGCATGACGGGCGCGGATCAACTGTACGACCTCTCGCTAACGGTCGCCTTTAACGCCTTGAAAATTTTGTGTGGCGGCAATTGGCGCCCGAAATACGTGACGCTCCCCCATAAGGCGCCGAACGATGCTCGACCTTTTCGTCGCTATTACGGCGCCGAGACCCGCTTCGATGCTGACGAGGCGGCGATCGTCTTCGACCGCGCCTGGCTGAGGCAACCGGTTTCCACCGCGACCGTGACGGATTGGATTAAGGCGGTCGATCGCGCGGCGAGTGTCGAATTCATGATCGAAGTCACGACCGCGGAACGCGTTCGGCGCGAACTCCGCACCGCTTCGCCGGTCAGTTGGCCTGATGAGGCAGTGGTGGCGAAACGATTGAGGATTTCCGCGCGCACACTCCGCCTGCTTCTAGTTGGCGAGGGCGTCAGTTTCCGGCAGATCGTCGATGAATTGCGTTTTGAGGCAGCGCGGCACTATCTTGCGAATTCGCGCATCGAGCTTAAGGAAATCGCCCTGCTGCTCGGCTATTCCGACGCCACCGCCTTCAACCGCGCCTTCCGGCGCTGGTCTGGCGAGGCGCCCTCGGCCTGGCGCGCCGGTAAACGACATCGCCCCACAGCGGTATAACAAGCGGATCACATCGAGGTCGAGCGCCGGGTCATGGTCTGGCGCCCCTCGTGACTCCATCCCCTTCTTTCATTGGCTCGATCCCTCGATTGAGCTGGAGACCATTCGGCCTTTCACCTCTAACCACAATATGTCCTGAACTCGCCATTCGGCAAAATGAAGTCCAACGAAGGGACAGTTGCCCGCTTCACCAAATCGACGTCGGCTTCGATGACCTCGCCTTACGTCGCCCCGGTCCCTCCGCCTTGATTGCGCCTCTCGCTCGGCGCAATCGGCGCCGTAGCTGGCAGGCGCCGTCAGATCTTGCCGGCCTTGCGCAAGAGGCCGTAAATCTCTTCCAGCAGCGCGCCGATGCGGTTCTGTTTCGCGTCGGGCTGGCTGTTGAGGCCCACGACGATGACCGCGCCATTTTGGGGGAAGTACCCATAGAGCACGCGGTAGCCCAGCGTCATGCCCATATAATACCAATAGGCGCCGAGCGCCGGCCGGTAGCCCGCCCCGACGCCGAGCCCGAACGCGCGCGGATGCTGCTCGGAAGGGGCGGCGATGGGCTCGCCGGTCTTTTCGGAGACGAGCGTCATGAGTTCGCGGCGCTGCTTGGCGGCCAGAAGCGGCCTTTCATAGAGCGCGCGCGCCCAGCGGGCGACGTCGTCCATCGACGCGACTATACCGCCCGCGCCCTGCATCCAGGAGACGCTGTCGTTCTTGACGTCGCGCCCCAGCAAGGGGGCGAGGAGCTTGTTGTCTGGATCGTGGCTGAAAAAATAGCCGGACACCATGCGATCCGTGATCGACGCCGGATAAAGGTTGGGTTCGTAAT
>CAYRNB010000158.1:0-3676 GCA_964425315.1 uncultured Rhodoblastus sp.
CGCCGTCGTGATGGCCTTCGACGAAAAGGGCCAGGCGGACACGAAAGCGCGCAAGATCGAGATCTGTTCACGCGCCTACAAGATACTCACGGAAAAGGTCGGCTTCCCGCCCGAGGACATCATTTTCGATCCCAACGTCTTCGCGGTGGCGACGGGCATCGAGGAGCACAATCATTACGGCGTGGATTTCATCGAGGCGGCGGGCGAAATTCGGGCGAATCTGCCGCATGCGCATGTTTCCGGCGGCGTGTCCAATCTCTCCTTTTCCTTCCGCGGCAACGAACCGGTGCGGGAGGCCATGCACAGCGTGTTCCTTTTTCACGCCATCGCCGCCGGCATGGATATGGGCATCGTCAACGCCGGCCAGTTGGCGGTCTATGAGAAGATCGATCCCGTGCTGCGCGAAGCCTGCGAAGACGTGGTGCTGGACCGGCGCCCCGACGCCACCGAACGTCTTCTGGAACTCGCCGAACAATTCCGCGGCAAGGCGTCGCAGACGCGCGAAAAGGACGCGGCCTGGCGCGAGCACGGCGTCGAGGCGCGGCTCGAATATGCCCTGGTCAATGGCGTCACCGATTTCATCGAAGCGGATGTCGAGGAGGCGCGCCAGAAACTTCCGCGCGCCCTGGATGTGATCGAAGGGCCGCTGATGGCCGGGATGAACAAGGTTGGCGATCTCTTCGGCTCGGGCCAGATGTTCCTGCCGCAGGTGGTGAAATCGGCGCGGGTGATGAAGGCGGCGGTTGCTTATCTCCTGCCGTTTATCGAGGCCGCCAAGGCCGAGGGCGAGCGCAGGAACGCGGGGAAAATTCTGCTCGCCACCGTGAAGGGCGACGTGCACGACATCGGCAAGAACATTGTCGGCGTCGTGCTCGCCTGCAACAATTTCGAAATCGTCGATCTCGGCGTCATGGTCCCGGCGCAGAAAATTCTCGAAGAGGCGAAAAAGCAGCAGGCGGATATGATCGGCCTTTCCGGCCTCATCACGCCCTCGCTCGATGAAATGGCTTTTGTCGCCGCCGAAATGGAGCGCGAGAATTTCGACGTGCCGCTGCTCATCGGCGGCGCGACGACCTCGCGCGTTCACACCGCGGTGAAGATCGCGCCGAATTATCTGCGCAGCCAGGCGGTCTATGTCGTCGACGCCAGCCGCGCCGTTGGCGTGGCGCAATCCCTGCTCGGCGCCGACAAAGACGCCTATGTGCGCCAGGTGCGCGACGAATATCAGCGCGTCGCCGAGGCGCATGCGCGGGCGGAGCGCGAAAAGCAGCGCCTGCCGCTCGCCGCCGCACGCAAAAATGCAGAGAAGATCGACTGGGCCGCCTATGCGCCGCCGCGTCCGACTTTCCTTGGAACGCGCGTGCTCTCGTCGCTCGATGTCGCCGAACTCATTCCCTATATCGACTGGACGCCCTTCTTCCAAGCCTGGGAAATGAAAGGGCGCTTCCCGAAAATTCTCGAAGACGAGAAACAGGGGCAGGCGGCGAAAAACCTCTTTCTCGACGCGCAAGCCATGCTGAAGCGCATTGTCGAGGAGAGGTGGTTCAATCCCAAAGCCGTGGTCGGCTTCTGGCCGGCCAATTCCGTCGGCGACGACATTGCGCTCTATACGGGCGAGTCGCGCCAGGAGCGCGTCGCGACCCTGCATACATTGCGCCAGCAATTGATGAAGCGCGACGGCAGGGCCAATATCGCGCTCGCCGATTTCGTCGCGCCGGCCGCAAGTGGAAGAGCGGATTATCTCGGCGCCTTTGTCGTGACCGCGGGGCCGGAGGAAAAGAAGATCGCGGAAAAGCTCGCCAGGGCCAATGACGATTACGGCTCGATCATGGTCAAGGCGCTCGCCGACCGTCTGGCGGAGGCTTTCGCGGAATATTTGCACGAACGCGTGCGCAAGGAGTTCTGGGCCTATGCGCCGGAGGAAAAACTCTCCAACGACCAGCGCGTCGCCGAGACCTATCGCGGCATAAGGCCGGCGCCCGGCTATCCGGCACAGCCCGACCATAGCGAAAAAAGAACGATCTTCGATCTGCTCGCGGCCGAGCGCCGCATTGGCGTCACGCTCACCGAAAGCTTCGCCATGCATCCCGGCGCCTCCGTCTGCGGCCTCTATTTGGCGCATCCGCAGGCGCATTATTTCGGCGTGGCGAAAATCGAACGCGACCAGGTCGAGGATTATGCGGCGCGGAAGAACATGAGCGTCGAGGAAGTCGAGCGCTGGCTCGCGCCGGTTCTCAATTACGCGCCCGGCGGCTGACGGGAAGGCGCGGGCGAAAAGGTCTCGTCACTTGCCGGAGCGAAAGCGGCGTGCCAAAAGATTAGGCAATCGCGACCGAAGGCCGCCGCAAAAAAAAACGCCTGAGGGGAAATGTCAGGGAGTGGGAACCGGCCGTCCTGGCTGGCGTTGAGGCTTGCCGGCGCGACTTGGCTCGATCGCATTTTCGCCGGCCTCGGCGCGCTTTTCGGTATTTGTGTCACCGGCTTCATAACCAGCAAGGCGGCCGCCAGCGCCGTTCCGCTTCCCTGGATCGTCGCTCCCATGGGCGCTTCATCGGTGCTGGTCTTTGCGGTTCCCTCGAGTCCTCTGGCGCAGCCCTGGTCAGTGGTGGGCGGCAATGTCATTTCGGCTTTGGTGGCGGTGGGCGTGGCGCAAATGGTTCCCGATCCGGTGCTGGCGACGGGCGTGGCCGTCGGGCTCGCCATCATGGCCATGTCGCTGATGCGCTGCCTCCATCCGCCCGGCGGCGCGGTGGCGCTGATGACCGTTATGGCGGCGCAGCACAGCGCCGCGCCGAATTTCTTCTTCGCCTTCGCTCCGGTCGGGGTGAATTCGGCGGTTCTGGCTGTCTCGGGGTGGTTTTTTCACCGTCTCACCGGTCATTCCTATCCGCATGTCGCCGCGCCGCCGCCGGCGAGCCTGCACGACACGCGGGACGTTCCGCCGCAATTGCGCGGCGGCTTCCGTCCAGACGACATTGACGCCGTGCTCGCCGACCTGCACGAGACCTTCGACATCGACCGCGCCGACCTGGAACTGCTGTTGCGGCAGGTCGAGCTACGCGTCTTCTCACGCGCCGAGGGGCCGCTGACTTGCGCCGACATCATGTCGCGCGATCTGATCGTCGTCGCCCAGGACGAGACCGTCGCGGGCGCGCGCGAGCAGATGACCGCCCATCGGCTGCATTGCATGCCGGCGGTCAACCGCCTCGGCCTCCTCGTCGGCATGGTCGAGGCCAGCGACTTGATCGGAGAGGGCGACGCCCTGGTCGCGGCGGTGATGAAAGAGGCTTTGGTCGCCGATCCTAAGCGCAAGGTTTCGAGCCTGGTGGCGGAATTGACCACCGGCCGTAGCCATGAGGTGGTGGTCGTCGACCCCGACCGCCGCCCTCTGGGCCTGATCACCCAGACCGATCTGCTGGCGGCCATGGCGCGGGTGTCGGCCGATGGCTGAGGCCGTCGCGCTCTTGGAAAAATCTGGCGGGGCGCGCCAAAATCTGTCAGCATGACCAAATGAGCAGATGGGCGAAATAAGGGAGGTTCGCCATGGATCATGCCGCGGAAGTCAAAAAATACGCGCCGAACGCCGACGACGCCAAAGTGGCGGCGCTGATCAAATATCTCGGAATCGCTTTGCGAAATGCTGATTCCGCGCTTGTCGCCTCGTCCGACCCGGATG
>CAYRNB010000159.1:0-3562 GCA_964425315.1 uncultured Rhodoblastus sp.
TGGCCGATCGTCGTCACCGAGAGGCCATAGACCGTGCCGTCGATCGGGCTTTTCAGGCTCATGCGCGCCAGTTGCAATTTCGCCTTGACGAGCCTTTGCCGCCAATTGTCGGCCTGCGCTTGCGCCGCGGCGAGCTTTTGCGCGTCCTCTGCGATGAAATTGGCGTAAGCCCTGTCGCGCTCGCGCGAAAGGACCACGATATTCGCCGCGGCCGCGTCGCGCTGGCCCTTTTGGATCGCCAGTTGCGTCCGGTGATAGTCCCTGGTCTCCTCGGCGTCGATGAGCTTCGCCTTGCTGCCGGCGCCCTCTTTGGCGAGGGTGGAGCGCATGTCCACCCTTTGCTGCAAGGTGGCGATCAGCTTTTCCTGCGCCGCCATCGTATCGGCGGCGCGATCGCGTTCGATCGCCTTCTGTTTGATCTGCGCGTCGTAATCGGCGATCGTGTCGGAAAGCAGCCTGAGGTCGCCGGCGAGAACGCGCTCCTCGCGGGCGCGAAACCGCGCCGGCTCGTTTTTGTCCCAGGAGATGGTTGGAAGCGGCGTGAGCTTGCGCGCCTTCGCCGCCTCAATTTCCACATGGCGGCGCAAGACCTCGGCGCGGAAGGAATCATAGGAGTCCTGCGCCTGGGCTTGCTCCGCTTTCGCGTCGCCGGCGTCCAATTCGATCAACGCCTCGCCGGCCTTGACGCGCTCGCCGTCCTGAACGTGGATGGCCGCGACCCTCCCCGCGTCCATAGGCTGGATCACCTTCACCCGTCCGGTCGGCTCGATCTTGCCCTGCGCCACCGCGACAATGTCGATGCGCCCGATATAGGCCCAGGCGATGGCGGCGACGACAAAGGCGCAGATGATCAGGATGAGAGCCAGGCGCACCGGCGAGGGCGGCGTTTCCAGAATCTCCAGATCGGCCGGCAGGAACTCGCGGTCGGCGACGGCCGGCAGATTTTTTCGCACGACGATTTGGGTCGCGGCCCGCGGCTCCTCGAGCTTGTTCATACGCCTGCCCGATCGTTCTGCATCGCCCAAAGCCGTGCGTAGAGACCTTTGGGTTGCTTCAGCAACTCGTCGTGGCTTCCCGCCTCGACCAGCCGGCCATCGACCATGCCGATGATCACGTCGCAATTGCGCACCGCCGCCAAACGATGGGCGATGATGAAGACCGTGCGGTTCCTCACGATCTGGCGCATGTTGCGCTGGACGATGCGCTCGCTCTCGTAGTCGAGGGCGGAGGTCGCCTCGTCGAAAATCATGATCGGCGGATTGGTGGCGAGCGCCCGGGCGATGGCGATGCGCTGCCGCTGGCCGCCGGAGAGGTTGGCGCCACGCTCCTCGATCATCGTGTCGTAGCCCTGCGGCAGCTGGCTGATGAATTCGTCCGCGCCGGCAAGCTGCGCGACCGCCATCACCTGCGCCCGCGGCATGGCGGGATTGGACAGCGCGATATTCTCGTGGATCGTGCGGTTGAACAGGAGGTTCTCCTGCAGCACCACGCCAATGTGGCTGCGCAGCCAGGCCGGATCGACCTGGGAAAGGTCGGCGTCGTCGATCAGAACCTGCCCTTCCTCCGGAATATAGAAGCGCTGGATCAGCTTGGACAGCGTCGACTTGCCCGACCCCGACGGCCCGACGATGCCGATCACCTTGCCCGGACTGACGCGCAGGGAAATGTCCCGGAGAACCAGCGGCGCATCGGGCCTGTAGCGGAAGGAGACGTGGCGGAATTCGATTTTGCCGCGCGGCGGAGGAAGCTGGGCGCGCAAGGCCGGGGTCGGCTCGACCGGCGCGTTCAAAATGTCGCCGAGCCGCTCAACCGACACCTGAACCTGCTGGAAATCCTGCCACAGCTGCGACAGCCGCAGAACCGGCTGCGCCACCTGGGCGGCGATCATGTTGAAGGCCACCAGTTCGCCGACCGTCAGATCGCCGTCGAGCACCGCCTTGGCCCCGAACAGGAGCAAGGCCGCAAAGGAAAGCTTGTTGACATATTGAATGGCGTTCTGGCCCTTGGCGCCGAGCATGGTGGCGCGGAAGGCCGAGCGGACGTAAGCGGCGAGCCTTTCCTCCCATTGCTTGGCCGCCACCGGCTCGACCGCCGAGGCTTTGATCGTCTGCATGCCGACGATGGATTCGACCAGGAACTGCTGGCTTTCGGCGCCCTTGTTGAATTTGTCGTTGAGCTTTTCGCGCAACAGCGGCCGGGCGACGCCGCCGATGATCAAATAAAACGGGATCGTCGCCAGCACGATGAGCGTCAGTTTCCACGAATAGGCGAAGAGGACCGCGATGAAGACGAAGGTAAAAAAGAGGTCGAGCGCCGAAAACAACCCCTGGCCGGTGAGGAAGGAGCGAATGGTTTCAAGCTCGCGCACCCGCGCCACCGTCTGGCCGGCCGGCCTTGTCTCGAAATAGGAGACCGGAAGGCGGGAGAGATGACGGAACAGGCGCTGGCCAAGTTCGACGTCGATGCGGTTGGTCGTGTGCGACAGGGCATAGGCGCGCAAATATTGCAGCATCACGTCGAACAGGCCGATGACGGCGAGCCCCCCGACCAGAACGAACAGGGTCGAATAGCCGCGGTGCGTCAGGACCTTGTCGATCACCACCTGAAAGAACAGCGGCGAGACAAGAGCGAAGATCTGCACGAAGAACGAGGCGATCATCACATGGGCGAGCGGCTTGCGGTAGCGCCATAGCGACGGCGCAAACCACAGGAAACCGAAAGACCGTGGATCGACGCCCGCGCCGAGGAAGTGGCGGGCCACCAGAATGATCGTCGGCTCGATCTCGTCGCGCAATTGGTCGAGCGGGATTTCGCGGGGCGAGCGCAAGACGGGATCGACGACGCGATAGTCGCCCGCCGCCGTCTCTCCGGCGAAGATGCAATAGCCGCCGTTCTTCAAGCGCAGGATCGCCGGGGTCGGCGCGCTGGCGAGCCGGGACGCCGAAGGATTGGCGATAACGCGCGCCTTCAGCCCGATGAGCTTCGCCGCACGAACAATGTCCCGTTCGCTCGCCTCCGCGCCGCCGATCGCCAGCTCCCTTGCCAGATGACCCGGATCCGCGGCAATGCGATAAAAGGCCGCAATCCCGCATACCGCCGCAAGGCCGGATCCTTTGAGCGGAGACGCGCTTTCGGGATGTTCATCTGGAAAAACGGTCTGATTCATGAGATGAAGGCGCGTTGGGCGCGCAATTCGCGCATAAAGGGGATCGCTTGTTCATCGGCGAACCTGGCCGACGCTAGTCGAAACACCAACTTTTGTCATTAATGAACGAATATTAAGGTGACTGACGGATCACCGCGGGCGCGCTGCAACCATTTCGCGAAAGGGAAGACGCTCGTTGTTGGTGCGGGGCTTGGCGGTTGGAATACGCTGCGCGCATCTGCATGCATTGAAGACACGATCGAAGAAGCGCGAGGCCGAAGCCTCCGCTTCGGCCTTTTTTGGCGCGGGCCACGAACGAAGAAAGAACGCTGCGCACGGTTTCGGTCAGCGCATTCCTGCGCCGAGTTGCGCGCCGGGCGCAAAACGCGAGAGGGTTAACCGACGAAAAACAACGTC
>CAYRNB010000160.1:0-3560 GCA_964425315.1 uncultured Rhodoblastus sp.
TCGGCAGTTCGTCGCCCCAGAGCGCCACAAGCGCGGCTTCAAGGCCGGGGGCGCCATCGACGATGACGAACTCGGGCCGCTTCAGGCCGCGCGCGTCGAGATCGCCGAGGAACGAGCCCCAGGCGGCCTTGCTTTCGCCGCCCATGTTTTTGATGGAAAGCAACACCTTCTGGCCGTCCCGGCGCACGCCGATCGCCGCCAGCACCGAGATGTTCGTGGCCTTCCGATTCAGCCGGGTCTTGATGACCGTGCCGTCGAGAATGAGCCGGACGATGTCGTCTTCGGCCAGGCTGCGAGCGCTCCACGCGTCCCAATCGACCTTCACCTTCCGCCAGGCCCGGCTAACCACGTCTTTGCCGACGGCCCCCTCGAACAGGCCATAGAGCGCCCGCTTTACCCGCCGCGTGTTGGTCCCGGCCAGATAGACCGCGGCGATCAGCGCCTCCGCCTTCTTGGTCAGACGCTGGTAGCGCGGCAGCGCCTTCGACCGCCATTCGGTGGTCTGGCCGGCGTCGTCCTCGATGCGCGCCCGCGGCACGCTCACCGTTTCCGTGCCGAAAGTGCCGACAAGCTGGCGGTCGCGGCGCCCATGGCGGTAGCCTTTCTTCGTTGCGCCGCCGCGACCATAACGGCAGCGCCCGATGAATGCCGCGAGTTCCTCCTCGAACAGCGCCTCGATCGTTGCGCGGATGTTCTGCCGCAGCCGGTCCTCGATCGGGTCATAGCCCGTTTCACCGGACAGTAGCGCGGGCGTCGTCGTGTCTGTAGTCTGGTTCATGGCGTAATCTCCCTGGCGGTTGCCGCCGCCGGTTGGGTGGGTTCAAGTCACCCGGAGATTATGCCACCTTCAAATTTCCACCACCGACGCGACACGACCGAGATCTATTCGCCATTTGCCGTTGGATCATTATTCTTGTGCCGATCGCGAAGGCTCAACAAATCGATACTGTAATTCTCAGAGGCCTTTTCGACTACACACCGTCCGAGGCCAGAATCTCGGCGCAAATCGTCGCCGGCAAGTCGCTGAACGAGATTGCGAGCGAGACTGGCCGATCGGTCGAAACAGTTCGCCAGCAGGTCAAAGTAATTTTTAGTAAATCTGGAGTTTCTAGGCAGGCAGAACTTGTAAGCCTTTTCGTAACCGCGCACAAAATGTAATTTATGAAGCATATAATACTATATATTCGAGAATTAGGTTTGAGGATACGCTCCATCGAGCGGCGCCAAATAGAAAGGATGTCGGATCGAGAGGAATGAGTAGGGCCTCCTGGGAGTTGGTCGCCGCGCCCACTACCTCTATTGCTTCGGACCATTTGGGCGGACCGACAGCGGCATCGGTTATGTCGTCGCAAAAAAATGTGAAGGTTGCTGAATCCGCTTCGGCAGCCGGCTGTGGCCACAGCAAAAATTTCACCTTCAATGACCCAAATGGGCCATGCGCCCGCGCGCTAATGCTCAAAAAATAGAGCCCCGGCTGGAGCGGGGTGAAAGGTCCAATCGCCCGAGCACCGCCACGGAGCGAGCGCAAGATCGCGGTCTGGACATAGTCACTGTACACAGGGAACAGGCTTAAATGGAATCAGCTCCCGACGATTTGTCGAAACCGTCAAAGAAAAGCGGGAGCCTCCAACGCGCCATCGATGCCGTCGTCGACCTGCTCGACCCCGATTTTGAGGCGCGGTCTGTCGGCGATGCGATTAATTTTTTGGGCGCGATTGAATTGGCAATCAAATTTGTATGCGCTCGGCCAGAATTTCTTGATTTAGACAATGTGGGAATCCAGGAGCAACTCCATTCGCGGACGCTCGATCAAATTAACTGGCAACGGTGAATTAAGGCAACATACTAAAACCAACTATATTGTCGGGAAATTTGAAGCGTCGCGGGCTCCGCCTCAGCCGCTACTAAGTTGCGCCCAAAACTAACAACAAGGCTTCGGCGAAAGTTAAGAATGCGTTTTTTATCCCCCAAATGGGGCATGACGTCTGACTGTTGCTTCGGCAGAATTGGTGCTTACGTGCCAGAATAACGGTTAGAATATCACTTTAAAACAAGGCCGTAAGCCAAGCACATTGATTGACCCGCCTTTGCGCGGCGGTTGATCGCAAGAAGGAGGCCACCATGCGGCGTCGAAATTACATGACTGGACGCCGCCGGCGCTAGCAGCTGCCGACCGTTATCGGTCAATCCGGCGATCAATATCGAAACATCCTGGTGAAGCAGGGCGTTGCCGACAGCCAAGCTTCTTTCCGGCTTTTTGAATAGTGACACAGAGAAGAACAAAGCGAGTGGGGGCGGGTCATGGCGAGCGTATCATGGCTTTTTGGGGCGACTGGGGACTGGTCGACGGCGGCGAACTGGGTGACGGGGACGGTTCCGACATCGGCGGACGACGCCTCGCTGGTCGATGTGCCCTCCGGCGCGGCGACGGTTTCCGGGACGGCTGAGGCCAATTCGCTGACCATGAGCTACGCCACCCTCAGCGTGAGCGGAACGCTGACGCTTACGACCGGCGCGAGCCTGTCCAGTTCGACCCTTGATCTGACGGGCGGCGCGATCACAGCGCCCTCCGGCGTCGCGCTTGATAGCGCCAGTTCGATCGACTCCACAGGCTCCAGCAGCATTTCCGGCGATGTCACGGGTAGCGGCATTGTCAATGTGAATTCTGGCAGTCTCGGCGTTAGCGGCGACGTGACGGATAATCAAACTTCGATCGCCCAAGGATCGATGTTGACGGTCGGCGGTTCGCTGAGCACGACGAGTTCTCGTGGTTACGTCTCTGTCGGTTCGGGAGCGCTGACGGTCGACGGCTCGCTGAGCGCGACGGGTTTTTATGGTTTCGTCTCTGTCGGTTCGGGAACGCTGACGGTCGGTGGCTCGCTGAGCGCGACGGGTTATTATGGTTACGCCTCTGTCGGTTCGGGAACCCTGACGGTCGACGGCTCGCTGACCGCGACGGGTACTGATAGTTACGTTTCTGTCGGTTCGGGAGGGACATTAACGGTTGTCGGCGCGCTAAGCGACACCTACGCCTACGTATACGGCTCGCTGACCGTCGACGGCTCGCTGAGCAGCTCCCAGACCTATGTCCATTCGGGAGGAACGCTGGAGATTGGCGGCGCCAGCGCATCGACCATTACGTTTACCTCAAGCGACGGATCGGGAACCCTCAAGCTTGACGCGCCGGCCGACTTCACCGGCGCCTTGACCGGCGCCTGGCTCGGCACCACTCTGGACCTCGCCGACGTCAGCGTCAGCGCCGTCTCTTACAGCGGTTCGACGCTGACCGTGACCGAAACCAATAACCAGCAACTCACCTTCAATGTTTCCGGCAACTTCATCGGCGACGTCCCAACCTTCAGCAGCGACGGAAACGGCGGAACCAACATCAAGTGGGTGCAGCAGGGCGAGACATGGCTTAACGGGGCGACTGGCGATTGGTCGACGGCGGCGAACTGGGCGTCGGGCGTGGTGCCTACATCGGCGGACGACGCCTCGCTGGTCAATGTGCCCTCCGGCGCGGCGACGGTTTCCGGGACGGCTGAGGCCAATTCGCTGAC
>CAYRNB010000161.1:0-3542 GCA_964425315.1 uncultured Rhodoblastus sp.
CCCCGGTCCAATCTCTTCGCGTACAGAGATAGTCCGACGCCGTCATGCCAAAGAATTTTCGCCAGATCGCCGCGGCGCCCCCTGAAGACGTAGAGGTCGCCGGCATGGGGATCGCGCTTCAACTGCTCCTGGACCTGTAAGGCCAAGCCTTGCATGCCCCGGCGCATGTCCGTGTGACCCATCGCGATCCAGACCCGGCATCCCGCCGGAATCGAGATCATGGCCGCAGCGCTTTCAAGGCCGCCGAAATCGCCGACGACGGCGCGCCGGCGTGGATGCGCACGCGCGCACCTCTCATCTCCACCTCAATCACCGCGGCGTCTGAGCGTGATGATGTTGACGCGGAAGGCGCCGTCGGCGCCGGCTCAATGACCACGGCCGCAAATCCGCCAGCGTCCGCTTGAGCGGCCTGACGCATTTCGCGGCGCCATTTGAAGACGAGGCTGGTGCAAACATCCTCGCGACGCGCCACTTCCGCGATCACCGCCCCGGGTTCAGAAATAGCCGCGAGAATCCGCGCCCGGTCTTCGTCGCTCCACCGCCGGCGGCGTTCGGCGCCGGATATCACCGTCATTCGTCCCATGCTGCGCAGCTGTCCTCGCTCATAAAGCCCACTTAGCTGCGAAGCATCGCGCCCTACTTAATTTCCGCAAGGCGCGTCAGGCCGGATGGATACCTGGCGACTGCTATTAAGAGCAAAGAACCCGATCAAGAATTGACATTCACGCTAACGGGCTATCTCACGGCAGCGGCGGCGCGTCCGTATCCCTCCGGGGGCGGCCGCCTTCCGTTGAGATCGGATTTGGCGGAGAGATCGCTCTTACGAGCGCTTCTACGAGCGCGCTTAAGAGTTTCTCATGGCTCATTCCATTTTGCTGACAGGTCCAGATCGTCGCCGCTCCTGGTCCGATGACGAGCGGCGCGAAATTTTGGCGGAAGCCTTCGCTCCGGGGGCGATCGTGGCCGCGGTGGCGCGGCGGCGCGAGGTTTCGACTGGCCTCATTTACACATGGCGTCGGAACGCCATGCGCGAGAGCGGCGCGCCGTTTTTACGCGCGCTTGTCGTCGATGATCAGCCGCCGGCGGACAAGCCGACACCTCAATTGGCGACTGCAATCGTCGTGGATCTGCCCGGGGGCGCGCGGGTCAGCATCAGGGCGTCAGCGAGCGCCGATTTGATTGCCGCGACGTTGCGGGGCCTGCGATGATTCCGATCCCAAGCGGCGTCCGGGTCTGGATCGCGACAGGCCACACGGATATGAGGCGCGGGATGCAGGGCCTCGCGCTTCAGGTTCAGGAGGGGCTTCAACGTGATCCACACGCGGGCGACCTGTACATTTTCCGGGGGCGCCGCGGCGATCTGGCGAAGATTCTCTGGCATGACGGCGTCGGGCTATCACTTTATGCAAAAAGATTGGACCGGGGAAAGTTCATCTGGCCGTCGGCGTCCGATGGCGCTCTGTCGATCTCGGCGGCGCAGATGGCCTACATGCTCGAAGGAATTGATTGGCGAAATCCGCAACTGACATGGAGGCCGAAGAGCGCGGGGTGAGCGTGAAAAAACTTGGGGTCAGGCGCATTTTGGGGCGCCTCAAATCACCAAATTTATGATTCACTGCGTCGCATGGCCCCCGCTCGCGACGCTCTTCCCGACGATATCGCCGCCCTGAAAGCGGCGTTGATTGTCGAGCGCGCGAACGCCGTTGAGGTCGCCGCGGAATTGGCCGTCGCCCGGGCCAAGGCGTCCGAGGATCTGGCGCTGATCGCGCAGCAGAAGCTGCGGATCGCCAAGCTGGAGCGCCAGATTTACGGACAAAAGTCGGAGCGCTCGGAGCGTCTGGTCGACCAGTTGGCGCTGGCGTTCGAAGAGTTGGAGGCCAGTTCCACAGAGGACGAACTGGCGGCGGAAAAAGCGGTCGCCCTGGCGACCAACGTGCGCGGATTTACGCGCAAGCGCCCCGATCGGAACACGTTCCCCGACCATCTTCCCCGCGAGCGCGTGGTGATCGATCCGCCAACGACATGCGAATGCTGCGGCGGCCATCGCCTGCGCAAGCTCGGCGAGGACGTGACGCGGACGCTGGAGACGCAACCGCGCCAGTGGAAAGTGGTCGAGACGGTGCGCGAGAAGTTTTCGTGCCGGGATTGCGAGAAGATCACTCAGGCGCCCGCACCGTTCCACGCCATTCCAAGGGGATGGGCGGGGCCGAGCCTTCTGGCGATGATCGTGTTCGAAAAGTTCGGCCAGCACCAGCCTTTGAACCGTCAGGCCGAACGCTACGCCCTGGAAGGCGTGCCGATCGCGCTGTCGACCATGGCGGACGCCGTGGGCTCGGTTTGCGCGGCGCTCGATCCGGTCCTTCGCCTGGTGGAAGCCCATGTGATGGCGGCCGAGCGGTTGCATGGCGACGACACCACCGTGCCCGTTCTGGCCGAGGGCAAGACCGACACCGGGCGATGCTGGGTCTACGTCCGCGACGACCAGCCGTTCAGCGGCGCCGGTCCGCCGGCGGCGATGTTCTATTATTCGCGCAATCGCCGGGGCGAGCATCCGCAGTCGCATCTGGCGGGATATGCCGGCATCCTGCAAGCCGACGCCTATGACGGTTATGGCAAGCTTTATCAGGCCGACCGAAAGCCCGGTCCGATCAAGGAGGCGGCGTGTTGGGTGCATGCGCGGCGCCCGTTCTTCATCATGGCCGACATCGAGGAGAACGCCCGGCGCAAGGCCGCCGGCAAGAAGGAGATTCCGCTGTCGCCGATCGCGATCGAGGTCGTGCGCCGCATCGACGCGCTGTTCGAGATCGAACGGACCATCAACGGCAAGAGCGCCGCAGAGCGCTTGGCGGTTCGCCAAAAACTGAGCCAGCCGCTGGTCGAGGACCTTCAGGTCTACCTGCGCGAGCAACTCGCCAAGTTCTCGCGCGGGCATGATCTGGCCAAGGCGATCAACTACATTCTCAAGCGTTGGCCGGCCTTCACGCTGTTTCTTGAGGACGGGCGCGTTTGCCTTTCCAACAATGCCGCCGAGCGTGGCCTGAGAGGGATCGCTCTGGGAAGAAAATCGTGGCTGTTCTGCGGTTCAGATCGCGGGGGCGAGCGCGCGGCGGCGATGTACGGCCTCATTATCTCCTGCAAGATGAATGGCGTCGATCCGCAGGCCTGGCTGGCCGACGTCCTCACCCGCATCGCCGGCCACCCCGCGCACCGACTGGATGAACTGACGCCGTGGAACTGGAAGCCGCAGGCCCCAAGAACGCCCTCGATAATCCCGCGAGATCGGCCGAAGCCAAAAGCGCCGACTGCGCCCTCGCCAGGCCGAGGCCCGATGAGTTCGCAGAAAGCCTTCGTCGCGTGTGATTTGAAAATGATGTCCGCGAGCAGGGGCGCATTGATCGCTCTGCGGCCTTTGGCGCCGTCGGCGAGCGTCGGCATGTCGTGGATTTGCAAAAGCTCGCCCTGCGGCGACAGTTCGACGATTGCGCCATTAACGCCGGGATCAATCCCGATGATGCGGGCGACGTTCATTGCGCGCCTCCCGT
>CAYRNB010000162.1:0-3501 GCA_964425315.1 uncultured Rhodoblastus sp.
CCTGGGCTGGCTCTCGCCCATTTTCTCGAGCAGCGGCTCAGCGGAGCGGTAAGCCCCAATCGCTTCTTCGACGCCGGGTACTATCTGAAAAATAACCCCGACGTGAAGGCGGCGGGGTTCGACCCCTTCCTGCACTATGTCAGCCGTGGTTATCGCGAGGGACGTGAGCCAGCCGAGAATTTTCGGACGGCTTATTATGTGGCCAGTCACCTGGGTCACAACTGGGACATCAACCCGCTAATTCATTTCATCGAGGTCGGCGAGGCCGCCAACCTGCGCACGGCGCCGCCGGGCAGCGACGTTTCCGTGGCGCGCGAACTGCGGCGGTTCACCAAGGCCGGACCGCAGTTCGAGACCTTTGCGCCGCACCCTGGCGCACGGCGTCGGGACGTGAAGTTGATCGCCTACTATCTGCCCCAGTTCCACGCCTTTGAGGAAAATAATCGCTGGTGGGGCGAGGGCTTCACCGAATGGACCAACATTCCGCGCGGCTTTCCTCGCTTCGTCGGCCATTATCAGCCTCGCGTGCCGCGTGACCTCGGCTTCTATGACCTGACCGATCCGAAGGTGCTGCGCCGCCAGATCGAGCTAGCCCAGGCCGCTGGCGTGTTCGGCTTCTGCTTTTACTATTACTGGTTCAATGGCAAAAGGTTGATGCAGCGGCCGGTCGACGCGTTTCTGGCCGACGCGGGGCTCGACATGCCCTTCTGTCTGATGTGGGCCAACGAGAACTGGACGCGGCGATGGGACGGCGCCGACCAGGAGGTGCTAATCGCCCAAGACTATGAAGCCGGCGACGACGACCGACTGGTGGCCGACTTTGCCCGGCACATGAAGGACCCGCGGTATATCCGCATCGACGGTCGGCCGATCCTGATGCTTTACCGGCCTGGCGTCATCCCCAACGCCCGGGCTGTCTTCGCCGGCTGGCGCACCCTGTTCGCCCGCAATCACGGCGAACATCCACTCATCATAATGGCCCAGGCGTTCAACGATCATGATCCGCGCCACTATGACCTGGATGGCGCCGTCGAATTCCCGCCGCACAAGTTGACCAACGTGGCGCCGGTGATCAATCCCCGGTTGCGCTTAATCGACCACGAACTCGGCGCCAAGGTCTACGACTATGACGACGTGGTCAAGGTTTCGCTGGAGGAGCCGGCGCCGGACTATCCGTTGATCAAGACGGTGACGCCGAGTTGGGACAACGACGCTCGCCGCGAGGGGCGCGGCGCCGTCCTGACGGGCTCGACGCCCGAGAAATACGAGGCCTGGCTTCGCGGAGCGGCCAGCTTCGCGCGGGAGAATCCGTTCTATGGCGAGCGGTTCGTCTGCATCAACGCCTGGAACGAATGGTGCGAAGGCGCCTATCTGGAGCCCGACCTGTATTTCGGATCAGCCTACCTGAACGCCACCTCTCGCGCTCTGGCCCAAAGCCATGCCGGCAAGCTGAAATTGCTGCTGGTCGGCCACGACGCTTTCCCGAGCGGAGCCCAGCACCTTCTGCTCCACCTCGGCCAACTCTATCGCGACCGCTTCGGGATCCAGGTCTCGTTCTTGCTTCTCGACGACGGCAAAATGCTGGAGCGCTACCGCGCCATTGCCGAAGTTACGGTCGCCAAGACCCCCGATGAACTGCTCGCCGCGGTCAACGCTCGCCGCAAGGAGGGCTACGTCCACGCGGTGATCAACACCATCGCCGCGTCCCGCGCGGCGCCCATACTCGCCAAGGCAGGCTTCGCCACAGTGCAACTCGTGCATGAGGCGCCGCGGATCATTCAGGCGAAGAATCTCGTCGCCGCCGCTCGGATCGCGGCCGAACAGGTGGGCAAACTGGTGTTCAGCTCGCAATACTTGGCTGATCGGTATGTCGAGACTGTGGGCGACCGGGCGGTGGACAAGTCGATCATTCAGCCTCAGGGCCTTTACCAGCCGATCACCGCCGACGAGGCGACGCGCTCACGCGTGCGCGCCGAATTCGGTCTCGCGCCCGAAGACATACTGGTGCTCAACGTCGGCTATGCGGACCTGCGCAAGGGCTTCGACCTTTTCCTGCAGATGTGGCGCCTGTCGCGCACCGCGAGCCCGCATGCTCATTTCCTGTGGGTCGGCGACCTCGACCCGGAACTGCAAAACTGGATTCAACCGGAGTTCGAAGAGGCCGTCGCGTCGGGAAGTTTTCATCACATCCCCTTCACCGGCGCAGTCGCCGACTATTACGCAGCTTGCGACGTCTTCGCCCTAACCTCGCGCGAGGATCCCTATCCCTCTGTAGTGCTGGAGGCGATCAGCGCCAATAAGCCAGTCGTGGTGTTCCGGGGCGGCGGCGGCATTCCCGAGTTGATCACCCCCGCCATAGGCGAAGCGGTGCGAATCGGGGACACCCCGTCTATGCTCGAAGCGGCGGTCCGGCTCGCAGGCAAGGCGAACCACGATCAGGAGAGCCGCGAACGCGCCTCTCTCCTCGCCAGCCGTTTCGACTTCGCCAATTATGGCTGGAAGCTCCTAAATTATGTCGAAGCCGCCTCGCCGCGCATTTCGGTGATCGTGCCCAACTACAATTACCAGCGCTATCTGGGTGAGCGGCTCGATACGATCTTCGCCCAGGAGGCGCCCGTTTTTGAGGTGATCGTGCTCGACGACGCCTCCCCCGATGGCAGCCTGGATGAACTGGCCGCCATCGGCCGGCGCACCGGTCGAGCATTCGAGGTGATCACCAATGAGAAGAATTCCGGCTCCGTGTTCAGCCAATGGCGAAAGGGGCTGGATCTCGCCAAAGGCGAGTTGGTCTGGATCGCCGAGGCCGACGATGCATGCGATCCGGCCTTTCTCGGCCGCCTCGTCGCCACTTTCAAGGATCCGTCCGTAGTCTTCGCCTTCAGCGATTCTGCCTCAATGGACACGGAAGGCGTCGAGATTTCGCCCTCGTACAAGGACTATTACGCCACGGTCGAGCCCGGTCTGCTCGTCCAGGACGAAGTCGTGAGCGGCCGCGAGTTCCTGGCGCATCATCTGTCAGTCAAGAACGTGATCTTGAACGTCTCCAGCGTGGTTTGGCGCAAGTCCGCCCTCCTGGCGGCCATGGAGCGGGCCGGGGATGAGCTCGCCAGCTTTTCGATGGCCGGCGACTGGCTGCTCTACGCCAACGCGTGCGCCCTGCCTCACGCAAGGATTGCGTATGTCGCCGACCCTTTGAACCGACACCGCCGTCACGCCACGAGCGTGACGCACTCCCTGGACTCCGAACGCCACCTGAATGAGATTCGGCGCATGCATAAGGCGGTGCGCCTCCTCAAACAGCGCGGCAAACCGACATCGAAACAGGACGCCTACATCCGCGAAGTGGCGGATCAAATAAAAGTCCCGTCCTTTTCAGGCCACGCCGATTGACGCGCCCGCCAAGCCTCATCCTGACTAACCCCACCTGCCGATAGGATTACGATGTTTGGCCTGCTGCCGGTTTCGTGGACGGTCAGTTAAGCTAATCCCACCTTCCCTTCG
>CAYRNB010000163.1:0-3473 GCA_964425315.1 uncultured Rhodoblastus sp.
CAGATTCCGGTCCTTTGATCAATCTTTGTCGCGACGGGTCAAGGGCGATGGCCATGAACCGCTCAAGGATGACGTTCAACGGCGCCGCATCGGGATCTTCCTCCGACCCCACTTCGCTGGACAGTTCGCGCCAGGCCTCTTCAGCGGCCGAAAACATGAACAGCTGCAAGGCTGATAGGATCGCTTCCGCCGGAGATTCGTTGCGGGCGGCGGCATAGGCGCTCAATTTATCGACAAGATTTGGGTCGAGCTGTGAGCTTATCTTCACGTCAAACGATTCCGGATCATCAAGGATCATTCTCAATTCCAAATACAGGTCGCTGAATTCAGACATGATCGTTCCACCCCTTGACCGGCGCCTGCGCCGCGCGGCCCAGCATAGCGTCTCCTTCACCCGGCGCCAGAGCGCGTTTCCGTTTCGCCCGCCTGAGCAGCGATCGCGGCTTCGGGCCGGAGCGGGCGCGAAATCGGATTGTGGCGCCAGGGCGTTTTATCGGCGCCGCACGCCGTTTGACGCCCTGCCCTGGCCCCGCTAACAGGAGCATAGGCGCGAGGGGCGGAATCGGGCGATGGCGGTTTATACGGATGTCACGGACGAGGCGCTTTTCGCCTTTCTGGCGGATTACGACCTCGGCGACGTCCTCTCCTTCAAGGGAATCGCCGAGGGCGTCGAAAACTCCAATTACCTGCTTCATTGCGCCCGCGGCTATTACATCCTCACGCTTTACGAAAAGCGGGTGAACCCGGACGACCTGCCCTTTTTTCTCGGCCTGATGCAGCATCTGTCGGCGAAAAACGTCTCCTGCCCGCTGCCGGTCGATAATCGCCAGGGCGAAGCGCTGGGAAAGCTGGCCGACCGACCGGCGGCGATCATCACCTTTCTCGACGGCGTTTCGGTCAGAAGGCCCGAGGCGCGCCATTGTTTCGAAACCGGTCGCGCCCTGGCGCAAATGCATGTCGCCGGCGCCGATTTTTCCCTGTCGCGCCGCAACGCTTTGGCGCTCGACGACTGGCCGGTCCTGTTCAAGGCCTCGCGCGGCGGGGCCGACGAAATCCGGCCCGGCCTCGCCAATGAAATCGCCCAGGAACTCGACGCCCTGCAGCGCCAATGGCCCTGCGGCCTGCCGCAGGGAATCATTCACGCCGATCTTTTTCCCGACAATGTCTTTTTCATCGGCCCAAAACTGTCGGGGCTGATCGACTTTTATTTCGCCTGCAACGATTCCCTCGCCTACGATCTCGCCATCTGCCTCAACGCCTGGTGCTTTGAGCCGGACGGCGCCTTCAACGCCACCAAGGGGCGCGCTCTTCTGCAGGGCTACCAGAGCCTGCGTCCGCTCGACGAGGAGGAGCGCCTCGCCCTGCCGATTCTCGCGCGCGGCGCCGCCATGCGCTTTCTCCTGACCCGCCTCTACGATTGGCTGAACGTCCCGGACGGCGCCCTGGTCAGGCCCAAAAACCCGCTGGAATATCTCGACAAGCTGCGGTTCCACCGCTCAATAGACCGCGCCGCCGAATATGGATTGGACGAATGAAAAAGGTCGTCATCTGGACCGACGGCGCCTGTTCCGGCAATCCCGGTCCGGGCGGCTGGGGCGCTATTCTCACCTTCAAGGGCGCGGAAAAGGAGATTTCCGGCGGCGAGGTCCTGACCACCAACAACCGCATGGAATTGCTTGCCGCCATTTCGGCGCTCGAAGCCCTGACCCGTCCCTGCGCCGTCGACCTGCACACCGATTCCCAATATTTGCGCCAGGGGATTTCCTCCTGGCTGGAAAACTGGAAGCGCAACGGCTGGCGCACCGCCGACAGAAAGCCGGTCAAGAACGACGATTTATGGAAAAGGCTCGATGCGGCGGCCGAGCGCCATGACATTCACTGGTTCTGGGTGAAGGGCCATGCCGGCGACCCTATGAACGAGCGCGCCGACGCGCTCGCCCGCGCCGGCATGGCCCCCTATCTCTGCAAAGGCGCGACGGCGAAGGCGCCGTCCTGACAAACTTGCGCGGCAATAGGCTGTTTTGCTAAACAGCCCTCCACGCTCGGGCTTCGGGCGATCAAACGGAACGGATTGGACATGGCGAGGTCGATTTTCGTCGTTAAGCGGAGCGTTCTCCTTCTTGCTGGTCTTTTCGCCTTGCAGATCGGCGTCTCGACCGCCGCGCGGGCGCAAAGCTGCAACGAGGATCTTCAGGCCATGAGCCAGTCGCGCATGAAGCAGATCCAGGCGCTGCATGACATTTCCAAGGCGCATGGCGGCAAGCTCGATCCCGAGGCCGCCTGCCCGCATTTGCGCGCCATGGAGAAAATCGAGGCGAAAATGCTCGCCTATCTCAAGACGAACGGAACCTGGTGCAACATTCCTGAGCAATTTGTCGATAAATTCAAGGCCAACACGAGCCGGACGGCGACAATGACAGCACAGGCCTGCGCCCTCGCCGCCAAGGAAAAGCAAATTCAGGAAAGTGGCGGCTTCGGCATGGGCAAGCTGCCGCCGCCGCCGAAACTGCCCACCGGGCCGCTTCCCGGCCCATGAGCGCGCCAGCGCGCGATCCCGCCGCCGCAGCGGCCTTGCCGGATTCTCAAGCCTCGGGCTTCTGGCGTCTTCTGCCCACTTCCTGGCTACCCTATGTCCAGCTGGCGCGGCTCGACCGGCCGATAGGATGGCGCCTCCTGCTTGCGCCCTGCCTCAGTTCCGTTTGCCTCGCCTGCGTCTATCGCCTCCAGGCGCCCAACTACCGGCTGCTGCTGCTGTTCTTCATCGGCGCCGTCGCCATGCGCGGGGCGGGTTCGACCTTCAACGATCTCGTCGACCGGCGCATCGACGCCCAGGTGGAGCGCACGCGCCAGCGCCCCCTGCCTTCCGGCCGGGTTTCGCCGGGCGCGGCCGTGGTCTTTATGGTCGCGCAGGCGCTGATCGGCCTCGGCGTTCTCCTCTCGCTCAATCGTTTCGCCATTGGACTGGGCCTCGGCTCGCTGCTGCTGGTGGCGGCCTATCCCTTCATGAAGCGCTTCACGTCCTGGCCGCAAGCAGTGCTGGGACTTACCTTTTCCTGGGGCGCGCTGATGGGTTTCGCCGCCGTGAACGGGGGACTGGCGGCGCCGGCCTATTGGCTCTACGCCTCCGGCATCGCCTGGACCATCGGCTATGACACGATCTACGCCGTGCAGGACAAGAGCTACGATCTGGAAGCCGGGGTGAAATCCACGGCTTTGTTGTTCGGCGAACATACGGTTTTCGGCGTCGCCTTGTTCTATCTCGCCGCGGTGGTCTGCGCCGAGATCGCCCTGCTCACCGCCGGCGCCGGCCTTTTCGCCCAACTCGGACTTTTCGCCTTCGCGGCGCATCTCGTCTGGCAGGTTCGCAATCTCGACGGCGCCGATGAGGCCACGGCGCTAAAACTGTTCCGCGCCAATGGCGGCGCCGGTTTCCTGCTTTTCGCCGGGCTTTTCGCGGAAAACCTGCTGTTCTA
>CAYRNB010000164.1:0-3413 GCA_964425315.1 uncultured Rhodoblastus sp.
GGCCCCAGGCGCCGAGCGTCGGGCTTTCCCAGTCGTCCTCGACGAAGCGGATGTCATGCAGGGCGGAATCGACGCCGATCGCCGCGAGCGAATCCAGATAAAGGTCCTGTAGATCGTCCGGGCTGGGCTTCAGGATCACCTGGAACTGGTAATAGTGCTGGAGGCGATTGGGATTTTCGCCGTAGCGTCCGTCCTTGGGGCGGCGCGAGGGCTGCACATAGGCGGCCTTCCACGGCTTTTTGCCTAAAGACCGCAAGGTGGTGGCCGGATGGAAGGTGCCGGCGCCGACCTCCATGTCATAGGGCTGCAGGATCACCGCGCCCTGGCGCGCCCAGAAATTCTCCAAAGCGAGGATCAGCCCCTGGAACGAATTTTTCGGGTCGAGCGGCGAAGGGTCGGACTGGGCTTGTGCAAGGGTCATGGGGGCCGTTTCGAGACAACCGGGCGCGGGAGCGGCGCAAACTAGAGCGCGCGGAAAAGCCGGTCAACCGGGCGGGTTGGCGGGAATCGCGCGGCGGCGCTCCATCCATCGCCATCGCGACGCCGGCGGGGCGGGGCGGTCGTGAGTTTGTTCCGTAATTCTACGTAATTTTGTTCAATGGAACGTTTATCGGGAACAAACGTAAAAGCATAGTCGAGTCTTCGAAGCTTCGGAAAAGATTGCATTCTCGGTCATTGCTCGTTTCGGCGGCTTTTCTGTCAGGGGCGCCGCGACAGATCGTTCAGACTAGGTTCAGGGGCGAAAGCATAGAAGACCAGGACTGAAAGCATGGGGAGTGGTCCATGACTCGTTCATTCTCAATTCTTAAGGTCGTGGCTTTGACTGGCGCTCTGGCGGTCGGGGCGGCGACCGTTGCGACGCCGGCTCTGGCTTTTCGCGGAGGCCATGGCGGCGGCGGCCACTGGGGCGGCGGCGGCGGTCACTGGGGCGGCGGCCACTGGGGCCATGGCGGCTGGGGCCATGGCGGCTGGGGGCGCGGCGGATATTACCGCGGCGGTTATTATGGCGGCCCGTATTACGGCTGGGGTTGGGGCGCCCCGCTCCTGGGGCTGGGCCTGGCCGCCCCCTATTACTATGACGATTACTACTACGACGACGCGCCCGTCATCATCGTTCACCGCGATTACAACCATTGTGTGTACCGGCGCGTGAAAATTCACACCCGCTACGGCTGGCGCTATCGTCGCGCCCGCATCTGCTACCGCTGATCTTTCAAAGTGCTTGAAAACCGGCCTTCGGGCCGGTTCTTCATTTCTCGAAGAGCCGCGCCCCGCGGCGGTGGATTTCCTCCGCCGCCGGGGTGAAGGCGCCGTCCGCGCCGTGCAGGACGAGGCCGGGCAGAAGGGCGAGCGGCGCTTTCGAGCCCTTGCGGCCGCGCAAAATGACGCGCGTGGCCTTTTCGCCTTCCTTTGGGAAGATCGGCAGAATTTCCACGCCACCCAAAAGCCCGTCGAGCGCCGCGAGCAAAGCGTCGAGCGCGTCGGCGCGGTGGATCGCGACCAGAATCCCGCCCGGCCGCAGCAAGGCAAGGGCGGCGCGCAGCCATTTGCCGATCCCGCCCGCGTCGAGCACATGCGCCAGGACCCGGTCGGAATCAGGCGAAAGACGTGATTTTCCGGCGTCGAGATAGGGCGGGTTGGTGACGACGAGATCGGCCGCCTCGACAAGTCCCTTGGCTTTTCGGGCGGAAACATCGAACAGATCGGCCTCGAGCACGAGCGCGCGGGCGCCGAGAGCGTTGGCTGCAACATTTTTACGCGCCAGTTCCGCAAATTTGGGATTCTTTTCCATCAGAACCGCCCGCGCGCCCTTATTTTGTTGCGCCAGCGCCAGGCCGACGGCGCCGGTTCCGGCGCCGACATCGACGATCAGGCCTTTTGCGAGGGGCGGCGCGGCGGCGGCGAGCAGGACGGCGTCGGTTCCGGCGCGATGGCCGCCGGCCGGCTGATGCAGGACCAGGCTTCCGTCGAACAGGAGGTCTGGCCGATCGTCACGGCAATTCGCCGCCAAGTCCCGCCTCCCGCAGCAATTCGCGCGCTTCGTCGGCCTGGTCCTCGCGCACGCAAAGCCGCCGCTTCAGGAAGCCGACCGACCCCTCCAGCACGCTCATGTTCTGGTCGGCGACGAACAGAAAAATTCCCGCCTCGCTGAAAAGCGCCTCGATGGCGGAGATCAGCACGACGTCATTGGTGCGCAGGAGTTCGATCATGGTTGGTCCGTGGAGGCGCCGGCGCAAAGGATTGTAGAAGCCCATAGAGATGCTGACAATGCGACCCTCGGCGGCGGGCGGGCGCTTGCCCCGATGCGGCCGAGGTCCTATGGTCGCGCGCCGAACTTTTGGGGGATTTCGCCTTGGGCCTGGTCATTCCGTTCAACGATAAAGCCACTGACGCCGGAATGGAGGCCCTGGTCGCCCTGGTCGCCGCCGACATGAACCGGGTCAACCAGACCATTCTGGCCCGCACCGGCTCCGACGTCGCCATGATCCCGGAAGTCGCCAATCATCTGATCTCCTCGGGCGGCAAGAGGCTGCGGCCGATGCTGGTGCTGGCGGCCGCCGGCCTATGCGGCTACCAGGGCGACGGCCATGTCAAGCTGGCGGCGGCGGTCGAGTTCATGCACACGGCGACGCTTTTGCACGACGATGTGGTCGATCAGAGCGACATGCGGCGCGGCAAGCTCGCGGCGCGGATGCTCTGGGGCAACGAGGCGAGCGTTCTGGTCGGCGATTTTCTTCTCGGCCAGGCCTTTCGCATGATGGTCGAAGTCGGCTCGCTCGCCTGTCTCGACGTGCTTTCGGTCGCGGCGACGGTGATCGCCGAAGGCGAGGTCATGCAGCTTTCCGCCGCCAAGGACACGCAGACGACGGAAGACGCCTATCTCGCGGTGATCCGCGCCAAGACGGCGGAGCTTTTCGCGGCGGCCGCCGAAGTCGGCCCCACCGTCGCCAAACGCCCCAAGGCGGAAATCGCCGCCTGCCGCGCCTATGGCATGAATCTCGGCGTCGCGTTCCAGTTGATCGACGACGCGCTCGATTACGGCGGCCAGTCCGCAAAACTTGGAAAAAACGTCGGCGACGATTTTCGCGAGGGCAAGATCACGTTGCCGGTGGTTCTGTCTTTTCGCCGCGGCAATGAGAACGAGCGGGCGTTCTGGCAGCGCGCCCTGGAAAAGGGCGAGATCGCGGAAGGCGATCTCGAAACGGCGCTCGGTCTTTTGACGAAGCATCGCGCGCTCGAAGATACGGTGGCGCGCGCCCACCATTACGGCGCCATGGCCCGCGACGCTCTGGCGCTTTTCGCGGATTCGCCTTGGAAAAGCGCGCTGCTCGAAGCCGTCGATTTCTGCATCGGCCGGGCGCATTGAGGAATTGATCGACGCCCGGCGCTTGAACGCCCGTGGCTCGGAAGGG
>CAYRNB010000165.1:0-3297 GCA_964425315.1 uncultured Rhodoblastus sp.
ATGAACCTACTTCTGCTCTTGACCCTGAACTAATTGGAGAAGTATTAGAAGTAATGGTTAATTTAGCTAAGGAAGGGACAACTATGATAGTAGTTACTCACGAAATGGGTTTTGCCCGTTCGGTAGCTAATGATATTATTTTTATGGATGATGGGATAATATTAGAAGAAGGTCCCCCGGGAGAAATTTTTAAAAATCCAAAACATAAACGTACTGCTAAATTTTTTTCTAAAATAACTCAATTGGAGGGAGAAAAAGCAAAGTGAATTTTTTTAAGTTTGCCTGGAGTATATCACCTGAACTTTTACAAGGATCGTTAACATCTTTGGAATTAACCGTTTTAGCAATTAGTATAGGACTTATATTGGGTATTCCTTTGAGTTTGGGTCGAGTATATGGCAACAAAATTATTTACACTGTAACTACTATATATATAGAGGCTTTTCGCGGTACCCCTATACTAACTCAACTTTTTATTTTGTATTTTGGTCTCCCTTCTATAGGAATTATGTTTCCTCCTTTTACAGCAGCTGTTATTGGTTTAGGATTAAATAGTGCTGCTTATCAGGCAGAGTATTTTCGAGGAGCAATTCAGGCAGTTAAGGATGGTCAGATGGTTGCTGCTCGCTCAATAGGAATGAGTAAAATTAAAGCTATTCGCTATATTATTCTACCTCAAATGTTTCGTTTGGTCATTCCTTCCTGGTCTAATGAATTAATTTTATTGCTAAAGGCTTCGTCAATAGCCTATATGATCCAAGTTTCAGAATTGGTTTCTGTAGGAAGGCTAATTGCTTCTCGAAATTTTAGAACCTTTGAAGTTTTTTTAGTTATTGCCTTCATATATTTTGTGATTGTAGAGGTGTTAAATAGAATTCTTCATTCGGTAGAAGGAAAAATTAAAATTCCCGGACTATAAATTTAATTTGCTTTACACAAAAAAGAAAAAAGGGGAAAAAAGGGGGGAAAAATAGCAGGCAAGACCGTGAAACATAAGAAATAAATTGAAATTTGATTTAATTTAAAAAATAAGGAGAAAAAAATGAGGATAAATATGAAAAATCTATTATTAATTATAGTAATAATTGCTTTTTCTTTTTGTACCGGTTATTCGGAAGAAGAGATACCGAACTTTGATAATGTGCAGATTGTAACAACCCATGCCTCTGGAAATGTCTACATTCTTGAAGCAACAGGGAAGAATTTATTAAGCAAATTGGCTGGTGAGGCACATGGTGCCTACTAACCTTACTCTGAACTGGATAAAGATGGGTACAAAACTAACTGTTGTAGGTAGGCTCAATCTAAACTGCATTAAGCAGGGGAAGGCAATGAGAAGAATTATCGTTTGAAACCGTGTAGAGCGAAATGCCTACGCACGGAATTTTAGAGATGATGATGGAAATGGAGCAAGGTTAGGATAATGAGGGGCACTGTAAAATAGAGTTTTCTGAAAAGTACCAGAAAGGCAACAAAAGGAGGTGGTAGAGTGCTAGAAAGGAATTATTAGAGGTTAAACTGATTTAGAATCTAAAAAAAAGTAAAGAGGTGAAAAAAATGAAAAGAAGTTTTCGATTAATAACTACTAGCCTAATAATACTTCTAATCTTGACTTTGAGCGGAAGCATCTTCGTTCAGGCTCAGAGTGAAAAGTATATTATTGCTACATCAGCTGATTACCCACCATTTGAGTGGATCGGCGGTCATAGCAACTGTGTAGGATTTGATGCGGATGTGATGCGGGCAATCGCTATCATTGAGGGTTATGAGATTGAGATACAAGATCTTGGGTTCGATTCCTTGGTTCCTGCATTGCAGGCGGGCAAAGTTGATATATTAGCTGCTGGTTTAGAAATGACACCAGAAAGAGTGAAGGTAATTGATTGCTCAGACTCTTATTGGGAAACTAGACAGGGCGTGTTAGTTCAGGAGAATTCCGATCTTAACATCATTACTGCTCTTAGTCAGGGTCATAAAGTGGGAACACAGAAAGGCGCGGCTCAAATGACATGGATACAGGATAACCTGATTAAGAAGGGAGTTGACCTAAAATTGGAGTTATACGAAACTAACGATTTAGGCATCATGGATCTGGTTAATGGACGTCTAGATGCTTATGTACAAGATACTCCAGTAGCAGAGGCATTTGCAAGAAATAATCCAGTCAAGATGGTTGGTTCATTCTTCACTTTTGGGAAGCTCGTATTCTATGTTCAAAAGGGTGACCCCAAAAAGTTACTACCAAGATTGAATGATGGATTAAAGAAAGTGAAAGGGGAGATATGGGACAATTTGATAGATGCATACTTTACTGGTGATTTGGAGAAAATAACAGAGTGCTATGCCCGGTGCAGCCATTATCTTACGGTAGAGAAAGATGTAGCTACTTACGCAAAGGAACTGGCAAAATGTATGACAGCTAAGTAATAGATAGTGATAGAAGGGGGGTACAGGAGCAACTGCTCCTGTACCCCCCTTGAGAAACGAGAAGTTTTATATAAAAATTGAAGAGTTTGAGACGGAAAGGTTACAATCTACATGGGAGAACAGAGTTAAATATAATCTTTCTGAAAATGCTGTTCATCCTTTACTTTTAAAAGAATTAACTAATAAGGATGAGCTTGAATAGTTGATATCCTTACGTTTAGGATATAGCCAGACCAATGGGACTATAAAATTAAAGGGCGCTATTAGTTAACTTTATCCAAATAGTGATATTAATAATATTCTGGTGACGAATAATTTAGCAGAAGCAAACTTTATTTCAATTTGGACCAATACAGAACAGAATTTGGTATAATGAAGTATAAGATTTAGAAAAAGTGCATATGCTATCTACAAAACGGAATACTATCTCGTCTGAATACTGATTGTGATATAGTAATTATTGGTACTCCCATAGATCTAACCCGAATTATTAGGATCAATATCACAGTGATTTTAGTATATTCCAGGAACCGGCTGCCCGTAATTTTACCAGTCAGGGTGTTACGACTCTGGTAACCGGAAACTGCGGTGTAAGTGGAGCACCTTTAACACCCAAAAATAAAGAGATGTATAAACCCGGATGGATTGAATCATCTCAAGGCAAATTGAGTCATTGGTCTCGTTTTTCTGATTTTGCTCTTGATTTGGAAAAATTAAAAAAATCAGTCAATATTGCTCCGTTGATAGGTCAGGGAAATATCAGGGGAGCTATCATGGGCATGGAAAGTGATAAGGCTTCTAATGAGCAGATGAACCAGATGAAACAATTACTACAGGAAACCATGGAAAGTGGTTGTTTTGGAATGAGTA
>CAYRNB010000166.1:0-3235 GCA_964425315.1 uncultured Rhodoblastus sp.
ACGAGGCGGGATATTCTGGCGACGCTCGATTGTTCTTTCATCGGCTCTGCTCCAGCTTTGCCCCCTCCGGCGCGTCGGTCGCGACGCGGCGCGGACGGGAGATAAAAACCTCCGCCGCGCATTCGCAACTCCGTATTTGGCGCAGAGCGGATTCCGCGATCGAACGCCGCCGCGCGCGCCGTCGACGGTCGCGCGCGACACAGACCGCGCGAAACCTCGTCGCGCGCGACGTCTGAGACGACAAGCCTATTTGAAATCTCCGCAGCGACGCCGGCCGAGGGTTCGTTCGCCGGTCCACGCTGGACGTTAACGCCGGGCCTGAGCGCGGCGGAAGAGTCGGAAAATACTGATCATTTTCCCTGTCCGAGGCGCCGGCGGGACGCAATTCCGCCGCAAAGTCGGGAACCCGCAGGATCGCGAAGGGGCAAGGTCAAGAGCGCATCAGGACCGGCGCGCGCGAAGCGTCGCATGGCCGCGGCGGCAACTTATCTGGCGCCCAATCCGATCTGCGCGTCGCTTCGCCGGCGATCTCCGCCAAAGCATCCTGCGCCAGGACGCGCACGCCGTCGGGGATGACCATGATGACCTTCCGGCGCGCGAGTTCGGAGAAAATGCGCGAAACCGTCTCAACCGACAGGCTGAGATGCGCCGCGACATCGAGACGCCGCATAGGCAGGTCGACGCGCCGAGAAATTTTCTTGCCCAGCCGCGCCTGCGATCTTTGTTGGCGCAGGAGGAAGCCGGCGACCCTTTCCGCGGCGCCGCCGCCGAGAAGCGCAGCGAGATCCTGGGCGAGGGCCAGCTCTTCCCGCAGGCGCTTGACCAGGTTTCGCGCCAGAACCGGCTGGGTCGCCGCCAAAGCGTCGACGGTTGAACGGCGGAATCGGCAAAGCTCCGTCGGCGCGAGGGCGAAGGCGCTGGACGAGCTCTGCTCGTTCGCCGCAAGTCCGACCACGTCGCCAGCCCAGGCGAAACCATCGACGTAACGGCGTCCGTCGGCGGTGACCCGCGACAGCATCAGGCCGCCGGCGACGACCACCAGCACGTCCCGGCAAGTCTCGCCCTGGCGAAGGACCTCGTGCCCCGCCGGCACGCTCACGCGGGACGAGAGGCGCGACAGACGTTCGAGTTGCGCTGGCTGAATATCGCGACAAAGGCCAATGACGCGGGATGGACAGGCGCTGCAAGTCGTCGGCGCCGCATCCCTGGTCATTTCGCCGTCGGGACAGTCCAAGCGTTCAACTCGCGCCGCGCAGCCCTCGGACATTCTCGGCTCCCGGAAAGAATAAGCACTTTTTAAATGCTAGTCTGAACCGGGATCGGGAGCATAGATGCGGAAACTACTCATGTTTCGCCCGCGCCCTGTCTCTATATCCGACGAAGGAACGGGTGCGCTTTTGCGAAAGATCAATATGCGCGGCGCAGAACGGGACTAGCTTGCGTTTGATGAAAATTGGCGTCGGGACGACCAGCCATGAGCGACACCCATGTTGCCGCGCTGGAGCACAGCATCCAGCAAACCAATATCTGGCTAAAAACGCTGGCCGAAGAAGGAGAATTGGGCGACCGCCAGCACGCCTATAATGCGTTGCGGGCCGTTCTCCACGTGCTGCGCGACCGGCTGACGACCGAACAGGCCGTGCACCTCGGCGCGCAACTGCCGATCGTGGTGCGCGGCATTTATTTCGAAGGCTGGCGCATCGCCGAAAGGCCGGTGCGCCAAAGGAATCCGGAAGATTTCGCCGCCCAGGTGGAGGGCCACCTGCCGCCGCAATTTCCGCTCGACGCCGCGACCGTGACCAAAATCGTCTTCTATCTGCTGTCGCGGGAGCTCGATCCCGGCGAAACCTCCAAAATCATCTGCGCGCTGCCGATACCTTTACGCGGATTGTGGCCGGCCCAGTTCCGACACTGAATGCGCCGCCGCGTCGATTTATTCGCCACGGCTGCTGACAGGCCCAGGCGAACCTCTCGGATATTGCGTAGTTATACCTAACGCTTCCCTCACAGTACAGCGGCGCCTCGCGTCGCCATGGGACTCGCATCATGGATTCGGATCGCGGCCTTCGCCAAGGCGACGCCTTGCTTGTCGTTGATGTGCAGAAGGATTTCTGTCCCGGCGGCGCCCTGCCGGTCGCTGGCGGCGACGCGATCATTCCACGCGTCAATGCCTTAATCGCGGAAGCCGAGCGCGCCGGCGCGCCGATTTTCGCCTCGCGCGACTGGCACACGCCCGACCACATGAGTTTTCACGAACAGGGTGGCCCCTGGCCGCGCCATTGCGTGCAGGGCGAAGAAGGCGCTGAATTTCACGCCGGACTCCGTTTCCCGCCGGACATCATTGTCGTCACCAAGGGCGATCATTCCGATTACGATCAATATTCGGCCTTCAACCGCACCGGGCTTGCGGAGGAATTGCGCCGCCGCGGAATCAAACGCGTCTGGCTCTGCGGCCTGACGCTCGAAATCTGCGTGACCACGACGGCGCTCGACAGCATCGCCGCCGGCTTCCCCACCTTTGTCGTGACGCGCGCCATCGCGCCCCTGACGCCTGAGGGCGGCGCCGAGGCGCTGGAAAAAATCCGGCGCGCGGGGGCCGTCCTCGTCGATTGAGACGCGCCTGGCGGCTGATTGCGAAATGTCAATGAGGCCGGGCGCGCCGGGGACGATAATTCCAATCGACGCTGACGGCGAAACGATGCGGACGGCCCGAACATGTGGCGACGAAAGATTCGCTCCGCGCCGAGCGCCCGAACCGCCCCGGCTCCGGCCGACTCCCACAGCCGGCCGCCGATCGACACGGAAGGAGCAGGCCATGCAGGTTCCGCTCAATATCGCTTTCCAGCATTACGAACCCTCGGAGGCCGTGCGCGCCGAACTCGACAAACAGGCGCGGCGGCTGGAGAAATTCAGCGGGCGCATCACCAGCGGCCATGTCGTCGTCGCCGGGCCGCAGATGCGGCGCCAGCACGGCGATCTCTTCAAGGTCGACATCCGCCTCGCCATGCCCGGCCATAATGACGTCATCGTAAGCAAGGCGCATGGCGACGTCCCCGAGCACGAACATGCGCTCGTCGCCATACGCGACGCTTTCGACGCCGCGATCAGGCAGGTCGAGGACGTTTCGCGCGACCTACGCGGCGCAGTCAAGCAGCACGAGCCGGAAGCCCACGGCCGGGTCGCGCGGTTTCTCGCCGGCGAGGATTGCGGCTTCATCGAAACGCCGGACGGACGG
>CAYRNB010000167.1:0-3229 GCA_964425315.1 uncultured Rhodoblastus sp.
CTAGTGGTCGAAATCTGACGCTTGGTTCCCGGCTATGAATGACCCAGAACGGCGGAATGCGGACCAACGCCGCGAAGTCGTCGGCAAGAAAACAGTTGGGCGGTTTCCGGTCAGAGGCCTTAGGGCGGCAAAGCCGCGGAACGCGGTCTTTCGGGGGGCCTCGGTGGGTTTAACCCATCTCGGCGCCCCGCATGCGCGCCGGTCGATCGGCTCTTAAGCGGCGCCTTATTCTATCCGCTATCTACGCCTACTCGGCCAAGCTTGCGACAGTAAAATGAGGCGACAGCCCATGGCGAACTTTTGGCGGGGGATAAAGCGGGCGTTGATTTGGCGCATACTGCCGGCATTCGCCGTCGTGGCGTTCGCGACCGGTTCGTGCGCGTTGGGACAAGCCGTCCAGTCAGCGCGACCAGCGAAAATTGAAGGGTCGCCAGCTGGTTCGGCCACGGGCGCCAAGACGGCGGCGACCAAGACGGCGCCTACACTGAGCCCTGCCGACATCGAGGCGATTGTCAAGGGCGTGAACGAGACGTTAGGTCTCGATCTCAAGACCACCATCAAGGCATGGCAGTCCGAATTGACGCAATTCGACGCCGATCTCCGCCGCCCAGGCGGCGTGAAGTGGGCGGAACTCGACAAGTATCGCGCCAAATTGCGGAAAATCCGCTCGAATGCGGCTTCTCTGGCGGCGCGGCTTCACGTCCAGCTCGACGCGACCAACGACCAGCTGCATCTGCTGGGGCCGGCCCCGACCGCGGCGGCGCTGCTCTCTGATAATATCGCTCTTCATCGCGCGCGCCTGGATTACCAAGCCAAAATACTTTCCGCGGCCGAGGCGGCTGTCAGCTCCGCAGAGCTCGGCATGGATCATCTGCTCAGCAAGATCGAGGACGTTCGAAGAAAGGAGTTCACATCCTTCCTGCTACGGCCCATCGTCGGCATTTACGCCTATGAAACGTGGGCGAATGTTCCGCACTACATTCCGCAGACTGCACAACGGGTGCGCGATCTCGTGGGGAATTGGTGGAGCGACCCCCTAAACCGCGGGGGCGTAGAACGGATCGGCCTGGAAGCCCTGTTGCTCTTCTTCGCCCTGTCCTTTGCCTCACGGCGCGGGATGCGCCGATTGCGGCGCTGGGATGATGCTGGCGAGCCGCCGTTCTGGCGACGCGCCTCATCCGCGGCAGGAGTCGTCCTGCTTCGCGCATTGCCCGTCGCCGTTCCGGTGATGTCTGCTTATGGCATGATCGCCGCCGAACAGGCTTTGCCTTTCAGCCTCAGTTGGCTGTTCTACCTGACGGCGGAATCGATCGTCATCGTCTACACTGCGGGCGTCCTCGTGATCACCGTGTTTTCGCCTCGGAGTCCACGCTGGCGCCTCATTGCCGTTTCCGATCAGGTCGCCATTCGCTTCTGCGGCCTGGGGATCGCGCTCGCGTTCGTTTATAGCCTGGCGACATGGCTCTATGCGACGACGCTTCTCGTGCGAGCCCCCGTCGCACTGACGATCGCCGTAGCCTTGCCTTCCAACCTGGTTATGGCCGGGCTCCTCATAGCGGTCCTTCGCACCCCTTTGGAAGGCGCGGGTTCGACGGCGCCGACGGCGTGGCTCTTTCGCGCGATCCGATCGCTGGTGTGGGCGCTCGTCGCCGCAATCGTGGTTTGCGCGCTTTCCGGCTATCTGGCGTTGGCGAGGTTTATCGCCAAGCAGCTTATCGTGACGGGCCTGGTGCTTGCCGTCGTCTATCTGCTGCTCTTGTGGGTCGATGGCTTTGCGCAGAGCCTGGGCGACGATGACGCGGCGGTGGGGCGCTGGCTCGCGGAGCACAGGAAGCTTGATAGCAGGCGGCGCAGCCGCCTGGCGCTGCCGGTCAAGGCGGCGCTGAAGCTCGCGGTTCTGGTTTTGGCCGTACCGTTCATCATGTTGCAATGGGGCTATACCTGGCCGGAAATCAAGGAATGGTATCGTCAGCTTTTCTTCGGCTTCCACATCGGCAATACGCAAGTGACGTTTGGGGCGCTGCTGGCGTCGGTGATCGTCTTCGCCGTCGGCTCCGCCGCGGCCCGCCTATTCCAGGGATGGCTCGACGTTCAAGTCCTTGAGCCCGCCGGAATCTCCGGCGGCGTTCGCCATTCGATTCGAACCGGCGTCGGCTATGTCGGCGTTTCGATAGCGGCTTTGGTGGCTTTATCCTACGCCGGGTTCAGCCTTTCGAGCCTCGCGGTCGTCGCGGGCGCCTTCTCGATCGGCATTGGCTTCGGCCTGCAAAACGTGGTCAATAACTTCGTCTCCGGTCTGATCCTGCTGGTCGAGCGCCCGGTCAGGGTCGGCGATCTTGTCGTCGTCGGCGGCGAAGAGGGCTATGTCCGCAAGATCAGCGTGCGCTCAACGGAAATCGAAACGCGCGACTATTGTAACGTTCTTGTGCCAAACTCTTCCTTCATTTCCGAAAACGTGAAGAACTGGACGCTGCGCAATCGCATTGGCCGCGTGACAGTTTCGATTGGGGCGGCTTACGACTGTAACCCGCGCAAGGTCAGGGAAGTCCTTCTTCAGGTTGCGCGGGAGTGCCCCGATGTCGTGAGCAAGCCGGAACCGCTGGTCGACGTCGCGTCATTCGGCGGATCGAGCATCGACTTCGTCCTCAATGTCTTTGTCGATATCGATGACATTTACAAGGAAACAAGAGTTCGCACCGATCTCTCTATCGCAATTTTTGAGGCTTTCGAGAAAGCTGGCATCGCAATTCCATTTACCCAGGCGGATATCAGTATTCGTAACATCGACCAAATAACCGACGCGCTCACGCGCAACGCCTATTCGAAAGTCGGGCGGTTAGAGCTGAACGGCGAAACGACTGCCGCCAAGAATTCTCCAGCAGCCGATTGCGGCTAAATTTGCTTGGTTTGGAGAGGACGGGGTTTTGCTCTTTTCTACGAATCCGAATTCCGCTCTTGGCGCCTTCCGATTAATGGAGCCCCGCCATTTACGGTTCAACCGATGTCAATGAAAAACGCCCAACGACGGCTTTAAGAGGATGAGGCGACGCTCTCGGCCTTGGGCCATATGTCCTTTAGGGCACGATATGAGGCGACCGCAGGCAGCGCCGGAATGGTCTCCTTCGAGCCGAACGCGGTCATCGCCGTGGGGTACCAAGCGTCTGATTTTTACCACTAGATTTCACGCTTCGGCGAAAAAGGCGCGCAAGGCGGCTTCGGCGCCGGACTC
>CAYRNB010000168.1:0-1151 GCA_964425315.1 uncultured Rhodoblastus sp.
GAGCAGAGGAATCATAATCCTTGTGTCGGGGGTTCGAGTCCCTCCTCCGCTACCATTTCAAAATCAATAAGTTAGATCGAAAACCAGCCGCCGAAAGGCGGCTTTTTCATGTTGCATCGTGTTGCAGCCAATTCCCTTGATTTCCAACGATTGCAAAATAGGCGCGGCGGCTCCATGCGACATGGACGCGACATGAAATCAGAGAATGTTCTGCTAATGTCTCCCATTCATGAGGGGCCAATTTTCGGACAATATCGGTCGCAATGCGCGAATCGCGCTCCAAAACCGCCCCCAACCATCGCCAGCGTCAAGGCCAGCGGCGTAACCGGCGCCTGCCCCTTTTGCCGCGCCTGCCATCATTCGGGCGCCGCGGCCTTCGACGCGATCGGCCTGCCGGACGAAACGCCGTTTCCGAGGATCGCCAGGGCGCGGCGGTTCCGATGTTCGGCCTGCGGGGCGCGCGACTATGCTGTCCTGCCGGATTGGAGCGGCTATCGGGCGCCGGGAATGGGGCGCAGCTGAGGAACGCAGCGTTCCGAAATGCTTTGACGGTCTCAGATTGGGCTCAATCTGCGGGATGCCAATTAACCTCAGTTTAATGCCCTCGCCGACCGGTATGAATTTAACAAAAGATATAACCATGCGGTGACCGCCGCCGCCTAGCCTGCGCGACTAGTTCTCATCCGCCCTCGATCCAACAGATACCTCAATATTTGCAGCTTTTTGTTGAGACGGTGGAAGCACGCTGACGGAGGATAGCAATGCTGAAACTTGGAACGGCCGTTGTCGCGTTCGCCTTGTTGGCGAGCGGCGCTGCATATGCTCACGGCTGGCACGGTTCTGGCGCGTCTCGATACGCCCCCGGTCATATGATGCGCTCGTCCGGTCGCTACGGGTCTTATCCGGGAGCCTCCGGTTACGCACCGGGACGCCGAATGTTGCTGCATATGTCCGCCCCTTACTCCGGGCCGGGCGCTTCCGGCTTCGCACCTGGCGCCTATATGCGGAGATGGTAACTTTCCATCAGACATGAAGCCACGGCAACAAATGAAAAAAACGCCCGCCTGTGCATCCGTGGCGGGCGTTTCCGTATTCCTCGGCCTCCTGGGATGAAGCCGAATTGATCTCAGGCTGCGCGGCGACAGTGGCGA
>CAYRNB010000168.1:1251-3111 GCA_964425315.1 uncultured Rhodoblastus sp.
AGGGCGAGCGGATTCCCTTGCCTCGAAGAATCAGGCCATCGCCGTGGGGCGGCCTGGGCCGCGGCCGACGAGGGCCTTTTGGACGGCGCCGATCAGCACTTCGGCGGGACAGGGCTTTTCGAGAAACTCGACGGCGCCGCCTGCAAAAGCCTTTTCGCGCAGGGTGTCGTCGCCGTGTCCCGTCAGGAAGACCACGGGCCAATGCGGCCCCCAGGCGGAGACGTGCCACAGGACGTCGAGCCCAGTCATGCCGTCGCGCAAACGCATGTCGGTCAGGATGCAGCCTGCGTTGCGGCGGATCACGCGCGCCATGAAATCGCGCGCGGAGGCGAAGGTCTTTACGGCGAAGCCTTCCGCCTCAAGAAGCATCGCAACGGCGTTGCGCATGGTGCGGTCGTCTTCGATGACGTAGACCAGCGACATATGTTTCGCCCCCAGTTCGCAAGCGCCCGGCTGTCGAAGTGACTATGGGAATGACCAAATGGTTAATGATCACTAAAGAGACGCTTACGAGATTGAGCGAAAACGAAGCGGTGCGATCAGTTCTTTTTTGCTTAAATCATGGGCTTCCCGACGTCGTTGGTTTAGTGCAAATTATGCAATCACGATTTCGTGAACGCGCTGCGGGCTAAGGGGGGTGGCGGCGCCTGCAACAGCTTCGAGCTTTTATTGCGCCGCTGATGATTATTTTCGGGCAAATTACGTTAATGGGCTGTCATGTGGCCGCGATAATATAAATCTCGTAACGATCTATGTAATTATAGGCGCGTAATTATTCAGACACGATAACAATAAATGCTTGAAAAGCTGGGAGATACGCTAGGGGGGAGAAGTGAAATGACGTTGAACGAATTTCAAGCCGCGGATTTTACGGTCAAATTCTTATCGCAAGGCGCGGTTTTCAGGCCGGTAACGGATAAGGCGTTTAAGGCATTCCGGGGCGTGAAATTGGAAGCCTTCGACGTTTACGTGGCGGACACCAACGAGAAAGCCAAGGCTTTCATAGCGCGCTTGCACGACGCCGGCCTGATCGGCGTAGAGCGTTAGCCTGACATTCGCCTCAGAGCGGAACGGCGCCTCGGCAAAATTCTCGCGGAGCAGAATTCGGTCCATAGCGCTGCGCAATGTCGACGTAACGACTTGGTCGCGAAAGGGAACCAATCGAATGATCCTGGCTTGCAAATGATAGGCAGGCGCGCCGCAGTCTTGCCAGCGAAATATCTGCAGACGAACATTTTGCAATTAACTGCAAATTCTTGCAGCGACACCGGATGAAGGGTCCGTCAGAAAAATCGCCGCCAATTTCAGCCGATGAGCAGCGAAAATCGGGTCACCATTTCCGAATGGTCCGAAAAATCAGCTGCGCCCGGCAACCGGGGGCGAAGCAGATGCTGGCGGCGGAGATAATGTTCTCGTCTTCCCGCTTCTGGATTGGATAGGCGAACGCAGGAGCGGCCTGATCGTCAAGGAGGGGAGATTATTGTCGGGATGTTTTCTCTCGATGGCTGGCCCTTATTGGCGCTTATATGCCACACGAGGTCATCCTCGAATGAAGCGGATCGGGCCGACGATCGGGCTGAGGCAATGCTGTGCGGTCTCGCCTTGCGCCTTCGGATCGCGGGCAGAGGCGCTAGTCCGTAAGATTGCTTTCGCTGAAGGCGGCCCGTCATCCGATATGGAACGGTGCGAGGGTTAAGCCGGGTGACCGGCTCAGAGCCTCATGCATAGGAGCCGTCCACACATGACACTTGGTACCGATGGCGAGTGGCGCACAACGGCGGAGAGCGGAAGGCCGGGAGCGTTGTCGGCAAGGGCAAGGATTGGGCGGATTCCGGTCATAGGCTGAAGGGCGGCAAGAGG
>CAYRNB010000169.1:0-3110 GCA_964425315.1 uncultured Rhodoblastus sp.
GCGACGGCATGGACCTTGTCGATCAGGCCACGCGCGCCGGCGTCGTCAAGGCCATTCCGGCGATTGGCAGGCTGGTCGACAATGGCGATCTCGATCGCGTCGTCGATCTCGTGCGGCTCATCGGCGCCGCCCAGGACTCGATGACCGACGACATGATCGTGCGCCTGGCGGGCGTCGCCAGCCACGGCCTGTCGATAGTCGAGACCATGACGCGCACGGGCCTCGGCGACCAATTGGTGAAGCTTGCTGCGCATGTCGAGCGATCGGGCCTTGCGCCCGATTTCCTGAACGCGGTCGACTTCGCCGCCAAGGAAGTCGCCGCCGCGCCTGCTCCCAAGGGCGGCATCGGGGGCCTGATGGGCCTGTTTCATATAATGAAGCAGCCGGAAACCCAACGCGCCATCCATTTTGCAGTCGCGATGCTGTGCTCGCTCTGCAAGGCGCGCGTCGAGCCGCACGTGAAAAGCAGCGCGTGAGTCTGACGCGTTCTGCGATTGGTTGGAGTCGCAGAACGCTCAGGCGGCCGCGAACGGGATATGAGAAAGATCACGCTTCCTGGCTGCGCCGGGCATTCGCTCCGCGCGGCGCGTCGGCGCGCGGCAGATCGAGCTTGGCGATGAAAACGCCGATCAGCCAGCCGAGCAGGGCGCCGGCGACAATGTCGCTCAGCCAGTGGAAATCGGCGACAAGCAGGAAGGCGCCGGTGAGCACGGCGGCCAGCACATAGAGCGGGCGAAAGCGCGGCGCGAGCACCCAGAGCGCGCCGGCCAGCGAACAGACGAGCGTTTCGTGGCCGGAGGGAAAAGAGCCGAAGCCCGGGCCGCCGTGAAACGGAAAAAAGCGGAAAACGTGGCCTTCGATGAACGAGGGATTGTTGCAGATCCATGTTTCCGGCCAGGTGCGGCCGAAGACGATCTTGGCGAAATCCTTGACGCCGATGCCGACGAAAAGCGCGAGGCCGGCGCGCAGAAAAATCTGATCGAAGCCGCTAAGGCGCCCGCGTAGGAATTTGATCGCCGACCAAAGAAGCGCGATGGCCGCCAGGATCTCGAGCAGCTGGGCCACATGACCAAGCTTCAGGAAGATCGGGCGCCACCCATAGGCGTGGGCATGCATGTAAATTGCGATGGGCCGGTCGAAATAGTGAATCGACACTGGGATGAAGCAAAGGGCCGCCAAAACGAGCAGCGGGCCGGGTTTCAAGAAACGATCCATAGGTCCTTCCAAACATATTTTCCGGTTCGGCGCGGCCAGGCTCAGCCGGCGGCCAGAGACTCAAATTCGGCGGAAAGCTCCAGCCATTCTTCTTCGGCCGCCTGAAGCGCGCGCGCAAGTTCGGCGCGCTGCTGCGAAAGTTTCGTCGCCTCCAGCGGATTGCGTTCGAATGTGCGCGGATCGGCGAGCGTCAGATCGACGCGGGCGATGAGATCGGAAAATCTGGTCATTTTCTCTTCCGCCGCCCTGACCTTTCTGGCGAGCGGCGCCGCGTCCCTGCGCGCTTTCGCCGCGTCGCGCCGCGCCTCGGCCTGGCTGTTGGCCGGCCGCTCGCGCCCGTTTCTTTGCGCCGCGCGGGCGCGATCGAGCACCAGCCGGCGGTAATCGGCCATATCGCCGTCGAACGGCTTCACCCCGCCGTCGGCGACGAGCCACAGGCGGTCGGCGCAGGCTTCCAAAAGATATTGGTCGTGCGAAACCAGGATGACCGCGCCCTCGTAATCGTTGATCGCCTCGATGAGCGCGGCGCGGCTGTCGATGTCGAGATGGTTGGTCGGTTCGTCGAGAATGATCAGATGCGGGCCGTTGAAAGTCGCGAGGCCCATGAGCAGCCGCGCCTTTTCGCCGCCGGAAAGATTGGAGATTTTCGTGTCGGCCTTCACATTGGGAAAGCCGATCTGCGCCGCGCGGGCGCGGATTTTCGCTTCCGGCGCCTCGCGCATAAGCCTTTGCACGGCAAGATATGGCGTGTCGTCGGGATTGAGTTCGTCCAACTGGTGCTGGGCGAAAAAGCCGACCTCCATTTTCGCCGCTTTGCGCAAGGCGCCCGACATGGGTTCGAGGCGGCCGGCGAGCAGCTTGGCGAAGGTCGATTTGCCGTTGCCATTGGCGCCTAAAAGGCCGATGCGGTCGTCGTTCGACAGGGTAAGGCTGAGCTTGGTCAGCACCGGGCTGTCGCCATAGCCGACGGAAACGCCTTCCATGGCGACGATCGGCGGCGCCAGCGGCTTTTCGGGCGAGGGTAGGGCGATGGGCAGGACTTCGTCGTCCACCGCTGCGGCGAGCGGCTCCATCTTCTCCAGCATTTTGAGGCGCGATTGCGCCTGGCGCGCCTTGGTCGCCTTGGCGCGGAAGCGATCGACGAAACTTTGCAGATGCGCGCGCCTTTCCTCCTGCTTTTTGAGGAATTTGGCCTGCAGGGCCTGGGCCTCGGCGCGCTGGCGGGCGAAGGAATCGTAATTGCCGCGGTAAAGCTGAAGTTTTGTCCGGTCGAGATGGACGATATGGTCGCAGACGTCGTTGAACAGGTCGCGGTCGTGGCTGATGACGATGATCGTCGCGGGATAGGTCCGCAGATATTCGATGAGCCAGAGCGCGCCTTCGAGATCGAGATAATTGGTCGGCTCGTCGAGGAGCAGCAGGTCGGGCCGGGCGAAAAGCACGGCGGCGAGCGCCACCCGCATCCGCCAGCCGCCGGAAAACTCTTTAAGCGCCCGGTTCTGCGCCTCTTCGTCGAAGCCGAGGCCGGCGAGGATTTCCGCCGCGCGGGCGGGGGCCGCATGGGCGTCGATATCGGCAAGGCGGGTGTGGATTTCGGCGATGCGATGGGGATCGCTGGCCGTCTCGGCCTCTTCCAGCAGGGAAGCGCGCTCGATATCGGCGGCGAGGACGAAATCGACGAGTTTTTCCTCGCCCCCCGGCGCCTCCTGCTCGACCCGGCCCAACCGCGCCCCGCGCGGCAGGTTGAATGACCCGCTTTCGGGAGAAATCTCGCTGGCGATCAGCCGGAAAAGCGTGGTTTTGCCCGCCCCATTGCGCCCGACGAACCCGACCTTGGCGCGCTCCGGCAGGGCAAGGCTGGCGGAATCGAAAAGGACGCGCGGCCCGATCCGGTA
>CAYRNB010000170.1:0-3102 GCA_964425315.1 uncultured Rhodoblastus sp.
GCGACACCAAGGGCCTGCTCGAAAGCGAAATGCGCGAGCACCACATCAAGTGGATGACCAGCTGCAAGGTCAAGAAGGTCGAACCCGGCAAGATGACGGTCGAGGAAATCGCCGACGACGGCTCGGTCAAGGCGACCAAGGAAATGCCCTTCAGCTATTCCATGATGCTGCCGGCCTTTCGCGGCATCAAGCCGCTGATGGGCATTGACGGCCTGGTCAATCCGCGCGGCTTCGTCATCGTCGACAAGCACCAGCGCAACCCAAAGTTCAAGAACGTGTTCTCGGTCGGCGTATGCATCGCCATCCCCCCCATGGGGCCGACGCCCGTGCCTTGCGGCGTGCCGAAGACGGGCTTCATGATCGAGTCCATGGTCACGGCCACGGCCAAGAACATCGGCGCGCTCCTGCGGGGCGGCGAGCCGAAATATCAGGGCACATGGAACGCGGTCTGCCTCGCCGATTTCGGCGACAACGGCATCGCTTTCGTGGCCCAGCCGCAGATCCCGCCGCGCAATGTCAACTGGTCCTCGCACGGCAAGTGGGTGCATGCGGCGAAAATCGGCTTCGAGAAATATTTCATCCGCAAGATGCGTAAAGGAGAGAGCGAGCCGTTCTACGAAACGGCGGCGCTCAATATGTTGGGCATTGGCAAGCTCAAGAAAGTGACGACCGACTGAACGCGGGCGTCGGCCGCGCGCGGCCGCAACGCGTTCGGTCGGCGTTCCGTCGTTCAATCTTGCGGCCTGCCTGGCCGCGTTTGGGGAACTGTCTATGACCGATGCAGCACAAGCACAATCCGGCGGCAACGCCAAATCCATGTCCATCATCGTGACCAAAGGCTCGCTGGACTGGGCCTATCCGCCTTTGATCCTGGGGACGACCGCCGCCGCCATGGGCGTCGACGTCACCTTGTTCTTCACCTTCTACGGCCTCGAAATTCTGAAGAAGAAGCTCGACCTGCAGGTGACGGCGCTCGGCAATGCGGCGATGAAAATGCCGCTCATGGGCATGCATATGGCCATGCCCAATATCGTCAACATGCTCCCGGGCGTGGACTCCGGCGCCACCGTGATGATGAAGAACCTGATCAAGAAAAAAGGCGTCGCCTCGATCGAAGAGCTGCGCACGGCGGCGATCGAATCGGACGTCCGCATGATCGCCTGCCAGATGACCCTTGACCTGTTCGAATACAAGAAATCGGACCTGATCGACGGCATCGAGATCGGCGGCGCCGCGACCTATATGGAAAACGCGCTCAAATCCGACATCAACCTGTTCATCTGATGGACCAACAAGAAACTCGATAGACTGAAGAGGAAACGACGTTATGGCTGACAAGACGCTCGACGCCAAAGGCTTGAATTGCCCGCTGCCCATTTTGCGCGCGAAAAAGACTCTGAAAGAGGTTCCCTCCGGCGGAACGCTGGAAGTGCTCGCCACCGATCCCGGTTCGGTCGCCGATTTCGCGGCCTTCTGCCGCACGACCGGCAATGAACTGGTCGAATCCAGCAATGACGGCGGCGTCTATCGTTTCGTGATCAAGCACGTCGCCTGACGCCGCAAGGCTTTCGCCAACAGAAAGCGCGATGACTTCCTCATGAGGTTATCGCGCTTTTGACGTCTTTTGCGGCGCCTCGCGCCGAACGGCCCTGCCGCGCAGGATCGGCTCGCCTTTGGGCCTGTGGCAGAAAACCGAATAGACGGCGCGCAGAATCGTGCGAACTTCGTCATTCGCCAGGCTGTAATAAATGGACTTCCCCTCGCGGCGGGTCGAGACCAGACCGTCGAAGCGCAGGCGCGCCAATTGCTGCGATACCGTCGACTGCCTCTGCGACAAGAGCGCTTCGAGATCGCCGACCGATTTTTCGCCCTCGGCCAGAATGCACAGGATCAAAAGACGCGATTCATGCGCCAGCGCCTTGAGAAAGTCGCTGGCGTCCTGCGCGTTGTCCGCCATCATGCCGAGGTCCTCGCCAACGGCGAGGTTGTTAGGAGGCAGCAGGGACATTAGGGGGCCCTTTTCGCAACTGCGTGGTAGATAGTTGATAAATATAGTCAATTGATGGAGCCGTAAAGGGTTATTTTTGCACAATTGAATATGAACATATTTGACTAAGTCCAAACTATGCCTCCGGCGCCGGGGCGCTCGGATCGCTCACAGCGCGACGACGGCGATCACATTGCCGTTTCGAACCCGCAGATCGCTGGTGAAACGCCGCGCCAGCCTACGCATGGGCTTATTGTCGGGCAGGATCTCCAATTCGACGCAGGTGAACTCCTTTTCCTTGGCGGCGGCGATCAGGGCCTTCATCAGGGCGCAGCCGAGGCCGCGCCGGCGCCATTCGCGTTCGACGGAAAAGGCCAGTTCGCCGCAATGCGGATTTTCGGCCCCCGGCATAAGTTCGGCCACGCCGCGAATGACCCCTTGTGATTCGCACGCAAGCACCAATCGCCCGTCGGAGACGGCCGCGCCGGCGTGCAGCGCCAGGAGAAAATCTTCCGGCGTCTTGAAAAAACGAAAGCGCTTCGCTTCAGGGTCGAGACGCTCCAAATGCTCCGCATAGCGGTCGCCATCCTTCGGCCCGAGCTCGATCATCCGGCGGCAGGGCTTCTTTTTTTCTTTTTTTATCAAAGGAAAAGTCCAGATCGGGCGTGGCGACGCTTTTGGCGAATCGCCAAAAGCCGCCGCACGGAAGTATATGCGCGGGGAATCGTCGTACTGTTGCCGTAAAGACGCACTGGGCGAAAATCGCAACAGCCAGCCGCCTTCCCCTCTACGATTTCTCATATTGTTATGTGATCATGCTTCGCAAGTGAAAGAATTATGTGGATGAGCGCGAATGCGCTGACCGGGACTTGTCGAAGGGGAGAAACATGGCTTCGATTTTCAAAAACTTCTTGCGCGCGGGGGTCTGCGCATTGGCGTTGAGCGCCGCGGCGACGACCGTGGCCCAGGCGACGGAAGGCTATTTCGTCGAAGGCGCCAGCGCCCGCGACCAGGCGCTCGCCGGCGCCGGCATGGCCGATCCGACCGAAGCCCTGACCAACGCCAACAACCCGGCGGGCCTGGTGGACGTCGGCCATCAGCTCAATATGGACGTC
>CAYRNB010000171.1:0-1415 GCA_964425315.1 uncultured Rhodoblastus sp.
TCAGACCGATCAGCCCAAGGCCGGTCACGACCACGGTCTCGCCGAGGGTCGGCGCGATCAGGCGAACACCCTGCAGTCCGATTGCGCCCAGCACAGTGAAGGCCGCCTCCTCGTCGCTCACGCCCTCGGGTACCTTAGCGCACAGGTTGCGGGGCACGCAGACCATTTCCGCATGCGCACCGTTGCTGATCACCCGATCACCGGTTTCGAAAGCCCCTACACCGGCGCCGACCTCGACCACCACACCGGCGTTGCAGTATCCCAGTGGGAAAGGTTCGTCCAACCGAGCGAAGACGGTCTCCAGCGTGGGTAGCAGGCCGTCGGCCTTGATCTTGTCCAGAACCTGCTTGACTTTGTCCGGCTTGGACCGGGCCTTGGCCAACAAGCTGGCCTTGCCGAACTCGACGAAGCTGCGCTCGGTCCCGGCCGATATCAGACTGGCCCGCGTCTGAATCAGCAGATGCCCCGGACGTACTGTCGCGCATGGGACATCAGCAACTTCGATCACTCCAGTCTTGAGGTTCTGTAGGACCTGTTTCACAGCCGGTTCTCCTTGGCGGTGGACCGTCGCAGGCCGGGGCCTGGACAAACTTTGGGACGCCAGGATATAGTACGACTCTGGCGTTGCCAAGCTGCGGTCGTTCAATGTAGGGTATTTGACTCGGGGCCGGTTGCGAAGCCCCCCAGGCGCCATGAAACGACCGTCACAACGACTTTCGTTCCGCCAACCGCCGGAGTCGTCCGTCCCGGCGCGCTTGCAAGGCGGCGATCACCGAGTTCGTAACGCCTTCGCCCCAGTTTTATCTTCGGCAAGTTGGGTGACGGTGCCTGTATTCCGGCATGGGGTTCGACCGGATCGATGATTCTGCGAAACAAAAACCCTTGAGGTCGCAACGTCGCGCCTGGGAAGGTTGGCTCGCCTGCTTATCGGGCTTGGCCGGGCGCACTGTCCAGCAAGGTGGAGACTGACACGATGAGATTCGGCTTCGCGATGATGGCGATGGTTACCAGCCTTGCTGCGGGGCAGGCGCCCACAACCCAACCGGTTCCCAGCCACGATCAGGTCGTAGCGTGGCTCCGGGCGCTCGACCCCTTGCCCAAAATTCACTATTCCTGGCCACTGCCGCCGGAATTGCTGGACAATCCCAACGACCCGCGGTACGTTGAATACGTCCGGATCAGCCATGCGGTCTGTGTCAACGATTGGGTGACGGGGCCGCAGATCGAAGCGGCCGTGCTCGTCTGCAAGCAGGTCAATCGTACTCGCCCGTCGATCCCGGCGACATTGGGGATCAACTATTCACCTTGGCACCGTGTATTCGACAAGGACCTTCCGCCGACCGATTTCGGGCCGTCACACACTGCGGAGCTGGATCGATTCCTACAACGAAAACTCGGATCGCAAACAGGCGATG
>CAYRNB010000171.1:1425-3100 GCA_964425315.1 uncultured Rhodoblastus sp.
GCGAACGTGCGACACGACACTGACATCGGCGTCTCCGCGCTGTTGTTGGATTCCGAGCGTTTTCACGTTCAGCCGGGCAACACAGCATGGAACGACGCCATCACCAAGAAACACAATCTGGTCTATGACATCGGACGCGAGTTGTTTCCGGACGCCCTGATTATCTACTTCGGTCGCGGCATTCATCGGGTCGCCTACGGCAACGGGTGGGGCCAACATGGTTACTATACGCTTCAGGAAAAGGGCGACGTGTACTCGTGTGCGCTGTACCGGGTACCGGAGATCGGCTACATGCGCGAGACCTTCCGTCGCACATACGAACTGGCCAAGGCACACGGTTGCGATGTCGTCGTGCCCACCGTCGCTCTGGCGGCCGGCTACCGGCGCAAGGTCGACCGGCTCCACGAATGGACGTTTGACTGGGACTACGACCTGGTCTATTCGTGGAAGCTGGGGGCGGAGTTGAACCATCCGTGGTTCGGGGCCCGGCCGCAGCGCTTCGCGCCGTGGAATGCTGCCAAAGTCGTGAAGTTGTATCCGGCGCCGTTCTATCGAGGAACACCTCACTGGGCAAAGCATTTCGTCGCGTACGTCCGTGGTGCGCATGTGATCCAGGAGCTGCCGTAGCTCGTATGTCTTGATACCGAGAAGACGAGAACGAGATGGGGGCCTCTTGAGAAGCTGGGACTACCGGACTTCACCGGTCCAGGCGGAGGGTATAGGCAGAGACTGCTTGACGAACAGATGCTTGCCCTGGGTGTCAGAGGGATGCGCTCGACGTAGTCCAAAACCACGTGCAATCCAGAACCGAGGGCTCCGTTTATCTTCTCCAGGATCTCCCGTTCGTCCTCTTTGGCAAATGTCGGATCCTTGGCGATGCGCAGAAGGACACTTCCGGGCTCCCTCTGGACCAACTGCAATTGACGGATCTTCGCAAATGCGCGCCAATGTCGGCCGAACACCAAACCTGTCAAAGCTATCGCCCGGCCATCTGCCGTGATGATATACTCTTGCTGGCGTCCTTCAACGGTCGCCAGAAGGCGATAATGCCGTCCGCAAGTACACGCAGTTGGCCCAGCGACACCGATGTCGCCGGTACGAAGATGCTGCAACACCTGTTTCATCGTTCCCACCTCGAGCGCACGGATCCGATGACTCGGCGCTTCATCTTACCCTGATGCCACTTCGGTGGTGGCCCCCAATTGGGCATACTTGTCGTGGAATACCTTAGATACGATCTGGCGGAACTTTCCATTTGCCTCCCGCGGGATTTCGTCCACATAATCGACATCGATTCTGATCTCGTTACCGAGGTACGCCCGCATATCCTTCAGTAAGTGTTCTTCGTCCGATCTCGTGTATTCCTTCGTACGTACCACTTTGACCCACATGTGGTCCAGGGCATCCTGAATCAGTTGGGCCTCATTGATGTGCGCGCTTTTTTTGAACAGGAAATCCAGGCGACCGAGTTGGCGCCCGTCCGGTGTGATGATGTAGGATTCAATTCGACCATCGATACGCTCCACGATCGGGGCGTCCCGACCACAGGTGCAGGGCATGTCGGACAGGGTCGCGAGGTCACCGATGTTGTACCGGATCAGCGGCATTACCGGATTACACAAACCGGTGCAGACGATCCGTACGACATTCGACGGCAGGCGGTCCATTGGAAGGA
>CAYRNB010000172.1:0-1445 GCA_964425315.1 uncultured Rhodoblastus sp.
GCCATTCGCGGCTCAGCAGTGACCACCCTCTCAGGGTCGGCTTCGGCTTGTTGACCGTCAACACGTCATTGTGAATCAGCCAAAAGCCCGACGGAAAGGCTCAATTTAAAATGTCCATTCAGTGGCGTGGTCGACCGGAAAAAATGGACGCTGCGCCGAAACCGTCGGAAAATCGTTCGTCCATGTTGCTGACCGTTTTCACGCAGTTTGGATACGGAACAGATTTAAATCCCGCCGGTATGTCGCGCTTAGTGTAAGCGGAAAGGAAGATGAATGGTATTGCCCTTCAACTCGCCCATGAAAATGCAATCTGGAGGGAGCTTCAATTGAGCGCCTTGCAAGGACGTGACGGCGGATTTTTGCAGGCGCTCGACGGCAAGCAGGATATGATCATCGGAATCGGCGTCTCGACGGCCCTCGGCGCGAAGTCCGCCGTCAACCGAACCGCCCTTCTGTAATCCGGATATCTGGCGGCGCCCGGTCCCGTCATTTTGGCGCTCAAGCCACGCAAGTTTCCATATGGATCGACGCCTTATCCGCGTCATTTTGTCGCGATAAAAGCCAAACCGACCGATAAATACTCAATACGTATTCATATATTTTGTATATACGTTTTGTTAGCGTCGCTCTGGCGGCCGTGGAACACGCCCACTCGAAAGGGTTTACGCCATGATCGACCCGACATTCATCGACCTGTCGCGGTTGCAGTTCGCCGGCACCGCCCTCTTCCACTTCCTGTTCGTCCCGCTGACGCTCGGCCTGTCCTGGCTCCTCGTCATCATGGAGACGGTCTTCGTCATGACGGGCAAGGAAGTCTACCGGGACATGACGAAGTTCTGGGGCAAGCTGTTCGGCATCAATTTCGCCCTCGGCGTCGCCACTGGACTGACCATGGAGTTCCAGTTCGGAACGAACTGGTCCTATTATTCGCAATATGTCGGCGACGTCTTTGGCGCGCCTCTGGCGATCGAAGGCTTGATGGCCTTCTTTCTCGAATCGACTTTCGTCGGCCTGTTTTTCCTCGGCTGGGACAAGCTGTCGCCGCGCAAACATCTCGCGGTGACGTTCTTCGTCGCCCTCGGCTCCAACCTTTCGGCGCTGTGGATTCTCATCGCCAACGCCTGGATGCAGCATCCGACCGGCGCGGTGTTTTCGCCCGAAACGATGCGCATGGAATTGACCAGTTTTGCCGACGTGTTCTTCAATCCGGTCGCGCAGGTGAAATTCGTACACACGATTTCCGCCGGCTATGTCACGGCGTCGATGTTCGTGCTCGGCATTTCGTCCTGGTATCTCCTCAAGGGCCGCGACCTGCCGTTTGCGCGGCGCTCCTTCGCCGTCGCGGTCGGTTTCGGCCTCGCCTCGGCCCTCTCGGTCCTCGTGCTTGGCGACGCCAGCGGCTATGAACTCGGCGACGTGCAGAAGGTGAAGCTCGCCGCCATCGA
>CAYRNB010000172.1:1545-3099 GCA_964425315.1 uncultured Rhodoblastus sp.
TCGCCATTCCTGCGCCGTGGATCGCGGCTGAGCTCGGATGGTTCGTCGCCGAGTATGGCCGCCAGCCTTGGGCGATCGGCGAAGTGCTGCCGACTTTTCTGGCGGCATCGAGCCTCACGACAGGGGATCTCGTCTTCTCGGTCAGCGGCTTTCTTTTCTTCTATACGCTCCTGCTGGCGATCGAAATGTTCCTGATGGTCAAATATGTGCGGCTTGGCCCGAGTTCGCTCGGAACCGGACGTTACGATCTGGAGCAGGACGCCGCATCGCGCCCGCTGCCGGCTGAATGAGGTTGCGCCATGCTTGATTACGCGACGTTGAAATTCGCCTGGTGGATCCTGGTCGGCGCGCTGCTGATCGGCTTCGCCATTACCGACGGCATGGACATGGGCGTCGGCAGCCTCCTGCCCTTTGTCGCGAAAAACGACACCGAGCGGCGCATCGCCATCAATACCGTGGGCCCGCATTGGGACGGCAATCAGGTGTGGCTGATCACCGCGGGCGGCGCGCTCTTCGCCGCCTGGCCCTATGTCTACGCCGCAGCCTTTTCCGGTTTCTACATGGCGATGATGCTGACGCTCTTCGCCCTGTTCTTCCGGCCGGTCGGGTTCGATTACCGCTCGAAACTTGAAAATCCGGCGTGGCGCAAAACCTGGGACTGGGGCCTGTTCGCCGGCGGCGCCGTTCCGGCGCTGATCTTCGGCGTGGCCTTCGGCAATCTTCTGCAAGGCGTGCCTTTCCGCTTCGACTCGCTTTTGCGCGTCCATTATGAAGGCTCGCTTCTCGGCGCGTTTCTGCCGCTGCTCAATCCCTTCGCCCTGCTCGCAGGAATCATCAGCCTGCTGATGCTCTCCGCCCATGGCGGCGTCTGGCTGCAATTGCGCGCCAGCGGCGCGGTCTCCGAGCGGGCGCGCTCGCTGGTCATGGCGCTCTCGCCGATCCTCGCCATCGCCTTCGCCCTCGCCGGTCTATGGCTTTGGTTCGGCGTCGACGGCTATCGCATCCTGCGCGCGCCGGGCCCTGACGCCGTGCCCAATCCTTTGGCGAAAGTGGTCGTGCGCGACGCCCACGCCTGGTTCGGCATCTACGCCCAGATGAAGATCGCGATGATCGTCCCCGCGCTCGGCCTCATGGGCCCGCTTGTCACCGCCCTGCTCGCCAGGGCGCGCCGGCCGGGCTTCGCCTTCGTGACCAGCGCGCTGTCCCTGGTCGGGATTATCGGCAGCGCTGGACTTTCCATGTTTCCCTTCATCATGCCGTCGAGCATCGACCCGTCGTCGAGCCTGACGATCTGGGACGCCACGTCCAGTCAACTGACGCTGACAGTCATGTTGGCCGCCGTAGTGATCTTCCTGCCGATCGTGCTGGCCTATACGATCTGGTGTTACGCCAGCATGTGGGGGAAGGTCACCGCCGAAGAGATCGAGGCCCGGTCTCATTCCGCCTATTGAGAAGGTGGTTGCGCCATGTGGTATTTCGCTTGGATACTTGGAGTCACGGCGGCGGCGGCGATCGGCGTCATCAATGTGATGTGGTATGAATTCCAGGACAATC
>CAYRNB010000173.1:0-3098 GCA_964425315.1 uncultured Rhodoblastus sp.
AGAATTGATGCTTGCCGCATTTCCGGACAAAGTGACTATATAGCCAGCAACATTTCTGCCTCCGTCTAGCGTAACGTTGTCGCCCGACCCCGGAACGTTGCCGCCGCTCCAATTGGAACCAGTGTTCCAATCGCCGCTTTTGCCTGGGGTTTGCCATTTTATGGGCGGGACGGGCGCCATTTGACCCTCCTTTGAATTACTTTAATGATGCGGCAATTATAAGTGAATGACTCTACGAGAGTGACACGACTGAAGGTTAGCAAATTCCTGACGCAGGAAAAGGCCTGTGAGACACATCGCACATTTTCTGATCTAAAATTGCAATCATATGATGGCCTTGGGTCATGCTTGTCGCGCTTCAGCCGCGAATTTTGTTCTTTCACTTTATTGTCGTCACGGCCTTGCGCACCAGCGGGGCAAGCGTCAGCCCCTGCACCACGATCGAAAAGATAACGACCGCATATGTCGCCGCCAGGATGAGCGGTTTCTGAGAGAATTCCGGGACCGATAGCACCAGCGCGATTGAAATCCCGCCGCGCACGCCACCCCAGGTCAGCACCGGAATCGTTCCCTTGATGAACGACACTCGGACGCTCAGCGCGGTGACGGGAACCGTCACTGAAAGCAACCGCGCCACCAGAACGATGGGGATAGCCAGGAAGGCGATCGGCATCACGGCCTGATCGGGGCGCAGCACCAACACTTCGAGCCCAATCAACAGGAACAGCACGATATTGAGAATCTCGTCGATGAGCGTCCAGAAGTCGAACAGATAACGCTGTGTTGTTTCGCTCATGGCGTCCGCGGGCCCGCGTTCGCCGATCAGCAGGCCAGCACATACCATGGCAATCGGGCCGCTGAGATGGAGTTTCCCCGCCAACGCGTAGGTGGCCATGACCATCGCAAGCGAGATCAGCACCTCTATGCTAAAATCATCGATAAGCCGCATGGCGCGGTAAGCCACGTAGCCCGCGACAAGGCCGAGCGCCGCGCCACCCAGCGCCTCGATGAAAAACACCTGTGCGACCTGCGCAACGCCAAACCCCGCGCCTTCTGCTCCAACAGCCACGGCCACGAGAATCGTGAACATCACCACGCCGACGCCGTCATTGAGAAGTGCTTCGCCGGTCATCTCGACTTCCGTATCTTTTGGAACATGCACGGCCTTCAATATGCTGAGCACTGCAACGGGATCGGTAGGACTGATCAGCGCGCCGAATACAAGCGCCCAGACCAGTGGGATTGGGCTACCGAGCCAGCCGGCAACCAGCCAAAAGCTGATGCCGACAACCGCTGTCGAAATGACAACGCCAACGGTCGCGAGCAGCCCGACGCTCGCGGCCCTGCTCTTCAATTCGGCCGGGTCAGTTTGCAGCGCTCCCGCAAACAGCATGAAAGCGAGCATGCCGTGCATCAGCGCTTCCGTGAAATCGATCTGACGCACCGTATCGGATAGCGCGCGGGACAATTCTGTCTGTTCGGTTAGCAGTTCGATCCCGATGAGGATGAGTGAGGCGGCGAGCCCCATTATCATGACCCCTATCGTGGTCGGCAGCCGCAGCAGCTTGGCGTTGATGAAGGCGAACACGGCGCTGACCGTCAGCAGCATCGCGACAAGGTCGAATATCGAAAACAACACGCACTCCTTGTCGTTTGAGCTGTTCGCGGAGTACTGCGGCTAGCATAGGGCTGCGCAGCCCCAAACGCAGCCCGAATCAATTGGGGGCGGGCAGTGCGCAATACCGACGACGTGTGTCGATATGTCCAGAGCTTTGGGGCTTTTGATCCGGCGACTTCAACGCTTGTGAACCAGCAGGATCAGGCCGACCAACACCGCCAGCAGGGCCACCGACAGCGCAATGGCGATGCGCGTAGCTTTCACGGCCCGATCATTCTCCCACCAACTCGTCGGCTTGATGCCTTGCAGCAGAAAAGTCGTCACACCGGCAAGATTCACGCAAATCAGGTTCACCAGAAACAGGGAAAACGCGCCTGTCGCCAACGCCGGATGCCCGCCGCCGAGCAGCAACCCGCACGTCACCAGCGGCGGCAACAACGCCACCGCCACCATGACGCCGATCAACGTCGCCGATACGCCGGTCGTGAATGCCAGCGCGCCCGCGCAGCCAGACGCCAATGCCACCGCGACGTCGCCCAGCCCCACCCAAGTGCGCGACGCCATTTCAGGCAATTTCGGGTCCACGTTCAGCAGCACGCCGAAGATCACCGACAAGGCCAGCGTTGCCGCAATCCCCGCCAGCGCCGTCAGGAGCCCGCGCCGAAGCAGAGCCAGGTCACCCAACGTAATGCCGAGCGATAAGGCGACGTTCGGCCCGAGCAAGGGCGCAATCACCATCGCCCCGATGATGACGGCTGCGCTGTTGTCATTCAGACCGATGGCCGCCACGATGGTGGATAGCGTCACCATCGCCATATAGACGCGCGATAGCCGCGCGCCATTCTTGATGTCTTCGTACAACTCCTCGCGGCCGATCCGCTCCGGCGGCTTTTCCTCAGGCGGCGACGGTTCGGACGAAGGAGCCGCCTCGGGTTCTGGCTCTGCCTGGGCGCGTGGCAATGTCGCCTCGACCGGCAGAACCACCACCCGGCTGCCCTCGTCACCGGCGTAGCGCTTCTCCAGCAGATCCATCACCGTTTCGCTCCGTTCCGCATCCAGCAAGATGCGAATCAGAACTTCTCCGTCCCCCAGTCGAATCTGCCGATGTTCGAGTACTTTGCACTCGTTCAGAAGCTCGCGAACGCCTGCGCCGTCCTTCTCCGGCAACACCATCTCGAGCAAACGCAGCGCCATCGAAGCTCATCCTTTCGATGTCCGGCCGGGGCAAGCCGTCAGTGTATTTCAATCCTTTTCAAGAGCTCCCAGATCGGCACCGCGGTTACTCCGCCGACGATGCCACTCAGATAGCTCGGAATGTCGGTGTTGAAGAGCCAGCGCCACAGCAGGCCGGCGGCGAGACTTGTCAGCAGCATGGTCACGAGCGTGATCAGTAATCTCTGCCAGAGCGGCATGTCATCGCTCCCTAGACTCTTGAGAATTTGCCATTGATAAATTTTGCTTGCATCTCGCGTCGCCCGCA
>CAYRNB010000174.1:0-3069 GCA_964425315.1 uncultured Rhodoblastus sp.
TTTCACCAGATCAGCCCCTATGTGCTGATCGGCAATCCGCTGACGCTCGCCATGATCGAGCTTTTCGCCGTTCCGGCGGCGCTGGTCGGCTCGTTCCTCTATCCCTTTGGCCTCGACGGCCTGGTCTGGTCCTATCTCGGCGCCGGCATCGCCTTGATCATGAAGATCGCCGGCTGGATCGGCTCGGCGCCTGGCGCGACCGTCGCGCTTCCCGCCTTCGCGCCCTGGGCGATCGTGTGCTTAAGCCTCGCCGTGCTGTCGGCGGTTTTTTGGCGGACCTGGACCATGCGGCTCACCGCCTTGCCCTTGCTGTTCCTCGGCCTTTTGGGCGCGGCGAGCGGCGGGCGGTTCGATCTCGCCGTCGCGCCGCGCGGCGATCTGGCGGCCCTGCGCGAAATCGACGGTCATCTGGCCATTCTGGGCAAGCGCCACGACGCTTTCGCCGTCGAGCAATGGCTCGCCGCCGACGCCGACCCCCGCCGCACGGCGGATGAGGCGGGGCAATGCGACCGGCTCGGCTGCGTCGGCGTCATGCGCGACGGCGAATCCGTGGCGCTCGTCACCGACGCCTCCGCCTTCCATGTGGATTGCGCCCGCGCCGACATCGTCGTTTCGCCGCTCTACGCGCCGACCTATTGCGCGCCCAAAATCCTGCTCGACCGGGCGAAGCTGGCGGAAACCGGCGCGGTCACATTGGCGATCGGCAAGAAGGGATTTCTCTGGACCACGGCGCGCGCGCCGGGCGAGAACCGCCCCTGGTCCCCGGCGCCGCGCTGGCGCGCCATCCGCCGCGCCGCCTCCCATTAGAGCGGCGGCGCGAGCGGCCAGGCCAGCTTTTGGCGGAAAAGCTTATTCTTGTTTATCTTCGCTGCAATCGGCGTGGCACTCCTGCAGGCTCTTAGCGCACATCTGCTTGCATTCGGGGTCCACGGCGCCGTTCTCGTCCTTGCATCCCTGGAGACAATCAGTCTGTTCCTGGACGCAGGTCTGCTGGCACTCGTTGGCGGCGGCGAAGGCCGGGACCGCAGCAAACAGACCGGATAAAAGCGTTGCCGCTAACAGAAGTTTGTACATTTATTCCCCCCATAGTCCTCCCCAGGATGATTTCACGCCCTGGGAAACGCCAGAATTCCTGGCTTAAGCCAGGCAAGGCCAGCCCAACTAGGCCAAAGGTATAATAAGGGGTCGCGCCAAAGCCGGACTTCGGACTCCGTTCCACGACCCCGTCATGGCCGGGCTTGTCATCGCTTCGCTCCACTGGCGATGACGGCGGGGAGATTCGATTGTTTCACCTTATTCTGCAGACAATTGGAGTAAATGGTATGATGGCGATGTAATTCACTTGAGTCTGTCGATACGGCGAGACGTGAAAATGCATGAAGATATCGCGAAAGAGCTCGAGGCTCGTCTTAAAGTGCTGACGGGCCATATTGCGGAGATCGACCGCGAGTTGCGCGGTTCGTTGCCCGCCGATTCGGAAGAGCAGGCGACTCACCTGGAAAACCAGGACGCGCTCGAAGGCATCGAGAAATCCAAGCTTCAAGAAATTCGACAGATTCGCGATGCGCTGAGGCGTATCGCCGAAGGCAGCTACGGCGTCTGCGCCAATTGCGGCGAACCCATCAATCCCAAGCGCTTGAAGGCGCTCCCGACGGCGACGAGGTGCATCTCTTGCGCCGGGGCCGGGTGAATTCAGGAATGGAAATAGGGTGACGGGGTTGACGGCGCTCCGGAGGCGTCATTGCGAGGAGCGGAAACGACGAAGCAATGACCGCGGAGAGGCGCGAGAGCGAACTCAAAACGGCCATTCAACCACTAACCAAGGACGAGGCTCTGTCACCCAATTAAGACGTCTCACCACAGGGGTGCAGTCCAGTATCATATCACTGTAATTGCACTTTAATGCTGATTTCAATCGAGTTTTTCTTCGATCATTGAAAAGAAACACCAGCTGTGCGCCTTGTTTTTATCTCAATCATGGCGCATGTTTAAGCCTCGTTGATTTGGCCGATATGGCTTTGCGGTGTCAGAGACCCGCCATCTTCTCTCGAATTTTCGATAGCGAATGCCTGCGCCGTCCGGCGCGGCATGTCGCTCCATTCAAGTCTGGAATGAGCTTCGACGCCGACCACGGATGTACTGGCGGCGCGGAGCGAATCCCGGCTCGGATGGGAATGATCAGGCGTGGCGTCCCGACTGGCGCCTCGCGGAGGCCCGCAACCATGACAAACCGCACGACACAGACCGTCGTCCGCTTCTCGAAAACCTTCCTGCTGCCCGGCTTCGACAAGCCGCAAGCGGCCGGGGAATACCGCGTCGAGCATGACGAGGAATCCATCGGAGGCGTCTCCCGGCTTGCCTGGCGACGCACTGGCTCATTCATCCATTTGCCTGGGATCGGCGTGCAAGGGTCGACGTATGAGATGTTTCCGATCACTTCATCGGACCTCGACGACGCACTCGCCAAGGACAACAAGACATCATGAACGCTTCAAATATTCAGCGACGCGCCACCCGCCCGATTCGCCATGACGCCGCGCCGCATCTCTATGCCGTGGGGCAGGCGGTCCGGTTCAAGGGCGGTTTCGCGCCAAAATCCCAATCTGCGGGCATCTATCGCATCACAGCCACGCTCCCTCCGCAGGCCGAGTCTCCGCAATATCGCATTCGCAACGACGATGAACGACATGAACGGATGACGACGGAAGACAAGCTTGAGCCGGTAAGCGCCACGTCCGCCAGCGACGGCGCCACTCTCCTCGATAGGACGTTCGGCCATGTCTAAGGGACAGAAACGCAGCAACCGCGAGATAAAGAAGCCGAAGCAGAAAAAGGCCGCCCCCAAGCCCGATAACCCGTTCGCCAGCCAGAGCAGGTCTGCTGCGAATACAAATGCCCATGCGCGTCAAGGGCAGGCGCCGACCTTTGGGTCGATCCGTGAAGCGAAGGATCGGCGATGAAGATCGTCATCGAGTTTTACCGTGTCCGCGAAGCCGACGACGCCCATGCCGTCGTCGGCCGCGAGACCGTGGTCGCCGCCAATCTCGACGATGCGATCGAGATCGCGCG
>CAYRNB010000175.1:0-3003 GCA_964425315.1 uncultured Rhodoblastus sp.
GTGTCCCAGGCCTGTCGAAGAACAGAGACCCATTCCGCGTCATGCTCGGTGAAGGGTAAGCCTCCGCCGTAGGCCGCATGTCTGGCTGTTTAGCCTATAAGGGGTGCAGGATTCCGTCGGACTTGAGCGTTTCGATGGCGTTGACGAGAGTGAGACCGCGATGCAGGCGGAACCACTCTCCGGTGTGGCGATGCCATTGGATGTCGAAGCGATCGCGGCTGACCCAGTCGAGGCGAGCGAAAGGAGCATCGAACTCCTCGCCGAGATTTTCCTGGAAGCCTGAGCGATAGCGCTGGATGAAGCGATAGTTGGCGCCGCGCCATTTGCCGAGAATGTCGATCGGGTAGTTGAACTCAGTGGGCCGGATTACAGGCAGGAAGCGCGGCCTCAGGAACTCGCCGATCAATCGTTCACAAGCCTCGGTGACACTGGCTTTTTCAGCCTCGGAGATTGTGGAGGTCGGCTTCGTCGGCTTCCGCATGTCTCACCATGGCCTTTGTGTGGTCATGCCGCCAGCGCCGGCGTGCGGACGGAGGCGGGCCGCCAATTCCAAGGCAGCAACTCGTCGAGCCGGTGAGCCGGATGGTCGGCGATGCGCGCGAGGACGTCAGCCAGCCAGGCCTGCGGATCGACACCGTTCATCTTGGCGGTGACGATGAGGCTGTACATGGCGGCCGCGCGCTGCCCGCCGCGGTCGGATCCGCAAAACAACCACGATTTTCTGCCGAGGGCGATGCCGCGAAGGCCACGCTCGGCCGCATTGTTCGACAGGCAAACGCGCCCGTCATCGAGGAACAACGTGAAGGCCGGCCAACGCTTGAGAATGTAATTGATCGCCTTGGCCAGATCGTGCCCCCGCGAGAGTTTGACCAGCTGCTCGCGCAGATAGGCTTGGAGCGCCTCGATCAATGGGCGGCTCAGCTTCCGTCGAACCGCCAAGCGTTCCGCCGCGCTCTTGCCGTTGATGGCGCGCTCGATCTCAAACAGCATGTCGATGCGGCGCACGACCTCGATGGCGATCGGCGAGAGCGGGATCTCCTTCTTCCCGGCAGCCTTGCGGCGCGCGTTCTCCTCCAGGTCCGCCATGGCGAAGAACGGCCGACGCGCATGCACCCAGCATGCCGCCTCTCGGATGGGACCGGGCTTGCGATCGGCAAGATACAGCTTGTTGTAGCCGTCGTAGGCGTCCGCTTGCAGGATTCCGGCATATCCCGCCACATGGGCCTGCGGGTGCTCGCCCCGACGATCGCGCGAGTAATAGAAGATCGCGGCGGGCGGTCCGGCGCCGCCGAACGGCTTGTCGTCGCGAACATAAACCCAGCAGCGTCCCGTGTCGGTCTTCCCTTTCGCCAGCACGGGCACGGTGGTGTCGTCGCCGTGCAGACGCTCGGCCGCCATGACATGCGCCTCGACCAGGCGCCGCAGGGGATCGAGGGCCGCGCAGACGGAGCCCATGGCGTCGGCCATCGTCGATAGCGCGATCGGCGCGCCCTCAAGCGCATAGCGCTCGGCCTGGCGGTTCAAAGGCTGGTGCTGGCCGAACTTTTCGAAGGCGATCATCGCCAAAAGGCTGGGTCCCGCCCAACCCCTTGCAATCACATGAAACGGCGCCGGCGCTTGCGTGATCTTCTCGCAATCCCGGCAGGAGAACTTTTCCCGCACGGTCTCGATCACCTTCCACTGGCGGGGCGTCGTTTCCAGCGTCCGCGTCACGTCCTCCCCAAGCTTGCGCAAACGCGCGCCCCCGCAGCAAGCGCAACTCGTTGGGGCCTCGACCACGACACGTTCGCGCGGCAGGTGCTCGGGGAATGTGTCGCGCTCACCGCGTCGGCGCGTAAAGCCTCGCACCGTCGTCGTCTCTTCGGCGATCAACTTGGCGACCGCCTGCTCCGCCGCCAGCTCGTCTTCCGTGGCGCTGGCCGCCCATTCTTCGAAGTCGAGCGCCAATTGATCGATCAGTCGCGCCGAACGCTCCGAGCGCTGTCCATAAACTTGACGCTCCAGTTTGGCGATCCGCAGCTTTTGCGCCGCGATCAGCGCCATGTCTTCGGAGGCCTTCGCCCGAGCGACCGCCAGTTCCGCTTTAAGCGCGGCGTTTTCTTCTGCAAGTGCGATGCGGGCGGCGTCCATGATGCAGAGTGAATCACAAATCTAGCGATTCGAGGCGCCCCAAAATGCATTCGACCCAAGATTTTTCGCGCTCACCCCGCGCTCGTCGGTCGCCAGGTCAATTGCGGATTTCGCCAGTCTATCCCTTCCAGCATATAGGCCATCTGCGCCGCCGTGATCGAGACGGCGCCCGCCTTCGCCGAAGGCCAGATGAACTTGCCGCGATCCAGCCGCTTGGCATAGAGCGACAGGCCAAGGCCGTCATGCCAGAGGATCTTGGCTAGGTCGCCGCGGCGACCGCGGAAGATGTAAAGATCACCCGCGTGAGGATCGCGCTTCAATTGCTCCTGAACCTGCAACGCCAGGCCGTGCATGCCCCTGCGCATGTCCGTGTGACCCGTCGCAATCCAAACGCGACATCCAGACGGGATTGGGATCACGGCCGCAACGCCTTCAAGGTCGCGGCGATTACCGCCGCAGGCGCGTCGGCGGCGATCCGAACCCGGACATCTTTCAACTCCACCTCAACGACCCCCGAGCCGCAAGCCGGCGCCGTCCTGGATGGCAAAGGCGGCGTCGTCTCGATGATCACCGGAGAAAATCCGCAAGCGGCGGCGCTTTGCTGCCGCCGCGCCGCCCGGCGCCATTGGTAGATCAGGCCCGTGCAAATATCCTCGCGCCGCGCGACTTCCGCGACGATCGCGCCCGGCTCGGAAATCGCCGCCAAAATCCGCGCCCGGTCGGCGTCGCTCCATCGCCGCCGCCGCTCGCCGCCCGTGATCAATGTCATATGACCCATGCTGTGCAGCTAACCTCGCTCATAAAGCCGACTTAGCTGCGCAGCATCGCTCCCACCGCAATTTCGGCAAGGCGGTTCACGCCGGAGGGATACGG
>CAYRNB010000176.1:0-2998 GCA_964425315.1 uncultured Rhodoblastus sp.
GCGATGCAACCTGTCGACGCGCATTCAATTCGACCGAAAGGCAATGAATGCGGACGCGCCAAGTCCTTATATTTATCCATATTCTTATCCAAAAAGTCGAACAGCTTTTCGGGAATATGCTCAACGGGAGTAGCCGCCATGAAGCAACTCATGCGTTTTGGACGACGCGTTGCGCTTCCTTCAACCGTTCAGATCGTCCACGAACTTCTCGTCGCGCAGCGCAACGCAGATACGAGACGGACTGCCCGAGCGGATGATGCTTCACCGACGGCCGATCCTGAAACCGGGTCGAAGCCCGCAGCGCTCCCCGCTCTGCCTCAAGGCTAAGAATATTAGCGCGCCCTGCTTCTGCGTGACGCGCGTTCCAGCCAGCGTCAGCCGCTGTCGGCGGTCGTCAGATCTGGAATATCAGTCCCGATGCACGCTCTCGAAATTCATGGAGTCAATGAGATGTCCGCCTGGCTTACCCCACCATATGTCATCCCCACCGTGCTGGTTTTTCTCGCCGTATTGGATTGGCTGGTTCGAACGCACGGATGACGTGCGCTTCCAGGCAGGCCCTGAACTTCGACGCAGAGCCGCTCCCGCCCTTCCGCATCGCCGCCGCAAAACTAGCCTCTGCCTCGCTCGCTACTGAAGCCTGTAAGCAATATCCGGAAGCGTAGGACATAGGGACTGGCGACGTCTTGACGCGCAGCAAGGGCATGCCCATGTGCGGATGGCCCGCTAGCACTCTCGATAGGAAAGTGCTAGCGGGCTGTCCGCCTCCGCCCATTCGCGGGCTTCCTAACTCGAAGCGTGCTCGGGCCCTGATCAAGGAAAACGATATGGCGTTCCGTCCCCTTCACGACAGGGTTGTGCTCCGACGCCTTGAGGGCGAAGAGAAGACCAAGGGTGGCATCCTCATCCCCGACACCGCCAAGGAAAAGCCGCAGGAGGGCGAAGTCGTCGCCGTTGGTCCTGGCGCGCGCGACGAGAGCGGCAACATCGTCCCGCTCGACGTGAAAGCCGGCGATCGCGTCCTGTTTGGCAAATGGTCCGGAACAGAAGTCAAAATTGACGGCCAGGAGCTGTTGATCATGAAGGAAAGCGACATTCTGGGAATCGTCGGCTGATCCTCCACGCATTCCACGAGCCCAAGAGTTTTTCTTTCGGAGTTGAACCATCATGGCCGCCAAGGACATCCGTTTCTCCACCGACGCGCGCGACCGCATCCTGCGCGGCGTCGAAATCCTGAACAATGCGGTGAAAGTCACCCTGGGTCCGAAGGGCCGTAACGTCGTCATCGAAAAATCCTACGGCGCGCCGCGCATCACCAAGGACGGGGTCACTGTCGCCAAGGAGATCGAGCTCGCCGACAGGTTCGAAAACCTCGGCGCCCAGCTCGTGCGCGAAGTCGCGAACAAGCAGCATGACGCCGCCGGCGACGGAACCACCACGGCGACCGTGCTCGCAGCGGCAATAGCGCGCGAAGGCGCCAAGGCGGTGGCAGCCGGCCTCAATCCGATGGATTTGAAGCGCGGCATCGATCTCGCCGTCGAAGCCATTGTCGTCGATCTCAAGAAAAATTCGAGAAAGGTCACCTCGAACGACGAGATCGCGCAGGTTGGCGCGATATCGGCGAATGGCGACAAGTCAATCGGCGACATGATCGCCAAGGCGATGCAGAAGGTCGGCAATGAGGGCGTCATCACGGTCGAAGAGGCGAAAAGCCTCGAAACCGAACTCGACGTCGTCGAGGGCATGCAGTTCGACCGCGGCTATCTCTCGCCCTACTTCATCACCAACGCGGAGAAGATGATCGCCGAGTTCGACGAACCCTACATTCTCATTCACGAGAAGAAGCTGTCTTCACTGCAAGCGATTTTGCCCGTGCTCGAAGCGGTCGTCCAGACCGGCAAGCCATTGGTGATCGTCTCCGAGGACGTCGAGGGCGAGGTTTTGGCCACGCTCGTCGTCAACAAGCTGCGCGGCGGCCTAAAAATCGCCGCCGTCAAGGCGCCCGGCTTCGGCGACCGCCGCAAGGCCATGCTGGAGGACATCGCCATCCTCACCGACGGCCAGGTCATCTCCGAGGAAATCGGCATCAAGCTTGAGAACGTGACTCTGGCGATGCTCGGCCGCGCCAAGAAAATCCGCATCGACAAGGAAAGCACCACCATTGTCGACGGCGCCGGCGACAAGAAGGACATCGAAGGCCGCATCGCCCAGATCAAAGCGCAGATGGAAGAGACCACGTCCGATTACGATCGCGAAAAACTGCAGGAGCGTCTTGCAAAACTGGCTGGCGGCGTCGCGATCATTCGCGTCGGCGGCTCGACCGAAACCGAGGTCAAGGAAAAGAAGGACCGCGTCGACGACGCCCTCAACGCCACCCGCGCCGCGGTGGAAGAAGGCGTGTCGCCCGGCGGCGGAGTCGCTTTGCTTCGCGCCATCCCCGCGCTCGCGGGCGTCAAGGTCCAAAACCCGGACCAGAAGACCGGCGTCGACATCGTCCGCAAGGCAATCCAGGCGCCCGCGCGCCAGATCGTCGACAACGCCGGCGACGACGGCGCGGTCGTGGTCGGCAAGCTGCTCGAATCGCAGGACTACGCCTTCGGCTACAACGCCCAGACCGGCGAATATGGCCATCTGGTCAAGCTCGGCATTATCGACCCGACCAAGGTCGTGCGCACCGCGATTCAGGACGCCGCTTCGATCTCCGGCCTGATCGTTACGACCGAGGCGACGATCACCGAAGCGCCCAAAAAGGACGCGCCGGCCATGCCGCCCGGCGGCATGGGAATGGATTACTGAGGGCATTCGATTACATTTGAAGCGTCGGTGGTCTCCTGCAATCAGCATAAGGAGCGGCGCGATGATCTCGGCGAGGCGGGTTCTACGCGTCTCCTGAAATATGTATATGGCATCAAACGACGAGAGGAAACGGAATGACCCCTTTCCGACAACAATACGGGCTTGTTCAGCCAACGGCGAATTCCCGCTTCTGGCGCATCCT
>CAYRNB010000177.1:0-2978 GCA_964425315.1 uncultured Rhodoblastus sp.
CTAGGGTCAGGACCCATTAATTCTGACTGCTCGAATGGCATCAATCGGCGCGCCATGGACGGAAAAGCGGACATCACCGGTGACCCGACATATTCTGGCAGCGACACCGAACCAATGCGAAAAATGTGCCATTTGCAGACATCCCAACCTTTTCTTTTCACTCAACGTTACAGACAATGATCTGCCATTTCGCGCAGTGATTGATATTGGCCAAGTGGCGGATAACCACTGCCGCATATGGTTTGGCTGTATGCAACGGAGTGATGGCAGGAGATGATAAAATGAAGTTCAAGATTGTTGCCGCTTCGGTTCTTTCGTTGCTGGTTTCAACCGCTCCCTTCGAGGCAGCCAATGCCCAGACAGGCGCCGACAATCCGGACGCCGTCGCCGAGCTGCAGACAATACCGGTGACGCTCGACAACTTCGTTCGCGCGGCGACCGACATCGAGTTCGGCAAATATATTTCGCTCAGCGATGGAGTGAATCGCTTCTACCACTTCCGGGCACCGGTGCCGGTCGACAACCAGCCGACGATCCGGATGAATCGCGACACGCTCTACAGTGCAGCCGTCATCGACATCAGCGAGGGCGCGACCCTGACGCTGCCGGATGTGGGCGAGCGCTACATGTCGGCGATGGTCGTCAATCAGGACCATTACATCAACAAGGTCTTCCACGGCGGCGGCACCTATACGCTCGACATGGAGACTTTCGATACACCCTACGTCATCGTCTTTGTGCGCACACTGGTCGACGCCGATAACCCTGACGACGTCGCAGCGGTCAACGCTCTTCAGGACAAGATGACGGTCGAGGCGGCCTCCGCGAACCCGTTCATCGTGCCGGACTATGACAAGGAGAGCTTCTCGGTGGCCCTGCGCGCGGCGCTCGAATTTGGCAGCCACTTCGCGGGAGACATCAGCCGCACTTTCGGGTCGAAGGCGGAGGTCAATCCCGTGAAGCACTTCCTCGGCACGGCGGGCGCCTGGGGCGGCCTTCCCGAGAGCGAAGCCGTGTATATCGGCTTCGAGGAGCGCCTGCCCGTCGGAAAGTACAAGATCGAGGTGCCCGCCAAAGTGCCGGTGGGCGCGTTCTGGTCGGTCAGCCTCTACAACGCCGACGGCTTCTTCGAGCCTAACCCTCTCGATGCCTATACTGTAAACTCGGTCACGGGTACGCGGAACGATGATGGCTCAATGACGGTGCATTTGGGGGGCTGCGATGATGGCCGTGTGAACTGCCTGCCGCTGATGGAGGGCTGGAACTATACGGTCCGCCTCTACCAGCCCGGCCCCGAGGCCCTCGACGGCAGCTGGACCTTCCCGGGACCACAAGCCGCGGACTGACGGCCGCCAAGCCAGGCAACAAGGGAGACGATAATGTTGAAAACACTTCTATTTGTTGCGCTGTTGGTTCCCGCCAACGCTTTTGCCGAGCAGGTGACAGTCGACAACTTTGTAAGGGCGGAGTCGGATTACAACATCCGCGCCAATCTCGCGATGTTGAAGACTCTAGGTGGCGACATTGGCCGGATCGTCCACGGGCGCGATCCGGCAACGGTAGAGACCCAGACCGTGATCCGGACGAACCAGGACACGCTCTACTCGTTAGTCGTTGTGGACCTGTCTAAGCCCGTCAAGATCACCCTGCCGGACATCGGTGGGCGCTACATGTCGATGCATGTGGTCAATCAGGATCACTACATGTTTGTCGAGACCGAGCCGGGCGCCTACGAACTCACCGAGGACTCGGTCGGTACGCGATTTGCGTATGTAAACATCCGGACTTTTGTCGACCCGTCCGATCCCGAAGACGTGGAGAAGGCGCATGCGGCGCAGGATGGCATCAAGGTCGAAGGCGGCGGCAAGGGCCCGTTCGTGGCGCCGGACTGGGATGAACAGGCATTGGCAGCGGGGCGAAAGGCGCTGAACGATTTCGCAACGCTCGGGTTCAACACCACTTACGCGTTCGGGAGCGAGGAAGAGACAAGGCCGATCGATCACCTCATCGGTGCCGCCGCTGGCTGGGGCGGGCTCCCGCGAAGAGCCGCCATATATGTCGTCACGAGCGTTCCTGGAAATGACGGCGAAAAGCATTTTGCGCTCACGGCCAAGGATGTGCCGGTCGATGCATTCTGGTCCGTCACGGTCTACAACGCAGACGGTTATCTGGAAGCCAACGACAAGGGCGTAAACAGCTATAACGACGTGACGGCCAAGGCTAATGACGACGGTTCCTACACCATTCATTTCGGCGGCTGCGAGGACGGGCGGATCAACTGCATCCCGATCACGCCCGGTTGGAATTACACAGTGCGCATGTACCAGCCGCGCAAGGAGATCCTCGACGGGTCGTGGACTTTCCCGGTGCCCCAGGAGGTCGATTGATCTGAATTTCCGACAGATGTCAGCTTTGGGTCCATTTTTTCCGAATTGCCTGCTCGCAGTCTGTTCTGGATGCGACCCATCGCGAGGGTCGGCTTTTAGGATTCCTCTCCTGCGCAACCCGTGATTCAAGTGGGCAGGAGGAATTGCCCATGTCCGATCACTACTGGCTCACCGAAACGCAGCTTGAGCGTATCCAGCCCTACTTCCCGCGATCCCGCGGCAGGCCGCGCGTCGATGATCGTCGTGTCATCAGCGGGATCATTCACGTCATCCGTAATGGTTTGAGATGGCGGGACGCACCTGAAATATATGGATCGCACAAGACCCTCTACAATCGCTTCGTGCGGTGGTCGCGGATGGGCATCTTTGATCGAATCTTCAGTGGCCTGGTATCTGGCGGGCCAGAGCCTGACACCGTCATGATTGACGCCACGTATCTGAAAGCGCACCGGACTGCTTGCAGTCTAGCAAAAAAGGGGCGGTTCCGCGCCGTATTGGCCGAACCAAAGGCGGCCTTAATTCCAAGCTGCATGCGCTGTGTGACGACAAAGGAAGACCGATCCTTCTTTGCTTGAGCGAAGGCCAGCTATC
>CAYRNB010000178.1:0-2963 GCA_964425315.1 uncultured Rhodoblastus sp.
GACGATGTCGAACTTGCCCCAGGTGCGGTCGTCGTCGCCAATTTGGCCGCTGGGGTAGAAGTTGTCGGAGTCGCGCTGGACGCGGAATGTGACGTCAACCTGGTCGTTCCAGGATGCGGCGTTGCCGGGGTCGGGCGTGGTGCCCGGGTCCCTGTTGTCGCGGACCAGGACGGTGCCCTCGAAGGTGTTGCGATAGGCGTTGTTGAGCCAGGTATCGACCACGGTGTCCATTTCGACGGACTCGTCGGACCGGATTTCAAGTTCGACGATGTTGACCGAGCCGCCGGCCTCGATCCTGAGACCGCTGCCCCAGACGGTTTCCATCGTGCCGGGGGCAGGCTGGTCATGGCCGTGGACGAGCACAATCTCGCCCATCTCCAGGTCGAGCGTCACGTCGGGGCTCCAGGGATTCCAGACGCCGACGAGGATGTCGCCGGCGCCGGCGCCGGTGGCCTCGTCGCCGAGGAACATTCTGCCGGGTGCGCCGGCCGTCAGGGTGTTGAGGGAGATGTCGTCACCGGTCATGCGGGTGGTGCCCGAGGTAGTCAGATCCAGGCGGACCTCGTACACGTTGGAGTCGACCCGTTGGATCGCCACGTCGGTGCCGTCCTGGAAGGCGATGCTGGTGAAGGTGACGGTGCCGTCGGCCCCCTCCTCGTCAAACCCGAGCAGCGCGCGACCGGTGCCTGCGCCCGTGTAAACGATGCTCTCGGCGACGGTCGGGCCGGCAGCCGTGTCGTACCGGATGATGGCGCCGCTGCCGTTCGCGACGGTGATGCCGCCGGGGGCGAGGGTGCCGGCAGCGAGTTTGGGTTGAAGCAGCGGCCGATTCGCGCCCAATTCCACGGTTCCACCGGAATGGACGGTCAAGGCGCCGGTCATGCTGATGTCGAAGGTGTCGTCGTCACCCAGCCGCACATAGCCGTTCCGGACGTCGAGGTTCTTGCACTCGAGGAGTCCCACGTCGATGTTGACGCGGCCGTCCGTCTGGACCATCTCGCGCGACAGGTCCGTCTCGGATGTGGGCAGGTTGACCAGGGTGCCCACGGGGTCGTTGATGCGGAGGTCCACGCCGGCCATCTGGACGGCGCCGTTGATGTCCAGTTCACCCTCGCCGGCCGAGAAGATGACGTGTGTGGTCGGGGGGGCGGACATGCTTTTCTTGATGGTGACGTCGTCGAGCGTGGCTCCCTCGGTTGCGGGCGTCGTGAGGCGCCGCCCGTCGCCCAGGTTGATGCCGTCCGGATAACTGCCGGTGCCGCTCACAATGATGTTCGTGTAGTCGAAGCCGGTTTTGAGCCCGGGCTGTGTCATCGGGTCGGCCCCGTTGATGTTAATGATGCCGCCGCCGGGAGACAGCCAGACGAAGCCGTCCGGGTCGTAGGAGAAGGCGGCGCCGTTGTTGAGGCTGCCGTTGTCGGTGATGCGCAGCACACCGCCGGCCAGGGTGTTATACCAGGCGCTGCCGGGCCGTTGGCCGTCGGCGCTGTTATCGATGTTGAGCGTGGCGTACTCGCCGACGTTCACGACGCCGTCCCACGACGGCACGGCGGCCGGGTCGCGAAGACTGATGACGCCCTTCTCCACGGTCAGGGTCTGCGTGCCCGCCAGGGAGCCGGCCTCCAGCCGCACGAGAAGATCGCCCGTGGTGTTCACGCCGCTGCCGTCCACGGCATCGTAGAAGCCCACGCGGCTGATGTCCGTGCCGGTGCCGCCGATTGGGCTCGCGATGGTCAACAGGCCGACGCCCTTGAATTCGGTGGCGGCATTGAGCGCGGTGGTGCTGTTGACGGTCAGGTCGCCGGTCATCAGCAGTTTGATGCCGGAAGAGTCGTGTGAGATGTCGTTGACGGTGGCCTCGAAGACGTCGCTGTTGCTCCACTCGCCGATGGCCCCGCCCTTGAAGATCGAGTCCACGCCGTTGTCGCCGAGGTCGAGGGTGGCGCCGGACGTGACGTCGAACAGGCCCTCGTACAGGATGGCCTGTCCGCCGAGATCGGCCCGCGTCGGCAGCGGGCCGGCCGTCGCGGCCAGCACGGAGTCGGGCGACAGGAAGACGTTCTGGCCGCCGCCGCTGTAGACGGCCCCCGTCAGGTCCCCGCCGACGCCGGTGAGCGGGTCCGCATTGACGGTCGGGAAGTTGGCGGGCGTCTGGGTCGCCGCAAAGTCGAGGTAACCGCCCGGCAACAGGGCCAGGGCCGCGCCTTTGGCGCCGCCGTCGGCGTTGACCGTCACCTTGCCGGCGACATTGGTTTGGGTGCCGCTCAGGGCGTCAAGGGCGTTGGCGTTCAGCAGGTTGCCGGCGTTGACGTCAACGATGGCACCGGCGCCGCCGCCGGAAAAGGCGGCGTTGGCGTTGTAGGTGCTGCCCTCGGCGATGATCAGGTGGTCGGTGGTCACCGCGGCGTTGGCGTCGATGATGCCGTTGGTCAGGGTGATGATGCTCTCATAGAGTTGCCCGGTGTACCACCACGTGTTCTGGAGGCCGGGGTTGATGGCCTCGTGCACGCCGGTCGGTGTCTTGATGGTGACGTCGAGGAAGTCGCCGCCGCTGTCTTCGCGGTGGCCGATGGCGAGCGCGTACACCTCGCCCTCGACCAGATCGACGGTCTCGGTGTTGGGCGTGTCCCAGACGTCTCCCTCTCCCTCGTAGTTCCTGATGACGTCTTCGATGCCGTCGGCCTCGAAGTCGCCGTTCTGGTTCACGTCGATCCAGATCCCCTCCCAGTCGTCGCCGTGCAGGTAGAACTCGTACGTGCCCGTCTCCGGCGCGATGAACATGCCCGACCACATCTGGCAATACTGGTCGCCCTGGTCAATGGGCCCCGCGACGGCGCCCGTCCAGTCCATGGTGGTGGAGGGCGAGAGGTCGAACAGGCCGCCGTTGTCGCCGTTGACCACACCGTCATCGATGTTGGGCAGTTCGGCGGAGCCCGCGCCTTGATAGAAACCGTAATCGACCT
>CAYRNB010000179.1:0-2946 GCA_964425315.1 uncultured Rhodoblastus sp.
CTAGTCCGAATTTGTCACACGGGGCGCGGCCGCAATGAAAAACAAAGGCCGCCTCGAGAGGCGGCCTTCGCATCAGCGGAATTTGTCAATAGGACGACGTTGGCGTCGCGGCTTTTGCGCCGCGCCGATCGTCATCAGTCAAACCAGTCAAAAGGCCACCAGCTATTGCCGCCGTCCCATGGACCCCAGCCGCGGCGGCCCCACCGACCCCAGCGGCGGTAACCATACGGGCGGTAATAGGGGTAATAGCCGCCATAATAAGGATAGCGGTAGCCGCCGTAATACGGATAGCCGTAGCCATAATAAGGATAGCGATAGCCGCCATAATAGGGATAGCCATAGCGGCCGTAGCGATAGTTGTAGCGGGCATAGGGGTACGCGCGGTTATAAGCCGGCGCTTGTTTCGTCGCCGGCGCCGTAGCGCCCGCCTTATTCGCTGCTTGCTGAGCGACCGCGGCCGTCGACAGAACGCTGATCCCCGCCGCCAATGCGATGGAGCCCAATATTGGCAAGTTCATTTTGCCCATGACCCTCCCCCTGTCTCTACTTGGCGGAGCGGCGGTTCGACTTTGCATGATGGGTTCTGGCGCTCGCTCCTGCCCAACCCCGACATCAAACCTCCCTGCCCAACACGCGGCAAGAAGACAAAATGTCACATTAAAATATTAGCATATGGATCGTTTTGGCGAAACCCACGGCAAGGCTTTCGTCGGCGCCGGGTCATTTGAGGGTTAACCCGCATTTCTCACAGGGGGCGTTGCGCTTCGACGAGGCGGGCGCCGCCGTCAGCGCGGTTTCATTCGGCGCCCGGAGGGGTTTCGGAAAGGTCAGCCGGCCAGCGCCGCCTTCACCTTGGCGCTCGCCTTGCCGAAATCCATGCGCCCGGCGTATTTGCCCTTCAGCGCGGCGATGACCTTGCCCATGTCCTTGATCGAGGCGGCGCCGGTTTCGGCTATGGCCGCCTGGATGGCGGCCGAAACCTCGTCCTCGTTCATCGCCTGCGGCAGAAAGCCGGTGATGATGGCGATTTCCTCGCGCTCCTGCGCCGCAAGCTCTGGCCTTCTGTTCTTTTCGTAGATTTCCGCCGATTCCTGGCGGCTTTTCACCAGTTTCTGCAAAAGCGCGAGAATGTCAGCCTCGGAAACCTCCTTGCCGGAGCCTCGCGCCTCGATGTCCTTGTCCTTGAGAGCGGCGGAAATCATGCGGATCGTTCCGACCCGCCTTTTGTCGCCGGCCTTCATCGCCGTCTTGAGTTCGGTGGCGAATTTTTCGCGCAACATGGGTCTTCCCGCTTTTTCGCGCCTTGCGCGCTTGTTTCAACGCCCTTAAATGCTGGCGGCCTTGAAAAAGGCCTTTGGTTCATTCTCTAGAGTGGTCAGAATGCAGGATCAAGCTGAAGCCGGGTGGGAAAAGCCGGTCCCCACCGCCTTGCTGGTGCTGGCGGATGGAACGGTCATCGAAGGTTTCGGCTTTGGCGCCGTCGGCAAGGCGGTCGGCGAAGTCTGTTTCAACACCGCCATGACCGGCTATCAGGAAATCCTCACCGATCCCTCCTATGCCGGCCAGATCGTCACTTTCACCTTTCCCCATATCGGCAATGTCGGCGTCAATGACGAGGACGTCGAGACGGTCGATCTCGCCCATGTCGTCGGCGCGCGCGGCGTCGTCGTCCGGGCCCCCGTCACGGCGCCCTCCAATTTCCGCGCCACCAAGAGGTTCGACGCCTGGCTCGCTTCGCGCCATATCATCGGCATGAGCGGGGTGGACACACGCGCGCTCACCGCGCTCATCCGTGAAAAAGGCATGCCCAATGCGGTCATCGCTCATGACCCGGAAGGAAAGTTCGACCTCGACGCGCTGAAAAAGGAAGCGGCGGCCTGGCCCGGCATCGACGGCATGGACCTTGTGCCGGGCGTGACGGCGCTGGAGGATTACGATTGGCGCCAGACCACCTGGACGCTCGGCGCCGGCTTCGGTGAGCAGAAGGAGCCGCGGCTGAAGGTGGTGGCGATCGATTATGGCGTCAAACGCAATATTTTGCGCCTGCTCGCCGAAGCCGGCTGCGAGGTGAAGGTCGTGCCGGCCGCGACCAGCGCCGAGGCGATTCTCGCCGAAAGGCCAGATGGCGTCTTTCTCTCCAACGGCCCCGGCGATCCGGCCGAAACCGGAAAATACGCCGTGCCGACGATTAGGAAGATTTTGGACGCGAAAGTGCCCACTTTCGGCATTTGCCTCGGTCATCAGATGATGGCGCTCGCCGTCGGGGCGAAGACGATGAAAATGCATCAGGGCCACCACGGCGCCAATCATCCGGTGATGGATTTCACCACCCACAAGGTGGAGATCGTCTCGATGAACCACGGTTTCGCCGTCGATCCGGCGAGCCTGCCGGAAAACGCGGTCGAGACGCACAGAAGCCTGTTCGACGGCTCCAATTGCGGCATTGCGCTTACCGACCGCCCCGCCTTTTCGGTGCAGCATCACCCGGAGGCCTCGCCCGGCCCGCAGGACAGCCATTATCTCTTCGCGCGTTTCGTCGAGATGATGGAGAAGAACAAGGCGGCGTGAAAGACTTTCAGCCTTCGCCGAAAACCTCGGCCTGCAGCCTCGCCAAAACCTCCGCCGGCATGGCGGACGTGTTGGCGGCGGTGGGAAAATCCCTCGATTTCACATCGGCGATATAGGCTTTGCCCGCCTCGCGCATGGTGGCGCCGACTTCCGCATAGCGGCGGTTGTGGCGGAAGTTCCTTTCCATGTAGCCGAGCACGTCCGGGAAGACGAGCACCTGGCCATCCGTCGCCGGGCCCGCGCCGATCCCGATGGTGGCGGCGCCGATCGCCTGCGTCACTGCGGCGGCGAGCTCCATCGGCGTCAGCTCAAGCACCAGCAGGAAAACGCCGGCCTCGTCGAGAATTTTGGCGTTGGCGAAAATCCGCGCCGCCTCCT
>CAYRNB010000180.1:0-2934 GCA_964425315.1 uncultured Rhodoblastus sp.
CCGCCCGACGTGCGGCCTTCGCCGCCGCCATGGGGGTGATCGACCGGGTTCATGACGACGCCGCGGTTGTGCGGGCGACGGCCGAGCCAGCGCTGGCGGCCGGCCTTGCCGATCGAGGTGTTCATATGGTCGGGGTTCGACACGGCGCCGACCGAGGCGTAGCACTGGCCGTGGATCAGGCGCTGCTCGCCGGAATTCAGCCGCAGGATGACATAGCCCTGGTCGCGGCCGACGATCTGCGCATAGGTTCCGGCGGAGCGCGCGATCGAACCGCCTTTGCCGATCTTCATCTCGATATTGTGGACGATCGTGCCGACGGGAATGGCGGCGAGCGGCATGGCGTTGCCGGGCTTCACGTCGACCGAGGCGCCGGCCACGACCGTGTCCCCGGCCTGAAGCCGCTGCGGCGCAAGAATGTAGGACTGCTCGCCGTCCGCATAGGTGATGAGGGCGATGAAGGCGGTGCGGTTGGGATCGTATTCCAGCCGCTCGACCTTGGCGGCGCCTTCCTTGCGGCGCTTGAAATCGACCAGGCGATAAGCCTGCTTGTGGCCGCCGCCGCGGAAACGCACGGTGATGCGGCCGTTATTGTTGCGTCCGCCGGACGAGGACTTGCCCTCGGTCAGCTTCTTGACCGGCTTGCCCTTGTGGAGCTCGCCGCGGTTGACGATCACGAGCTGGCGAAGGCCCGGCGTGACCGGCTTGAAAGATTTAAGAGCCATCGGCCTGTTCCCTCATCCAGCTCAAAGACCAGTGGTCACGTCGATCCGCTGGCCTTCCGCCAGGGTGACCACCGCGCTCTTGACGTCGGAACGCTGCCCGCGCATTCCCTTGAAGACTTTTTTCTTGCCCTTGCGGACGAGCGTATTGACGGCCGTGACCTTGACGTCGAACAGGCGCTCGACGGCTTCCTTGATCTGCGGCTTGGTCGCGTCCTTGCGGACCTTGAAGATGACCTTGCTGTGTTCAGAGGCCATGGTCGCCTTTTCGGTAATCACCGGCGCGACGATGACGTCGTAATGGCGCGGGTCTGTGCTTCCTTGGCTCATTTGAAGCGCGCCTCCAGCGCATCGATCGCCGCCTTGGTCAGCACCAGCTTTTCGCGGCGGAGAATGTCATAGACGTTGATGCCCTGAATCGGCAGGACGTCGATCTGCGGAATGTTGCGCGCGGCGAGGGCGAAGTTCGCCTGCACTTCGGCGCCGTCGACGATCAAGGCGTTGTTCAGGCCGATCTTGGCGAAGCTCGCCTTGAGCGCCCCGGTTTTCGGCGCTTCCGCGCTGGCGCTTTCCCACACGATCAACCCGCCGTCTTTGGCCTTGGCGGAGAGCGCGTGCTTCAGCGCCAGGGCGCGAACCTTTTTCGGCAGGTCGTGGGCATGCGACCGCACGACAGGGCCGAAGGCGCGTCCGCCGCCGCGGAACTGCGGCGCGCGGCTGGCGCCGTGGCGAGCCGAGCCCGTGCCCTTCTGCTTGTACATTTTCTTACCCGTGCGGGCGATGTCGGCGCGGTTCTTCACCGCATGCGTGCCGGCGCGGCGCTTGGCGAGCTGGTAGCGCACCATGCGATGGATAATGTCCGCGCGCGGTTCGAGACCGAAAATTTCGTCGTCGAGGTCGATGGCGCCAACGGCGGCGCCTTCGAGGGAGGTGATGTCGATCTTCACGGCTCAGGCCTCCGAGGCAGGGGTTTCGGGCGCTGCGTCAGCGGCCGGCGCCGGGGTCTCGGCCGGCTTTTCCGCCGTTTCCTCGACCATGCGGAACTTGCCGGGCTTGGGCGCCTCGGCGGGAAGCGCCTTTTTCACCGCATCGCGAATAGTAATCCAGTTGCCGGCGTGACCGGGAACCGAGCCCTCGACCAGCACCAGGCCGCGAGCGACGTCGGTCTGCACGACGCGCAGATTTTGCGTGGTCACGCGCTCGACGCCCATATGGCCGGCCATTTTCTTGTTTTTAAAAGTCTTGCCGGGGTCCTGGCGGCCGCCGGTGGACCCATGCGAGCGATGCGAGATCGACACGCCGTGGGTGGCGCGCAGGCCGCCGAAATTCCAGCGCTTCATCGCGCCGGCGAAGCCCTTGCCGGAGGTCGTGCCCGTGACGTCGACGAACTGGCCGACGACGAAATGGTCGGCGGTGATTTCCGCGCCGATCGGCAGCAGGCCGTCCTCGGCGACGCGGAATTCCGCCAGCTTCATCTTGGGCTCGACCTTGGCCACGGCGAAACGGCCGCGCTCGGCCTTGGAGACGTTCTTCACCTTCGCGCGGCCCGCGCCGAGTTGAAGAGCGGTATAGCCGTTCTTCTCCATGGTGCGATGCGCGACGACCTGAACGCCGTCGAGTCTTAAAACCGTGACCGGAACATGCTCGCCGCTGTCGGTGAAGACGCGGGTCATGCCGACCTTCTGTGCGATGACGCCTGACCGCATTTTTTCGTTTCCCTTAAGGCGCGTTCGCTCGGTTGATTTAACCTGGAAGAGGCGCCGAGAGACGTTACAAAACCGTCTCAGAATCAGATTAGAGCTTGATCTCGACATCGACGCCCGCGGCGAGGTCGAGCTTCATGAGAGCATCGACCGTCTGCGGAGTGGGATCGACAATGTCGAGCACCCGCTTGTGGGTGCGGATTTCGAACTGCTCGCGCGATTTCTTGTCCACATGGGGCGAACGGTTCACCGTGAATTTCTCGATCCGGGTCGGCAGCGGAATCGGCCCCCGCACCTGAGCGCCGGTGCGCTTGGCGGTGGAGACGATTTCCTTCGTCGACGTGTCGAGAATCCGATGATCGAACGCTTTCAAGCGGATTCGGATGTTCTGGCCGTTCATTGATTGCATCCCTTGGCGAACCGACGCCGCCTACCGGCGTCGGCGCTAATCCGCGTGATTACTCGATGATTGCGGCGACGACGCCGGCGCCAACCGTCCTGCCGCCTTCGCG
>CAYRNB010000181.1:0-2898 GCA_964425315.1 uncultured Rhodoblastus sp.
GGAGAGCGGCTCGGCCAGTTCGCCTTTCTCGAAAACCATCGTGCTGAGGTCGTGCAGCCGCGTCAGCGCCTTCAGCTCGTCCGCGAGTTCCTGTTCCGTGCGTTTCAGCCTCGTGATGTCGGAAAAAGTCAGCACGAGGCCGCTGATCCGCTGGTCGAGGGTGCGGTAGGGGCGCACGCGCGCCAGCAGCCAGCCGCCCTCCTTGGTCGCGATTTCCCGCTCGATCGGAACGAGGCTCTTCAGCACATGCGCCGCATCCGCTTCGAGGCCGGGATAGTCGAGCTTGCGGCTGAAATCGGTGATGGCGCGTCCGACGTCGCCTTCGGCGACGGAAAAATATTTGGCGACGGCCGGCGTGAACATCCGGATCTTGAAATCGGCGTCGAGGAAGATGGTGGCGATTTCGGTCGCGGCGATCAGGTTTTCCAGATCGTTATGCGCGGCGGAGATCGTCTCCAGCTTGCTCTTCAATTCGCTGTTCAAGGTCTGCAATTCCTCGTTCAGCGACTGCAATTCCTCCTTGCTGGTTTCCAGCTCCTCGGCGGTCGAGCGATATTCCTCGTTGATCGACTGCAATTCCTCGTTGGCGGCGAGTAATTCCTGGGTCGCCTCCTCCTGCTCCTGGCGGCTGGCGTTCAGCCGGTCCTGGGCCGCACTCAGCTCCTGGCGCAGGCGGATGACCTCGTCGCGGTTGACGTCCTCGTCGCGAAGGGGCGCCTCGCTCTCCGGGGCCTCTCCAGCGTCGAGAAAGAGGACCAGGGCCTGGCCGCCGCCCTCGCGCGCGGGCGCGACATGCAGGGCGATCAGGCGGCGATGACCGTTGAAGGCGACTGCGACCGGACGCGTGAGCGTCGACCGGCCCTTTTCGAGAGCGCTCTGCAGGGCGAGTTTCAAATCGACGCGCAATTCCGGGCGAACTTGCGCCGCGATCTCCGCAGTAAAGCCGCCTTCAGGCGCCAAGAGAAATCGGCCGGCTTCTGCAGAAAGATGGACGATCCGGCCCGCGCCGTCGACGAGAACGCTTGGCGGCGCCGCATATTCAAGGCTGGCGAAATGGGCCTGCCGGCCGCCGCGAGGCGGCTCGCGACCGACTTGGCTCGATTCTTCGCCGACCGCGACATGGCGGCCGATGGCGAGTTGCGGCAGCGATGGCGCGATTTTCTGCGCTTGCGAAAGCGGCGAGAATATCCGCGCCTCGCGATCGACGGGATTGAAGGCGCCCGGCGCGATCTCCACCGTCTCGGCCGAACCGAGAAATAGATAGCGTCCTGGTTTGAGCGCATAGAGAAAAAGGTTCAGGAGCTGCTGCTGAAGCTCACGCTGCAGGTAGATCAGGACATTACGGCAGGCGATGAGGTCTAACTTAATGAAGGGCGGGTCCTTCAGAGCGTTGTGCGACACGAACAGTAAGAGGTCGCGCAATTCCTTGCGGACGCGGAAGTCGTCGCCGTCGGCCAGGAAGAAGCGCCGTAGGCGCTCTGGCGAAACCTGGGCGCGGATCGATCCCGGATAGCGGCCTTCGCGCGCGACCGCCAGCGCGCTCTCGTCGATGTCCGTGGCGAAAATCTGGATCGATGGATGCAGGCCGCGCCGTTCCGCCTCCTCCAGCAGGACGATACCGAGGCTATAGGCTTCCTCGCCGGTGGCGCAGCCGACCACCCACGCGCGAATGGGACCTTCGCCCTCCAGGCCGTCGAGAATCGGCGCCACCGCCTTTTTGGCCAGCGCGGCGAAAGATTCGGGGTCGCGAAAGAAAGTGGTGACCGAAATCAGCAGATCAGCCAGAAGCGCCTGCGCCTCTTCCGGCTGCTCCAGGAGGTAATCATAATAGGCGGCCATGCTGGATTTGCGGGAGAGCTGCATGCGACGGGAAATGCGGCGCACGACGGTCGCCTGCTTGTAGCTGGAAAAATCGTGGCCGACGCGTTGGCGCAGGAAGGCGAGAATGGCGGCGAGAGTTTCCTCCATTTCCCTTTTGTCCATGCGCCGGAAGGCCTCACCGCCGCGCAAGGCTTCAGCAAGCCTCGCGGCGATATCCGCCGCCGGGCCGACAAAATCGACGACGCCGGACGCAATGGCGTGGTCCGGCATCATCGAGAATTCCGCCTCTGCGGGATCCTGGACGAAAACCATGCCGCCGGCCTGTTTGACAGCGCGGACGCCGCTCGCCCCGTCCGAACCTGAGCCGCTGAGCACGATCGCCACGCTATCGGCCCGCGCCGCTGCGACGGATTCGAAGAACAGGTCAATCGGATGGCGGCGCCCGCGTGGCTCGCTGAACGGCCGGGCCATGACGTCGTCACCCTGGATGACCAATTCGCGGTCGGGCGGGATGACATAGACGCAATTCGGCTTGAGCCGCGCCTCTTGCGCGACCGCCTCAACCGGCATGGCGGTCGTCGCCGACAGGATTTCGCTTAAAGAACTCGGCTGTTCCGGCGCGAGATGGACGATGACCACGAAGGCCGCGCCGGGGTCGGGGCGGAGATGAGAGAAAAACTCCCGCAACGCCGGCAGGCCGCCGGCTGAGGCGCCGATGGCGCAAACCGGGGTATGGAGCGGCGAAGGTCCGCCGCTATCGGCAGTATTGGTCATGAATTGCACGCAACACATCCTGTGGAACAGGAAAATCGGATGTTGATACGGAAATATGCAGCCTCTTGGCATTGATCGCCATCAATAAAATTTGAACAGTGCAAAGGTGGGGGCCGCGAGCCTTGTCGACGCGGCGGGGCGGCTGACGGTGGGCTCTTGCCTCGACGTTGCGGCCGGCGATTCTGACGCTATCTTGACGGAAGCCGCGGACGGGCTTGCTCCTGGCGGCGTCGTGGGCCTGGACAAAAAAGGCGTATGCGCGCGTGAATCTGTTCATGTGGCTTTCCCTGATCATCTCGCTGC
>CAYRNB010000182.1:0-2858 GCA_964425315.1 uncultured Rhodoblastus sp.
AGCAGCGCAACGAAGCCGATCATGCGGCCTGGGCGGCCCGCAATCCCGCGCCGGAACCGGCTTCGCGATGAAAGACGGCGAGGTGATTCAGGAAATCGCTTCGCTTTGTGCGGCAGATTTGCAACTAAAGCAAAATAACGGACCCGATCAGAAATTCAGTAATTGATTTTGGGCGTCCGCATGCCAGACTATTTTTGTGTAAGTCGCCAATTTGAAGCCGATTTGAGATTTGGCGGCTGTTTCCTGTGATAAGGCTCACGCCAATACATTGATAAACAACAAGCACTTACGTAGCGATCAAGTTTTCTGCGCGAGAAAAAACTCTGCAGCTACGTGGGCGCGATGAAATAGAGGTGGAGATTCGCATATGCGCAAGTTTCAAATTGCGGCGGCCGTTGCTTTCAGTCTCGCTTCCGCTGCGCCGGTTTGGGCGGCCGATCTGCCTTCCACCAAAGAGCTCGCTCCCCCGCCCCCCGTCGTGGAGACCCCGAACTGGCATTACCAGGTGTCGATCTACGGCTTCATGACCAGCATTGGCGGCAATGTCGGCGTCGGCCGCCTGCCCGCCGCCAGCGTGGATATTCCCTTCGGCAAGGTTTTGGACCATCTCCAGGGCATATTCGCCGGCAGCGCCGTCGCGCGCAACGACCAATTCTATTTCAGCATCGATGGCATGTGGGCGAAGATTGGCGCGAACGGCACAGGACCCGTGTTAGGGACGCGCACATCGCTCGGCCTGCAGTTGGGATTCGTCACGGGTTACGCGGGTTATCGGCTTCCGATCGGATCGCCGGATTTCGATCTCTATGGGACGGTCGGTGGGCGATACATGGGCCTCTCGGCCAGCCTGGGCCTCAGCAACCCGCCTCTCAACTTCAGTCGCCATTACTCTCAGTCCGTGGACTGGGCCGACCCGCTCGTCGGCCTGGCGATGCATTATCGCCTCAACGACAAATGGTTTATGGACGCGACGGCCGATATCGGCGGCTTTGACGTTGGATCGAAGCTCACGTCGCAGGACCAGGTGATGATTGGCTACAACTGGACGCAATCGATTTCGACCGCGGTCGGCTATCGGGGCCTCTATGCCGATTACCAGCAAGCCAACGGCAATGGCGGCAGCTTCCGTTACAAAACCTGGCTTTACGGACCCTATGTGAACATATCCTACAATTTCTGACGCGGCCTGAAGCCTGGGCCTTCAGCCTCCCTTGAATGGCGCCGAACCTGAAAATCGGCGCGGACATCGCCGGCCCGCCATAGAAGTCTGAGTGTAAAGGGCGTGAGAATGATGAGGCCGAAGCGTTCATCCTTGGGCGCCAATTTAGCGATGGCTTCCATTCTTTGCCTCGTGGGACTGGCCGCCTGCTCCACATTGGAAAGCCGTCAGGCGGTTCCACCAAACGAGCGCAAGGCCGCGACCGTTCTCGGCATCCCCAACGAACGCTTCTTCGTTGACGAGCCGGCGGCCATGCAGGCGGAGCAGATACGCTCGCTCGACCGGGAGGCGAAGAGTCTCGGCATCGGCAAAGGCGGAGTTCTGCCGACGGCCTATGTCCTGTCTTTATCGGGGGGCGGAGACGACGGCGCCTTCGGCGCGGGATTGCTGGTCGGTTGGACGGCGCACGGCGATCGCCCGCAGTTCAAGATGGTCACCGGGGTGAGCACGGGCGCGCTGATCGCGCCCTTCGCCTTCCTTGGACCGAAATATGATTCCGCATTGACGGACGTCTATACCGATATCAACCCATCAAAAGTCTACGAAACGCGGTTCCCGATCACGGCCGCGTTGACCCAAGACGCCCTCGCGTCCACAGCGCCGCTCTATGCGACGATTTCCCGTCATTTCGACGAAGCAATGCTGGAAAAAATCGCGGTTGAATACGGGAAGGGCCGCCTGCTGCTGATCCAGACGACCGACCTTGACGCCGGACGACCGGTCATCTGGAATATCGGCGCGATCGCCGCCAGCCGCCGTCCCGGCGCCCTCGACCTTGTTCGTCATATTTTGCTCGCTTCCGCATCCATTCCGGCCGCTTTTCCGCCGGTGATGTTCGATGTCGAGGTCAACGGAAAGCACTATCAGGAAATGCATGTCGATGGCGGCGCCGTCAGCCAGGCTTTTGTCGTGCCGCCGTCCCTCAACCTGCGCAAGGGGCGGGAAGCATCCGGACTGAGAAGAAGAGGCGTCGTCGTCTACATCATTCGCAACTCGCATCTGACGACCCAGTGGAGCGATGTCGAGCAACTGACCCTTCCCATCGCAGGCAAGGCCGTTTCCACCCTGATCAATTATAACGGCGTGGGCGATCTCTATCGCGAATATTTGGTCACCAAGCGCGCCGGCGCGACCTTCAACCTGGCCTATATCGGCGATGAATTCCACGCGGCGCACAAGGCGCCCTTCGATCAGGCCTATATGCGGGCCCTGTATCGCTTCGCCTATGAGAAAAGCGCCAAGGGCTACCCCTGGGGCCACGCGCCGCCTGGGTTTGCCGCAATGGGCGGAAACAGCGGCGGCTGACCGGCGGCCGGCCGCCGACAATCCTCGGCGATGAAAGCGCGGAACCGACTTCGCGGCCAATCCTGCATTGGCGGGAAGACCGCGGCGCCCGATGTGATTAATGCACAACAGCCCGCAGCCCGCCCGCCAGGCGCGGCATTGCCATCGTCAAGCTTTCGCCACCCCTCAAATCGTCAGAATTTGCGGGTGCAACAAACCTACCGGCAAACGCGCACGCCGCGCCGATAATAGCAGTGGCGATGAACCACATGCCGATGCGTCACCACGGCGCCGTGACGAGTGGCGCAGCCGGCGCGATAGACGCCCCGCGCGCAAACCACCGCATTGGCGGCGG
>CAYRNB010000183.1:0-2845 GCA_964425315.1 uncultured Rhodoblastus sp.
CTGGCTGGGGCGGGAGGATTCGAACCTCCGCATGGCGGAATCAAAATCCGCTGCCTTACCGCTTGGCTACGCCCCAAGACCGGTTCGTCTTTGCGCCGGCGGCGGACCATACTGGCCACTTCGCCTTCCGGCAAGCACAACGCCGCGATTTTCCGTTCTGACGCTGAAAATGCGCTTTTTCCCTGCTGCTCCCGGCAAAGTCGGCGGACGAAGGGACGCAGAAGCAGACCGGAATCCAAGGAGCGCCGTCTCCAGACAGCGCCCGAAACGCGCGGCGCGCGGACCTCACCGCTCGTAAATGATGCGGGCGCGCAGAGTGCCCTCCAGGCCGCGGATTTCGTCCAAAACCAGTTCGCAATCCTCGCGCGTGCCGTCGGCCTCGATCACGACATAGCCGACCTCGCCGTCGGTCTCCAGATATTGGGACGCGATATTCATGCCGCGACGTGAGAAAATATCGTTCAGCTTGCCCATCATCCCCGGCACATTGCGGTGGACATGCATATAGCGCGTGCCATTGGGGCGCGGCGGCAATTGCACCTGCGGGAAATTGACCGCGCCGACGGTCGAGCCGACGTCGGAATAATCGATGAGTTTGCGGGCCACTTCCCCGCCGATACGCTCCTGCGCCTCTTCGGTTGAGCCGCCGATATGGGGCGACAGGATGACATTGTCCATGCCCTGCAGCGGCGAGACGAATTTTTGCCCACTGCCCGCCGGCTCCTTGGGGAAAACATCCACCGCCGCGCCGCGCAAATGCTTGTCGGCGAGCGCCCGCGCCAGGGCGTCGATGTCGACGGTCGTGCCGCGCGCATTGTTGAGAAAATAGGCGCCCTGTTTCATCGCCCGGAACTGGGCCTCGCCCATCATATACTTGGTCGAAGGCGTTTCGGGCACATGCAGCGACACGATGTCGGACTGGCCGAGCAAATCCTCCAGCGTGTCGCAAGGCTCGGTGTTGCCGTGGCGCAGTTTGTCGGTGATGTCGTAATAGATCACCTTCATGCCCATGGCTTCGGCGAGCGTCGAGAGCTGGCTGCCGATATTCCCGTAGCCGACGATGCCGAGCGTCTTGCCGCGCACTTCAAAACTGTCCGTAGCGCTCTTGTCCCAGCCGCCCTGGTGCGCCGAAACCGAGCGCGGGAAGATGCGGCGCAGCAGCATGACGATTTCGCCGATCACCAGCTCGGCCACCGAGCGGGTATTGGAGAAGGGCGCGTTGAAGACCGGAATGCCGCGGAAGGTCGCGGCTTTGAGATCGACCTGATTGGTGCCGATGCAGAAACAACCCACCGCCATCAGCCGGTCGGCGGCGGCGAAAACCTCCTCCTTCAGCTTGGTGCGCGACCTTATGCCGATCATGTGCACGCCCTGCAGAGCCTCGCGCAAGGCCTCGCCGTCGAGCGCCTTGGTCAGGCGCGTGACGTTCTCGTAGCCCGCCGAACGAAAGAGAGCCACGGCGCTCTCGTGGATGCCCTCGAACAAGACGATCTTGATCTTGTCCTTGGGAAGCGACAGCCCTGCGTTCATCAGTCTCTCCTTCATTGCATTGCAAAATCCGCCGGCTTTTTCGATCAAAATCGGCTTTGAGACAAGCCTTTAGCGTTTTCAGCCCCGCAAAAGCCGAAAAGCCCGGCGCCGCGCCGGTCCGGCGTCCGGCGCTTTCGCGCGATTTCCGCACGATCCGGGCGGCGCCCCCGCCCTTTGCGCGACGATTCAGAATTTGGATTTGAGCGGAATGGGCTGCGAAACGCCCGTCTCGTCCAGAATGGAGAAGCGGAAGCGGCCGGCTTCGTCCCGCTCGACATGATAGGAGAGCCGGTCGACGATATGGTTGTCGCGGTCGAAAGCCAGGACTTTCGGCCGCAGCGCGGGGATTTCGTCGCCTTCGATATAGATCGAGCTGCAGACGATGATCTGGTCGCCCGGCTGGCAGGTGCGCGCCGCCGCGCCATTGAGGATGCAGCAGCGCGAACCGCGCTCACCCAGGATGACATAGGTCGAGATGCGCGCGCCGGAGTTCTTGTTCCAGATATCGACGAATTCCAGCGGCAGAATGCCCGCTTCCTCGCAATGGTCGGGGTCGAGCGTGATCGAGCCGTGATAGTCGATATTGGCGTCCGTCACGTGGATTCCGTGCAGTTTGGCGCCGACAACCTTACGCATGAACCTTCCTCGAAGCTGGGACGAGCCTCGCTCTTTGCTGCGCTGCATAGCGGTTTTCGCGCAAAATCTCTAGTCGACGTTTGGCGAGACGGAAATATTTCATTCCGGCTTGAAATTCAGCGCCACGCCATTGATGCAATAGCGCAAATGGGTCGGCGGCGGGCCGTCGTCGAAGACGTGGCCGAGGTGGCCGCCGCACTGGCTGCAATGGACTTCGGTGCGGACCATGAAATGGCTTGTGTCCCGGCTGGTCTCCACCGCCCCGGGCAGGGGATCGAAAAAGCTCGGCCAGCCGGTGCCGCTCTCGAATTTCTTGCCCGAACGGAACAGCTCCTGCCCGCATCCCGCGCAAAAAAAGGCGCCCGCGCGTTTTTCGTGGTTGAGGGCGCAGGAGCCCGGCCGCTCGGTGCCATGGCCCCGCAAAACCTCGTATTGCTCGGGCGTGAGCATGGCCCGCCATTCCTCGTCGCTGCGCTCGATCTTGAAGGTCTTGGTCGCCATGGCCGCCTCTCGCCGGGATTCTGGCTATAAATAGGGATTTGCGAAGGTTGAGCAAGCATTGCGCCGCATTGCCAAGGGCGAAGAAATCGGTCTATTACCCGCTGGCTCGGTGGGGCCGGTAGCTCAATGGTTAGAGCCGGCCGCTCATAACGGTCTGGTTGCAGGTTCGAGTCCTGCC
>CAYRNB010000184.1:0-2830 GCA_964425315.1 uncultured Rhodoblastus sp.
GCGGAAGAACCGCTCCCCCCAGCCCACCTCCGCCACCACCTCCCGTACCTGCCGCTCCGACACCGTTTCCCGCTCCCGCTCAACCCTCGGCAAGGACAGAATCTCCCCCTGGGCATCCGCGCGCTGAGAATGCGCTGAAGGAACCCGGCAGGGCTCGGCTTCGTTTGCTGGCCGAGAGATTCGCTTCCACAACGCTGGCAACTGGGCGGATGCCCTTGCCGACCGCCGAACAAGCCCGTGGCGCTGTACTACAGCTTTCAGCTGCGATGCCCTGTCGGCGCTGGGCGTGCCAGTCGCCAAAGGCATCTTCGGCGCCCACATGGACGTCGACCTCACAAACGACGGACCGGTGACGATTGTGATGGATATGTGACGCGACGGCCGGGGCGGCAGCGCCGCGAGGAGCCGTCTGTTTTGTCCGCTACGCAGCACCAGAAGGGCGAGAGAGGCCGTTCGGCTGTTCTTTCTCTTCCTCTTTCTGTTCTTCCTAACCGCGATATCCAGGCTCTTGCCGACGGCCACCCGCCAACCTTTGCGTCGTTTCATTTCACTTGCGGCGGCCGCAACCAGCCGGTCAGCGCATTCTCGGCGTGGTAGATACGTGTCAGTTCGGCGAAGGCGCCCTTTAGTAAATCTCCGGCCAGGCGGCCCTTCTTGAGATGCATTTCCCGGTCGATCAGAGCGCGAAGGTACAAGATTCGCCATCGCCAGTGAGCCCGGGCCCGGGGTGAAAGCCGGGCGTCCACCTTTTGCGCAAGTTCGTGCGCCTGGATCGCGTCCGCTCCGATACTGTTTCTCGGGAAGTTCTTCTCCAGGATCTTGATCATGGCCACCACGTCGGCGGCTACCTCAGGGGAGAACTCGAAGCCGGCATACTCGGTGAGTGTCTCGGCAACGGGTCGATCCGGTTTCCAGTATAACTGGAGCATCACCACCTTGTTTACGTCCTCGAAGATCCCTTCGGAATATGGGAATCCCCCGATCAGATTCGCAATTCCGGAATACTTCTTGTGCAGGCGTTGGGGTACGGGTGTGGCCCCGTATCCACCCCACGGCTGCACACCCAACATGCTGATCTCGGGGAAGTTGACGGCTGGGAGCTTGGCGCCCGGGACAGGGCCCATGACCATGTCGATCCAAGCCGGCTCTGCCGAGAGGAGTTTGCCGAGTGCCTGAAGTTCGTTCTTCCTGTAGTACCAGTTCGACAGGATGATCTTCACGCCCGGAAGTTTGGCGCGGGCCAGCTTCGCGATAGGCTTGGCGCATTGGAGGAATCCATTGGTTGCCCATGGCCGGCATTTCTCGCAGTCACATCCGCCTGGATCGAATGGCCAGATACAAAGGAACTGCGGGTTGAGCGGGCGCATCCAATCCATCAATTCGGTCTGTACCCGCAGTTCATACTCCATGCCGCCGGGCGTGCTCGGGCAAATCTGGCAGTCGTAGTAGGCTCCCCGTTTTCCGCCGGCTGAGCGGAGTTCCTTGGGTGAGGTGGGGTAGCCCTCGTTTCCAATCACAATGAAGCCCGTACCGATACCGAGGTCCCTGGCTGTCTGCAGAATCCCACGCAGACGCTCGCGGAAGGCAACCGCCTTGGGGTCCTCGAATCCGTTGAAATGATTCATGTCATACCAAACCATGAGGCTGTTGCACCCCCAGAGCGCCAGGTCCTCCACGTAGCGTTGGATCTCCTCCACCGGTCCGTCATGATAGTAGTTGTGGAAATGGGTGGCGAAGTAGATGCCGCGCACCGGCTTGGCCGGCACCGAGACGCCCTCCCACGCGCCGGGCGTCAGGCCGCCGGCGGCGAACCGGGACGTACGCAAGAACTTCCCTACTCCATACAGGACGCCGCGAGTGTCGTTTCCCGTGATGCGGACTGTTCCGGCCTCGACCTTCTTGATGGAGAACCCCTCTTTCCCGATGCCTGGCCGGATCGCCAGTTGAACCCGGAACGGCGCGTCGCCGTTCTCGGTGACGCGCGCCCCGCATCGCTCGGATACGTGTCGGCCGAACACCGCGGCAATCTTCCGCATCTCCGGCCCCGCTTTGTCCGGCAGGACCACGCGAATGCTACGGACCGGCTTGCCGGCGGAACCGGCCAAGGGACGCTCGCCGGCGTCGACCGGAAGGACCTGAAACATCAGGACCACGAACAGACCCACTGCAGTGGTCATCGGAATACCGATGTTATCTGTCGTCCGTATTCGGAGGACTTGCCTCATTGCATTCGTCGGTATCGTTCGAATGGCTATCTTCTGACACGGAATCTGGAGCAACTTGCCTTGATTTCACTCCAACGCCAGTCCTTCTTCACCCATTCCGGCGCTGAGCTTTCCAGCTTCGCAAGCGTCTGGCTGATCTTCTGGTTTCGGTTCGGATCCCTGCAACTGTCATCCAGCAGATCAAGCAGTTCCCTCGCGGTCTTGGCTTCGGGACCGAAGTAGAACGCGGCGTACTCGTCGAGCACGGTTTCGACGGTCTTCTTCGAATTCCAGAACCACGAGAGGAAGACCACGCTTGCGATGTCGGTGTTCCACCGCTCGCTATAGGGCCAGCCGCCTTTCATCAGGCCGGGGTGGTAATCGTTCAACTCGGCCTGCAGCGACTTCCAGTACTTCCGGTTGACCAACATGCCCCGGTGGTTGCCCCACATGGAGATGTCCGGGAAGACCATCAACGGCGCCTTGGTCTGGTTGTAATACTCCCGCTCCTCGGCGTTCATGGCGGCGAACCGATGGTGCGGCGCCAGGCCGACTTCGAAACCCGCGAACCACACCGGCCGGTGCTTGGCGAGGTTGGCCACCAGGTTTTTCCAGTCCTTGTCGCC
>CAYRNB010000185.1:0-2797 GCA_964425315.1 uncultured Rhodoblastus sp.
TCCGAGCGATCTGACTGACACGGAATGGGCGCTTCCGGCGCCGTTTGCGCCGCCTGCGCGGCGCGGCGGACGCTCACTTGCGTTTCTGTCTCGGTTGGACGACGCCTTGACGGTTTCATCGCGCCACGACGATGGCCACATGCGAGGAGTTTCGTCAATCCTTCCTCGCAGATCGACCGCTGCGGCCCTGGTTTCGTAGCCGAAGCGATTGGTCGAGCTTTTCCGGCAAGCGTCGCGCGGTTGGCGATTGCACGTTCGAGGGAGCGGCTCGACGCGAAAGTCTGCTTTTCCGCGAGGCCTCCTCAATTCCGGGGTTTGACGACACGGGCCTTCAGCATTTCTTCAAAGCGCCGAAGCCGGGCGTCGTCCGGTTCGAGAGTCACGAGCCGCTGCGCATAGCCGAAGGCCGCGTCGAATTGGCCGGCCTGCGCGTCATAGGAGGCGAGCGCGGTCAGGATGCTGCGGTCGTTGGGATGGCGGGCGAGCGCCGCGCGCAAAACTTCGGTCGCCTTGGCGGGGGCGCCCGTATCGTGCAGGGCGACGGCGTAAACATAGGCGAAGCGCGCGTCGTCCGGCGCCAGCCTGTTCGCCTCCTTGAGCTTCGCCAGGGCTTCGGGCAGACGCTTTTGCCGGATCAGGCTGAGGCCCAGCGCGTGATAGAGGGGCGCGGAGTTCGGATTGTCGGCCAGCGCCTTGGTGAGGATTTTTTCCGCCGCCGCCTCGTCGCCTCCGCGGCGCGCGATTTCGGCCAGCATGATCGCGGCGGGCGAGAAAGTCTTGTCGAGATTCAGCGTCTTTTCGAATTGCGCGCGCGCGGAATCGACGCGCCCGCGGGCGAGATCGAGCGAGCCGAGATTGAAATGCGATTCCGGCCTTTCGGCGTTGAACATCTGGCCGGCGACATATTCCGCCAGAGCCTTTTCGAACGGGCCGAGATCGGCGGGCGTCAAGGCTCTTTCGCCGTCGCCGGCGATCGCGCGGGCCGCCTGCATCCGCACCAGCCGCGTCGGGTCGCGCAGCAAGGGCGCCAGCGTTCGCGCTTTCGTTTTCGGATCGGCGTTGGCGAGAACTTCGACCGAAGCCGCGCGGATCATCGGCTCCTTGGACTTGGTCATCCGCGCGGCGAGCGCGATCGCGTCGGGCGAAATGAAATTGCGCAGGCGATGCAGGGCGCTGGCGCGGGCGATGGCCGATTGGCTTTCGTCCTGCGCCACGCGGATGAGCGCCGCGCGCGCGCCGGGCCCGTCGGAATCGGCGAGCGCGAAGGCTTCGGCGAAAGTCTGCGCGCCGGGCTTGTCGTCGGCATGCCACGACTTCAGCGCCGCGACGGCCCAGGCGGCGTCTTTGTCTTTGTGGCATTGGTTGCAGGCGTTGGGGACGCCGAGCGCGATCGTGCGATCCGGGCGCGGGATGCGAATGGAATGATCCTGGCGCGCATCGACGCCCATATAGGTCGTCGTCGGCATGTGGCACGCCGCGCATTGCGCGCCCGCCGAACCCGGCGGATGATGGGTGTGCGAAGATGTGTCGAAAACCTTGGCGTTATGGCATTGGCCGCAGACCTTGTTGCCGGGCAGGCGCAACTTGCCGGAATGGGGATTGTGGCAATCCGAGCAGGTCACGCCATGGGCGTGCATGCGGCTTTGCGCGAAAGAGGCGAAATTATAGTCCTCTTCAAGCTGCTGACCGTCCGGATAATAGACGCCGCGCGCGAGGGTGGAAGGGTTGAAGGCGTCATAGAAGCGCAGGGCGGCCAGCGGCGAATCGGCGAACTGGCTGCGTCGGGCGTGACAGCCGGCGCAAACCAACTCTTCCGTATTTTTTGTCGCCGGCGGAGAGCGAAAGGCGGTCGCCGCGCCGTCGAGGCGCCATTTCGCGTCGACGCGCTGATCGAGGCGGACCGAGAAGCCGTGGTTCTTCTTTTCCGCCGGCGAAACGCCGCTCTCTTTCTTCGCCCAGGCGATGTGGCGCGAGGCCGGGCCGTGGCAGGCCTCGCAGCCGACGCTGATTTCGGACCAATGTGTCGCGAAAGTGTTTTTCGCCGGATCGTAGTTCTTACGCAGATCGGTCGAATGGCACCAGGCGCACTGGTAGTTCCAGTTCTGGTCGATGCCGGTCCAATAGAGCGGATCGCCCGGCGCGAGCGCGCGTTTGGGGTAAAGATCGAACCATCTTTGACCGTTCTGGGCCTTCGGCCGCGAATCCCAGGCGATTCCGAAAGCCTGCAACCTGCCGCCGGGCAATGCGATCAGATATTGTTGGAGCGGGTAGACGCCGAACGTGTATTTGATTTCGAAATCGGCCGGGGCGCCGTTCGGGCCCACAGTGCGGACGAAAAATTTGCCGTCGCGGCGAAAGAAAACGCTTTCGATGTCGCCTTTGCGAAAGGTCGCGCCGTCGAATTTCCCCAGCACCGTCCTGGCGGTCGCCCTTTGCATGGCGGCGGCGTGATGCGACGCAAGCCACTCGTGGTACTCGGTCTTGTGGCAGGCGGCGCAGGCGGCCGAGCCGACGAATTCCGCTTCCAGCGGGCCGATGCGCGACGGAAGGTCGAGCGCTTGCGCAGGCGCGGCGACCGGCGCGAGGACGAGAAATAACGCCAGAAAGACCGATTTCATTTCCTGCCTTTTGCGGCTTCGTTGCGGGCGCAGGCGGCAAGAATAGCGCTATTGGCCTCGCGTGCGCAAAGAAATGACGGCCGCCCGTAGGCGGCCGCGCCATGATCGAATAACCGCGCGCCGTCTTAGTTGCCGGTCGGCATCGGGAGGGCCACGCCTTCCTTTTGCAACTGGTCGCG
>CAYRNB010000186.1:0-2757 GCA_964425315.1 uncultured Rhodoblastus sp.
GTCAATTTTCCATAGGGCCCGCAATGGCGAAGTTTTGGTGGAAAGCGCCAGGCGCTGTCAACGCCGGACCAAAAGTCGGCCATCGGGGCGGAGTAAAAGTCGGCCAGTTGGCGGCTGCGTAAGAGACGGATGCGAGGCGTCCGCCCGCCGAAGCTGGTCAGAGTTGCGCAGTCGGGTGGACGCCGTCTCCAGGAGACACGCGGGAAGGATTCAAGCGCCGCTGTTTTCGCCGGTTTCGGCGGCCGGCGCGGGCTCTGACGGCTGGAGCTTGCGGCGCTGACGGGCCTTGGATTGGCGCAGGCGATAGCTCTCGCCGTTCATTTCGAGAATGTGGACGTGATGGGTCAGGCGGTCGAGCAGAGCGCCGGTCAGGCGCTGATTGCCGAAGACGCTGGTCCATTCCTCGAAGGGCAGGTTCGAGGTGACGATGGTCGAGCCGCGTTCATGCCGCTGGCTGAAGGTCTCGAACAGCAGTTCGGCGCCGGTCTGGGAAAGCGGCACATAGCCGAGTTCGTCGACGATCAGCAGTTTGACCGCGGCGAGCTGGGCCTGGAGCCGGCCGAGCCGTCGCTCGTCGCGCGCCTCCATCAGCTGACGGGCAAGGCCCGCGGCGGTGAGGAAGGCGACGGAAAAGCCGCGCTGGCAGGCGGCGAGGCCGAGCGCCAGGCTGACATGGGTCTTGCCCGTGCCGCTGTTGCCAAGAGCGATGACGTTCTCGCGCGCCACGACATATTCGCAGCGGGCGAGCTCCAGGGTCAGCGGCTTGTTGAGCGAGGGAATGGCGGTGAAGTCGAACGTGTCGAAGCTTTTGACCGCCGGGAATTTGGCGGCGCGGATGCGGCGCTCGACCATGCGCCGTTCGCGGTCGATGAGTTCGAGTTCGGCCAGGCGGAGCAGATAGCGGGGATGGTCGAGGCCCTCGCGCGCCGCCTCGGCGGCGACGTGGTCATATTCGCGCAGAAAAGTCGGCAATTTGAGCTGGCGCAGATGATGTGCGAGCAAAACCTGGGGCGGCGCGGGGCTGGGCGCGGCGATGGAAGCGGTCATGCCGGCCTCCCGGAAACGAGCGCGGCGTAATCGGCGGCCGAGGTCGTTTTGACGGTCGGCGCCGGCAGATAGGGATAGACGGAAAGATCGAGATAGGCAGGCCGGCGCTCGATCTTGGCTGTGGCAAGCTGCTTGACGGCGTCGAAGCTGACGGCGCCGAGCCTGATGGCGTCAGTCGCCGCGGCGGCGACGATCGTTTCCGGAAAAACCTCGATCAACCGCAAGGCTTGAATGAACTCGCGCTTGCCGCGATTGCCCATGCGCGCCTCCAGGAGCCGGCGCAGATGCTGCAAGGGCTCCGGCAGCGACCAGTTCTGCAAGGGCGCGGCCTGGTCGAGCGCCCCCGGCTTTTGCTCCAGCAGGCTGAGATAATGCTTGGGATCGAAGACAAATTGGCGCCGGTCATAGTTGCGGGCGTGGCGGGCGATCTCCTCGGCGCCGCAGAAAATCGACACCCTGTCGACGAAGCCTTTGACCAGAACGTTCTGGAAGGCGAAAGCCGTCGGCACGGAATAATCGTTCATGCGATAGCGTACGAGCGAGATCGACGACACCCGGGCGGCGCGCTTGTCGCAGGGCTCGAACGGCGTCGCCGGCAGATCGCTCAAGGCCGCCTGGTCGGCGACGAGCCGTTCGCCGATCGTCTGCTCGTTGCGCCCGGCGCGCTCAGCTTGGCGGGCGCGGCAGCGTTCTTCCAGCATCTGGTTCAAGGCCTCGAAGGAGGCGGCGTGCGGCACGGGGGTGAGGAAATTAGCGCGGGCGTACTTCACCAGCCCCTCGACCTTGCCCTTGTCATTCCCCTTGCCCGGCCGGCCAAAGCGATCCTTGAACAGATAATGGCTGACGAGTTCGGTGAAGGCCCGGGTGCGCTGGCGCTTGCCGTCGCCCAGGATCTGAGCCACCGCGATTTTGGTGTTGTCGTAGAGAATCGACAGCGGAACGCCGCCGAAAAAGGCGAAGGCCGACACATGGCCGTCGAGAAAGGCTTCCGTCGTCTCAGCCGGATAGACCTTGACGAAGCTGGCGTCCGAATGCGGCAGGTCGAAACAGAAAATGTGCAGCTTCATGCGCACGCCGCCGATGACGCCCCAGCATTCGCCGAAATCGACCTGGGCGTGGCCGGGCGGATGGGCCAGCGGTATGAAAACCTCGCGCGAGCGCGCCCGCTTCAGCCGCACGTAATCCTTGACCACCGTGTAGCCGCCATCAAAACCGTGTTCGTCGCGAAGCCGCTGGAAAATCCGCTTGGCTGTGTGCCGCTGCTTGGCGGGCGCCATTTTGTCGGCTTCCAGGATCGCGTCGATCACCGGGACCAGCGGCCCGAGCTTCGGCCGCAACGGCTCCTTCGTGCGCACATAGCCCGGCGGCGCCGAATAGCGGCACATCTTCCTGACCATGTCCCGGCTCAGGCCAAAGACCCGCGCCGCTTCCCGCCGACTATTTCCTTCAATGAAAACAAATTGCCGAACCGCTGCATAAATCTCCACGGCAAACATCCCCAACCGTCCCCCTCGAATCTCCATCCGAAAGGGTACGATCCTGAAAGTGGCCGGATTTTACTCCGCCCCGCGGTGGCCCTATGCCGCCGCTCCGTGGCCGATTATTGCTCCGCCGCATACAGTTGCAGGCGCGGAATTGGTTGGGGGCGCTCACATGTGGACAGCCGAACACCAGCGCGCGGCGAGGCGTCGCGGACTTCGCTGTCCGAAC
>CAYRNB010000187.1:0-2710 GCA_964425315.1 uncultured Rhodoblastus sp.
CGGCGCCCGAGCGGCTGCAATATGCCGCTCTGCCCTGGCGCAAGAGCGATGGGCTCGAAATCATGCTGGTTTCCTCGCGCGAGACGGGGCGCTGGATCATTCCTAAAGGCTGGTCCATGGCCGGACGCCGCGGCGCCGCCGCGGCGGCGATCGAGGCGATCGAGGAGGCTGGTCTTCTCGGCGCCATCTCGGACCAGCCGATCGGCCATTACACTTACGTCAAGCGCTTTGCCCGCGGCGAAGAGCTTTGCCGGGTGGAGGTCTACAGTCTGCGCGTCGTGCGCCAGCGCAATCATTGGCCGGAAAAGGAGCAGCGCGACACCAAATGGTTTCCGGCAAAAGAAACGATCGGCCTCGTCTCAGATCCCGAGCTTGCCGACCTGATCGCCGAGTTTATCCGCTCGTCCAAAAACTGACGGCCGCTCAGGCGCTCTCCATGCGCAGGGCGCGGGCGAGCGCCATCAGCGGGAAATAGTGGCGGTACATGCCGTAACGCAGCATGAAGGCGCGCGACAATTCCGGGCCCTGCCGCAGGCGCTGTGACAAAAGCGGATCATTGAGTTTTATCGTCTGGCCGACGCCATAGCCGGGAAAGCCCGCGCCGGTGTAATGCGGCTCCGGCCATGTTCCTTGCTCTTGCCTTTCGATGAGGAACTGGCAGCCGCGCTCGATCGCCTCGCGGTCTCTTGGGCGATTGGCGGCGACGAGCGCCATCAGCGCCCAGGCCGTCTGCGAGGCGGTGGCGGCGCCGCGTCCGGCTTTTGTCTCGTCCATATAGGAGGCGCAGCTTTCGCCCCAGCCGCCGTTTTCCTGCTGGCGCGAGCGCAGCCACTCGCAAGCGAGAGAAATATAGGCCTGGTTCATGTCCTCGCCCGCCGCGGCGAGCGCCGGCAGGACCGCGCCGGTTCCGTAAATGTAATTCACGCCCCAGCGGCCGAACCACGAGCCGTCGGGCTCCTGTTGCGCCCGCAGATAATCAAGCGCGCGCTTCATGGAAGGATGGTCGCGCGAAACGCCCAGCTTGCCGAAAGCCTCGACAACATGGGCGGTGACGTCCACCGAGGGCGGATCGAGCGCCTCGCCGAAGTCGCAGAAGGGGATTTTGGTCAGGAACTGGTTGTCATTGTCCTTGTCGAAGGCGCCCCAGCCGCCGTTGCGGCTCTGCATGCCGATCAGCCAATCGACGCCAAGCTGGATCGCTTCCTCTATTCCCCTGGCCTGCCATTTCGGGTCCTTGCGGAAGGGGGCGAGGGCGATCAGGGCGACGGCGGTGTCGTCGGTGTCGGGATAGGCAATATTGGCGTATTCGAACGGCCAGCCGCCGGGCTTGACATCGGGCAGCTTGACCGACCAGTCGCCGGGGACGCGCACCTGGCGCCCGAGCAGCCATTCCGCCGCCTTTTCCGCCGCTTCCTTTTGCGATTCCAGCACGCCGGCGTCGTCGAAGGCGAGCAGGACCAGCATCGTGTCCCAGACCGGGCTGTTGGTCGCCTGGATGAAAGTGGCGTCGCCGACATCCACCCGCCAGCCGGGATCGTCGAGGCAGGCGAGGCCCTTGGCCATGACTGGGTGGTTCAGCGCATAGCCTTCCGTGTGGAGCGCCATCAGGCTGTAAATCCAGGGCGGCTGAATGCCGCCCCAGCCTCCGTCGGCGTCCTGATGGCGGATGATCCATTCGAGCGCCTGTTTCACCGCGGCGCCGCGCCAAAGGCTCCAGCCCATTTTGTGGCCGAATTCCTGCAGGAAATGCAGGACCTTGTCGGTCGTGCGGAAAAAGGCTTCCCAAAAGCCGGCGCCGATCTTTTCCGGCAATTCGTAATCGAATTTGTCGCGGCCCTCGGGGAAAAGCGCGTCGAGCCGGCGTTCCGGCGGCAGGGGCCGGCTCGGCCTTCGCGCCGACAGTAGGGCGATCGGCATCAGCGTCGCCCGCGCCCATTGGGCGAAATGATAGATGCTTAGCGGAAACCACAAGGGAAGCCAGATCACTTCCGGCGGCAGATTGGGCGTCTTCTCCCACGGCCATTCGCCGATCAGCGCCAGCCAATAGCGGGTGAAGACCCGGATGTTTTTCAGGCCGCCCTTGGATTCGATCCATTTCTGCGCCTTGACCAGCGCGGGATGATCGGCGGCGTAACCCGAAACCCGCAGGGCGGCATAGGCTTCGACGGTCGTATTGATGTCGCCGTTCGGCGCGTCGTAGTAGATTTCCCAGGCGCCGTCCGGCCTTTGCGTGTCGATCAGCGATTGGGCGAGGCGCGGGCAGAGCTGGTGATCGTCGAGGCCGAGAAACCACAGGCAGAGCCGCCATTGCGCCTCCATGCAGCCATTGGATTCGGCCCGTCCCACCCAGTGGCCGTCGGGTTTCTGGTCGGCGATCAGCCAGTCGACGGCGGCTTTGGCGCTGGAGCGCAAGGCGGCGCGGAAATTCGCGCGCGCCTCGGTGCGGCCGGCTTCTTTCGCATCGAGGGTCGTCATCTCACCTATAGGGGCTCGTGCGCCCCAGCAGGGGCGCGAAAAAATTTTTCCCGCTTTACCCCGTTCCGTCCACGCAGACCAGCGCCAAAGGCGACATGGACGCGCCAATTTCAAAGATGTAGGACAGGCGCAGCCCAAAACTCAGCGAGACCGCCATGCCTCCCTATCGCTCCCGCACTTCCACCCACGGCCGCAACATGGCCGGCGCGCGCGGCCTGTGGCGCGCCACCGGCAT
>CAYRNB010000188.1:0-2668 GCA_964425315.1 uncultured Rhodoblastus sp.
CGGCGCGTTTTTGAGAAATCATCGAGTAGGAAGTTAATAGTTGTTGCTGAATTAGATCCCTATTTGTGTGCTGCGTCGTGGTGAAATGGACGAAAATCGCAGTGCTGGAGCCAATCAAGGCGGTCAATGCGATGATTCCGCCGCGGCAGAGGCGATCGTCACGCTATACTGCCTTCCTTATAGGCCCGACCCAGCTTACCCTGCGATCAGTCAGTGGCGGATAGGCTGATTAATTAACAAATGTCGGTCTAAATTACGAATTTGGCAATTGGATTTCGGGATCGAGATGGCCGCCGCGCTGAAGCCGCACCGCTGGGCTTACATCGATGCGCTCCGCGGTTGGGCGATATTGCTTGTATTACTGGTACATTCTTCCCAGGGCCAATTTGCGATTCGCGCCCTTTTTGAATTTAAGCCAAGCATTCCTTCCGATATCACATTGCCTGTTTGGTTTAGCGTCATTTGCTATGCTGGCGAGAATGGCGTTGTGCTGTTTTTTGTCATCAGCGCGGTTTCGCTGACTTTGAGCGCCAAATCGCGCGCGGGATTTAATCTTCGCGCCTTCGCGGTGCGACGATTTTTCCGCATCGCGCCAATGTATTACTTTGGCGTCGCAATTTATCTAGCGCTATTTGGCTGGGGCCCGCGGCTCTGGGCTCCGTCGGGGATCACAATCCCCGACGTGATCGCCAATTTGTCATTCACACATGGCTTCCGGGACAGCGCGATAAACAGCGTTGTTCCAGGCGGATGGTCCGTCGCCAACGAAGCGACTTTTTATGTGCTTTTTCCTTTTCTCCTTTACGTGATCGACAGGACGCCACGGGCTTATTGGGCCTTGCTGGGTTTGTCGGTTTTCTTTTCCATGACTTATTTACCCAACAGCTTTGGGGTCTTTCGGCTCGGGCCAGTATCTCAATATTATTTTGTGAACTACGTTCCCGCGTTCGTTATCGGCGTCGCGACAGGAGTGATCTTAAGTGACAATGAGGCCAAGCGGCGGCTTTCGCACGCCTTTTTGTTGCCACGGCCGCTTTCGAGATATCAATTAAACGCTGAAGTGTTGCTGTATTTACTCATTGTAATCGCTCCATTATTTTCATCTATGATAACAACTGTTTCCGCTCACGACATAGGAAGGCCTATTGGGATCATTCTTACAGCTATCTTAGGCGCCCTGCTTTGCATTCGGCTTCACGGAGAGAGGAGGTCGGTTAGTTTAATTGTAAACCCGTTTATGCGGCGCATTGGAATTGTGTCTTTCAGCATGTATATTATCCAATTCGCCCTATTGTCGCCTGTTTACGATTTATCAAGGTTGCTTATCCATAGCCATGGATTCGAGTTTTTCATATTTTATTTTACGACGCTTACTTCTGCGACATTCGGCATAGCGAATATTACCTATGAACTGATCGAGCGGCCGTTCATTATCTTTTCGCGGCGACTGACTTCCAATGACGAAAATAGCGGCGTGAGCGTCGCTGCTTCGGACGGCGGGAAAATTATACCGGTGCGCGTTGAAAATGACCGGTAGAATTCGCGCGAAATTTATGGCCGGCGGCCGGTTGGCTGGCAAGGTGTGAAACGGTGTTGAACAATGACCCCTACCGCGTGCGGCGCAAAAATTGAATTCGCCAGAGTGTGTGTCGAATTTCCGGGGTCAAAATCGGACGCCGGGATACAACCAGGGCAAGCGGTTCAGCCCACAAGACAGCATTTTTTGTATTTCTTGCCCGAGCCGCAGGGGCACGGATCGTTGCGGCCGACATTGCGAAACGGGTTGCGTTCCGGTTCCGGCGCCTCGTCGCCTTCCGAATCGAAAATCGCCAAGGCCTCAATGGCGTCGTCGATCGGCTTGACGCCCCGTTCCGCCAGAAAGGCCAGGCGGTCCGGGGCGGCGCGGGCGGCGCGCAGATCGTCCTGAAAATCCTCGAAAGTGAAAAAGTCCCGCGGAACCAGACCGTGCCGAAAGGCGCGGGCGGCGAGCGGCTCGAGTTCGACGAGGCCGAGAAGCGCCACGGCGCGCTGCCAGCCATACCAGACCGGATCGCCGCTCTTCGGCCGCAGGGTTTCGAACCAATGGCGCAGAAGATCGCGCGCATTGTCGCGCGCAATTTCGCCGATCGCCGCAAGATGAATCAAGCAATCGAAAGCCGCAACGCGCGCCCAAACCTCCGCATCCGGCGCCTCGATGAGACTTTTCAGCGCGTCGAAATCGCCGCCGTAGAGGCTGACCAGTATTCCGGGCAGGGTTTCTGTCGTTGCGTCGCCGAGGAGGTCGTAAAACGCCTCGTCCTCCTTCGCCAGCGCGACCAGCGGGGCGAAAACGCGGCTTTCACGCTTTTCCGCGAGGAGATGCAGGCCGAAGAAATTGCGTTCGGCGTTTTCCGGCGACCGGTCCGCGCCGCTGGCGTAAGCGGCAAAAGCCTCGATCAGCGGCCCGCGCGCCGCGCCCCAATTTTCCCGCAAGCTTTTCAGCGCGTCATAGGGAAAGGTTTCGGCTTCGACGAGATCGGCAAGAGCCATTTCGACCAGAGTCATCGCGCTCGCTTCTGCAATTTGCTGCGGCCCCATAGGGCGGCCTTGCCCCGGAACCCGCCATTCATCTCTTGGCGGCGAGTTTCGGCGAGCGGAAGGTTTTGTCAATGATCGCTTCGCGACCGCC
>CAYRNB010000189.1:0-2642 GCA_964425315.1 uncultured Rhodoblastus sp.
CACTACAAACCCCAATTTTTTCAAATCGAGTCCAAATATATGTCGTTTTTTGACTAAATAGAGGCCTGCGTCAAAAGTTCGCTCTGGCAGCTTTGCTGAGCCTTGAAAATCCCTCAAACCGTTGAGCATATACCAAAATTTGCATTCTCTGGCTTATATGAACACTTCCGGCTATCTTTGCCCACCTCAAAAATACAAAATTGAGCCAAAATACGGCCACATTGGCCCTTGCGTATACGATTTCACGAATTTTCGCGCAGGCAGCAACTCGCAGGATATTCCAGCCTACCACTTTCAACAAAATTGAGCGGAACACACGCGGCTGTCCGCGAACCCGCAAACGCCCAAGACCCGTTCGACGTTTCAAGCCGCTGTTGGTACCTTCGATCCCGCCACGAATTCGATAACGATCCCGAAAAACATCGGTGGCCTCTTCTCTACGGCGGCCTGCCAGGCGGCGCTGTTTGGCAGTGTGATATAAACAATAACCATCACGGCATTTTTCGACCGGGCATTCTTTACGAAACTCACATTGGCTACATGCTGAACTCGGCATAACTGTTTTTGTTCGGCCGGTTTGTTTGTCGTGGATTGACGAGGCAGGTTTATGGCCGGCCGGGCAGCAAACGACTTCTTCGGTTTGTTTGTCAACATTAAAATCATCAATATTCAAGTGATCAACATCTTTATCGACGAGGCTGCCGCATTGAACCGGGCCAACGAGTTCGACACCACGATTGGCAGCAGCTTGAATATTTTCATCGCTGCAATAGTGTGTGTCAGCAAACATCTCTCGCGGCAGAAGCTCGGATTCTTCCAGGCTATCGAGTACTTCGCTGGTAGCTGTCGAGTCCGGCTCAACAGCAGTTTGAGGCAACGCACAGGTGATAAGCTGCACCTCATTGTCCGGATGACAGGTTTCGCTGATTTGCACCTGATAGCCCGGCCCCTTATGGCCGTCGTAGGTGGCGTCCAGATCAGATGGATTCTGTATAACATTTCCGCCGGTCTTCTTCTTGACGCAGACTTTCTCTTCATGGACTTCGCATTGTTCATAAAAAATACGTTCCATAGCTTTATAACTGTCACGACCAGCGTGCTCGGCAGTGTCAGCAAAACGACGAATCAAAAGATACATATCTTCTGCTACCTGTTGGCGAAGCAGACGGCGTGATTCACTATCCTTACCAGTATCGCCAAAGAGTTGATTAACACCTGGCGCGTAACGCATACGCAACTGTTCGTCAAGTAACTCATAGGCCTTCGAGTTGTGACGTTTGAGTTGTGTCAAAAACCGCTTGATCGCTACACCCATCAAACGCGTACGGCCAAAACTGGCCATGTCACTAAAGATATGCGTGGAATCCAGACGCTGTTTATCAATGTTGAGCTCAAGAAGATCCACAAGCGTTACGGTAATTTCTAACATGACAGTTTTAGCAATATCATCCTCTTCGAACAGATTGATGTAACGCTCCAGGGTTCGCATCGAAATGTCATGTGTAACCGGCTCAAGATTCAGAGCATAGTGAATGTCCATATGAAAGCTGTAAGCATTGAGGGCCTCATCCTTGGTCCAGTCCATGAATTCCTTGATCAATAACAGCCCCGCCATCGAGTAGAGCTCCTTGGTCGGCCTGCCCATAGCAGGGTCAAAGTGTCCAGAGATGGTCTCGACTGGCATAAGCTCAAGGATAACATGACGAAAAATACCTGCCCAGCCATCCAGCAGCCGCTTACGTGTTTTTTTCGTCAGAACGTTGTCGAATGGGTCAAAAAGACGTATTTGTTTCGGATTGACAATCCTTTGCATAATATCTCCAAGTCTTTGATATATAATAGGTTGTATTTTATACGACCTGGCTTGCTTGTCAACCCAAAAATGATTTAACTCCAAAAAATACAGTAACTTATAGTACTTCTTTGACGGTGACTACTTTTGACGCAGGCGTCAGAATTGAGAAGGTTTCTACATTCTTCATTCTTAATCCTAAATTTCTAAGCACAAATGCTGATTGGGGTTATAACGCCTAGTTAAGCGGCATTCAGCATGGAGCGCTTGCTCGGGCAATAATGGCGAAGCCATGCCCGAGCAGGCGCGGAGTGCTGAATGTCCGAGTGAGCCACAGGCGAACGGCTTGACCGCCTTGTTAGCTGCTGGCGCCACTACTCGGCTTGCTCTTCCACATGGCGCCTGAAATTATTCAGAATTGACTGCCAGCCTTCTCGTTGTTGTTCTTCGGTATGGCTGGTTTCGGCATCGAATGTGACGGTGACGTTTACGCCATTAACGCCCTCTGCGAATTCGACTCTCGCCATTCGATCACCAAAGGAATATTCAATGAGCTCATGCTCGACGATTTTCGTGTAAGTGCCAGTGAAATCAAAACCCACGCTTCCATCTTTCGCCTCCATGCGCGATGAGAACTCACCCCCAACGCGAAAATCGACTGAAGCTGCGGTTGTGTGCCAGTCATCTGAAGCGGCATTCCACTGCTTAATGTCCTCTGGAGTTATATAGGCGCGCCACACTTCGCCGATCGGCGCCGCGATGGCGGATTTAACCGTGATTCTCATAACACCTCCATTCTTATTGCAGCTAACAGTTGAATTAACGAGACCCCCTGTCTCGTTATACATTT
>CAYRNB010000190.1:0-2592 GCA_964425315.1 uncultured Rhodoblastus sp.
ACCAGCAGCACCAGCATGACGTCGACGAGCGGCGTCACATTGATGTCGGCCAGCGGGCGATAGAGGCCCTCGCGGTCCGAGCCGGGGGGCGGCAATTCCATCGCGTCACGCCTTGCGGTTCTGGCTGGCGACGATCAGCATCACGGCGCGCGCCTCGATCCAATGCGCCATCTGCTGGCCGGCGCGCGAAAAACCGGCGCCGATTCGCGTATAGCCGATGGAGGCCGGTATGGCGGCGGCGAGGCCGAAGGCCGTGGCGGCGAGCGCCTCCGCAATGCCCGGCGCGACGACGGCGAGGCTGGTGTCCTTGGCGGCGGCGATGCCGACGAAGCTCGTCATAATGCCCCAGACCGTGCCGAACAGGCCGACGAAGGGCGACACCGAGGCGATGACGGCGAGATTGGGCAGGCCGCCTTCCGCATGCGACAAAGCCTCGCGCGCGGCGCGCCGCATGGCTTCGGCGACGCGCTGGCGGGTTTCGCCCACGCTCTCGCCGGCGACGCTCAGGGCGACGGCCTGCGCCCCCGCCTTGACCACGCTGGAGAGCAGCGGCGAATGCGCTTCGTCATTGACGGCGAGGTCGCGCCGCAGCCGCCGCGTCGCAAAGGCGCCTTCGACGATCAGAGCCCAGCACCAGATCGAGGCGAGGCCGAGAACGATCATGACGAATTTGCCGACCAGTCCGGCATGGAGGAACAGGGCGACCGGCGACAGCGAAAGCGAAGATTCCATCGGCACTCTATGGACGAAAGCGGGTTAAGCCTCAAGATTTGGCGCCTTGCCGCGCCCGCGTCCAGTGGACGAAATCACAACTGCAGCAATTTGAGGATAAATTATGCCGAGCCGCCCCTGCGCCGCAAGGCGGCGTTTGCGCCGCCCGCGTCATGGCGGGATCACGAATCGTTGGATTTCAGCCGATAGAATATGTGTCTGCCGATCACGTCCATTTTCTTCATCGTGCGCGCCCAGCGCGGGCGGACATAATCGGCGTGGTAGTAGGTGGCGTCGCCGACCTTCCGCACCCAGGTCTTGCCGGCGAGCACATTGTCGGCGATGCGCTTCGCCTCCGACCAGGCGTCCGGCTCGTTGATGCGCAAGGGTTTTCCGTCGCAGGCGAAGGAGAACTGGCAGGCGTTATAATGGCTGCGGTTCTGGAACACCACGCCGCAAATGGTGGAGGGGTAAAGGCCGGAGGTCACGCGGTTGAGGACGACCTGGGCGACGGCGGCCTGTCCGTTTTCCGGCTCGCTGCGCGCCTCGAAATAGACGGCTTCGGCGAGGCAGCGCTTTTCCGCGCTCAGACGGCCGGGACGGATCATGGCGAGATAATCGCGCCCGTCGGTCGCGCCCCCGGACGTCGACGCCATGCCGGGAAAGACCGCGACTGGCGTCTGGTCGGCTTCCGCCGGCGTGGCGGAATCGAGCACGGCGGCGCGTAAAACGACGGGGCTCGCCCCCTGTTCCAGCCGCGCGACCACGGCGGCCGGACGCATGGTCACGGCGGCTAAGCCCTGGCTGGGCGACGCGCCGTCGGGGCCCGGGACCGCCATTGGAGTTTCGCCTTGAGGCCAGGCATTGAAAGAAGCGACGGAATCGGGGCCGGGGACATCGCCCTGCTCGCGCGTGAAGCTGGAGGCGAGGCCGCTTCGGTCGCGCTGATAGGTCAGGAGTTCGGCGCGCATTCGCGCCAGGCCGTTCTTCTGGAGCAGGCGGCCCTGGAGACTCAGGGGCGCGCCGACGCTCGGGTCGCCTCTGTCGCGGCGGTTCACCCGCGGAAAGACGTTGGGCCAGCCCTTCATCACGGCGCGCGGCGCGGCCTCGTACGCAGGCGCGGCGATTTCTTCCGGCGCGCCGAGGGCGAGGCTCGCATCGTGCAGCAGACCGCGGCCGGACGCCGCCAGGAGGGACCCGGCGATGAGGGCGGGCTGCGCTGCGAGTTGTCTGGGCATGACGGCGGCCTGCGACGTCTGCAGGGCCAGCGACGAGCCGGAGGGGACTTCCTGGCCGGCTTGGGCGGTGAAGCAAAACAACAGTCCGGCCGCGAGGCGCCAGGGCGCCACGAGTTTAGCAACCCAGAAAAAATGCGCCCTGCGCCTCGCCCTCCGCCGCGCTTTCCGCATTCGCCGCTCGTTTCCTCCCGTCGGCGCTTTGGCCGCGACCGACGCCAAATCCGCCGTCGCGCGCGAAATCGCGGGACGGTCTAGCGGTTATCGCTTGTTAAGCTTGATGGACGGTTAACGGCGGGCGGTGCGGAAGAGGGGCCAAACAGGGGCGGCGCCGGCCGGATGAGGGGTTCGTAAGGCTTTATGCGCCTTCGATTTTGGAGAAATCGGCGACGAGATGCATGGCGCGGCGCAGTTGCGCCAGAAGCTGCAGACGGTTTTTGCGCAAGTCGGGGTTTTCGGCGTTGACCATCACGTGATCGAAAAAGGCGTCCACCGGCGCGCGCAGTTTCGACAGCGCCCGCATGGCGCCTTCGAAATCTTCCCTGCCCAGCCTTTCCTGGACCTCGCGTTCGGCGCGGTCGAGGGCGGCGGCGAGCGCGTGTTCCTCGTGCTCGACCCGAAGCGTCGCCTGCGGATGGTCCTCGAA
>CAYRNB010000191.1:0-2585 GCA_964425315.1 uncultured Rhodoblastus sp.
AAGCCAGGCCGGACGTATTACTTCAAGATCGTTTCGGTGGACGCTTCGGGTGCGGACGGACCGGCTGCGCTCAAACCGGAAAACGCGACCTTGACGTTCAAGACTGCCGTCGCGCCGGCCGATCCGGGCATGTACTACGTAGCTCCGAACGGCAAAGACGACAACGACGGCCTGAGCCGCGAGAAGGCCTTTCGCACGATATGCCGCGCCGCGGACCGCGTAGGGCCCGGCGACACGGTGCTGATTGCCGCTGGCGATTACCCGGAAAATGTGCGCATTCGCGCCGCGGGAATCCCGGAGCGGCCGATTACCTTCCGTTGCGTAACGGGCGAGAAGGCGAACATGCAGGCCGGGAACCTCCCCCGGTCCTTTGAGGTCATATTGAAGCCGGATAACCGCTTCGACGGACTGTATTCCCGGCAAGAGGAGTTCTGGCGGGAAGGTTTCGTCGTGCACCAAAGCCCCCGCGTGCAGATCACGCGTTGCCTCAACACCATGGTGGCCGCCAACGAAAGCCCCGAGATGGTGATCCGCAACTGCGTGCTGCACGGGGGATGGAACTCGGTTACTCTGAGCCGCTGCCCCAATTCACTCGTCGAGAACAACGTGTTCATCATGACGATCCTGCGGCAGCTCGTCTGCAATTCGCCAGCTAGGGTGTGCAGAAACGTCTTCTGCGAGTGCATCCGCAACAAAACCCATCAAACGCTCCTGGAGCTTTCCGGGAATGTGACGGAGACGGACAATTGCTTCTACTTGCGCTGGCCGGAGGAAGAGAAGCTGGCTGTCAATAACTTGTCGTTGCCGATATACCGGGCCATGACCGGCTCCAACGCGTTTGCTGCCAACCCTATGATGCCCGGTACACCGGGCCGCCTTCAGGGTTGGCAGCGGAATTCCGACGAGGATTTCGACAAGTTCTTCACGACCAATCCGGAACTTGTCGCGCGCGGCATCGGCCTCCAGCCGGAAGCATTCGACGATTTCCATCTGAGCGTAACCGACTGGCCGTACGATCGGACATGGGCGGAGGAATTCCTCGCGGCCGAGAAGGCCGCCGCGGCGCTGGCCAAGGCCAGCAAGGATGTCGAGGCGCTGGCCGCCTATACGGATCTGGCGAAGAATATAGCGATGAGCGAACGGGTGAAAGCGGACCTTTTGGAGAAGGCGTCGCTCTGCGCCCAGCGGCTTAAGGATTACGACAAGGCGATGCAACTCGCCAAAGAGATTCCGGTGGCCCCGCTTTCGATGCACCGCCAGATGGAGTTGATGCTGGAACAAGAACGGTATGACGCCTTGCTGGTTGCTTTCACGCAAAAGGCGATGGGCGGGCGGAGTTTCCACCTGAGCTTCGTGTATCCTGAGCAGGAAGACGTAATGGCAGACCTATACTACTATCGCGCCCTCGCCTACATCCATACCGGGAACCTACAGGCAGCGGAAGCGGACTTGAGGACCATGAATGATAAGCGCACTCAGCTAAGCTACCGGTCCGGGGAGGCGATTCACGATCTGACATGGCTGCGTTTAGGCGATTTCTATCAGACGTATCTGCAGGACGATGATGAAGCTCTCGAAGCGTACCTCAACGCGTGCAACCGCAGGACGTGGGCCCCATGGGGAACTCCGGATAAGCCAATTCTGACGGGCGCCGGCGAGATCCTCGCAAAAGCCACCGAGGCGGCGTGCGACATTCTGCGGAAGCAGGGCAAGCTCAACAAGGTGAAGGAACTGAAGTCCAGCTTGGCGAAGGCTCAGGCAGACGCTGCGGCAGCGCTTCGGAAGGATCGATAGAAAGTATGGCAGACCGCCAGAGTATTCCTTTTTAATTTGTATATCATTACCAAGGCCAGGTATCAGGAATCATATTAACATCAGCTATCCTATTGCTGATGATTCGTATGTATTTAGCCCAACCTTTACAATTTGCCCGATGCAGTCCGATTGATGGTCGGCATCTGGGAAGGAGCCGAAAACGGTGGCTTCCGGCTTACCTGCACGTAAAACAGAGGTGAAGTTTACTCCGCCGGATTCTTGCGGAGTCACGGTTAACACTACAATAGAGGTGTAAATCGGGTAATGCCGATTGAGTCCCGTGAGAGGTTGATACCTTTGGGGTGGAAGCAAGAACTCTTTGACAGCAACCGCGCTACTCCTTAGAATACAGAAATGTTAATAGGAAGTGACAGGTATAGTTAGAATGAAAGGAGTCATACAATGGCAAAAAAGAAACTTGTCAAAGGCTTATGGTCAAAGAGCGAGGTTGCTTTACTCAGAAAACTCTTCCCGAGTAACCCAACCGCTAAAGTAGCTGCCAGATTAGGACGGTCACTCGATACAGTAAAAAAGAAAGCATCCAGGCTGGGACTCAAGAAGACAAAGAAATACATGAAATCGCTCGGCCGAGTCTGAGCATCAAGAAGCTGCGAACACACTGACCTGTAGGAATCGGCAAAGGCGTTAAGTTTCTTTTGCTTGAATTATCCAGAAGATCGGAACGCCCGGTCTCTTGACTTAAAGGCACACTAGCCCCAGAAAAAGTGTAGATTGAACTGAGAAAGTGACTATGATTTTGAAAAAGCACT
>CAYRNB010000192.1:0-2539 GCA_964425315.1 uncultured Rhodoblastus sp.
CGGGGACTGGCGCCGGCGGCTGTTCCTCCCTAAATTGGCGAAGCGGCGCTGCGGGGCGCGTGAGGATTTATCCCCGGGGCCTTACGATCCCAACGGGAGCTGTCCCTGTCTTTGTCCGTGGACTTAGGCAACACGGCGCCCACCTACTTTGTAGGTTCCCGGGATCGCATCCCACGGCTTCTGCGGGCCGCACCCTTCAATTTACCCGCTTGATCCCTTCTCACGTTGCGGGAGAAGATGGCGGCGACTCCTCGATCCTTGTGACGAATTTGGCCGACAAACCCGCCCTGCGCGCCGCCTTGCGTCAAGCGCGCGCGAAAATTGCGCCAGCCGAGGCCGAAGGCGCCGCCCGAGCGATAGCCGAGCGGGCCCTGTCGTTGGTGCAAAGCCTGTGCGCCGAGGCCGGCCTCGCGCCGAATGAGACGCCCATCGCTCTTTACGCCGCTTTGCCCGGCGAACTCGATTGCCTGCCCCTGATCGAAAAACTGGCGGCGGCCGGCTTTCCCACCCTTCTGCCCGTCGCCGGCGAAAAGGCGACGCCTCTCGCCTTTCGCGCCTGGAAGCCGGGCGAGAAAAAAGTCGTCGGCCGCTATCGCCTCAGCGAACCTGGGCCACAAGCGCGGGAAATGACGCCAAAAATCGTTTTCACGCCGCTTCTCGGCTTTGACCTAAGCGGCGGACGTCTCGGCTTCGGCGGCGGCTATTACGACGCGACCCTGGCCAATCTTCGCCGGGGCGGCGGCCTCATCGCCGCCGGCGGCCTCGCCTATTCCTGTCAGGGAATAGAAAAAATCCCGTCGGAAAAGCACGACCAGAAGCTCGATTTCGTGATAACGGAGAAAGACGTTTTCACTTTTTCGGAGTGCTGATGCGTCTTCTCTTCATCGGCGATGTCGTCGGCCGGGCCGGCCGCGCCGCCATCGCCGAGCGTGTCCCCGGCTTGCGTCAAGAACTTGCGCTCGATTTCGTCGTCGCCAATGGCGAAAACGCGGCGGGCGGTTTCGGCATCACGGAAACGATCGCCCAGGATTTTCTCAACGCCGGGGTCGATTGCATAACCCTCGGCAACCATTCCTTCGATCAGCGCGAGGCGCTCGTCTTCATCGAACGCGCGCCGCATGTTCTGCGGCCGATGAATTATCCGACCGGCACGCCGGGGCGCGGCGCCTGGCTCTACCAGACGGAGGGGGCCAAGCGCATTCTGGTGATGAGCGTCATGGGCCGCGTCTTCATGGACGCGCTCGACGATCCCTTCGCCGCGGTCGAGCGCGAGCTTGCCGCCTGTCCCTTGGGGCTTGGCTGCGACGCCGCCATTCTCGACCTGCATGCCGAAGCGTCGAGCGAAAAACAGGCGCTCGCCCATTTTGTCGACGGCCGCGTCTCCGTGGCGGTCGGCTCGCACACTCATGTGCCGACCGCCGACTGGCGCGTTCTGCCGCATGGGACCGCTTTTCAGAGCGACGCCGGCATGACCGGAGACTACGATTCGGTCATCGGCATGGACAAGGACGAGCCGATCCGCCGCTTCACCCGCAAAACGCCGGGGGCGCGGTTCGAGCCGGCCGACGGGCCGGCGACTTTGTGCGGCCTGTTTGTCGAGACGGGCGCCGACGGGCTGGCGCGCCGCGTCGAGCCTTTGCGGATCGGCGGCGCTCTCGCCTCCGTCTTTCCCACCGTTTGAGCCCGGCTTTTCAGGCGGCTTTTGCGCGTCTATAAGGCGCGATCCGCTTTTTTTGGCTCCTGCGCCGGTTTTCGCCGGGGCGGGGCTTTTTCCACGATCCAGGGGCGCCGATGGCCGGGCATAGTCAGTTCAAGAACATCATGCACAAGAAGGGGAGGCAGGACGCGATCCGTTCGAAAGTCTTCTCCAAGCTCGCCCGCGAAATCACCGTCGCCGCCAAAATGGGCATGCCCGATCCGGCGATGAACCCCCGTCTTCGCCTGGCGGTGCTCGCGGCTCGCGCCGAAAACATGCCCAAGGACAATATCGAACGGGCGATCAAGAAGGCGTCCGGCGGCGACGCCGAAAATTACGAGGAAGTACGCTACGAAGGCTATGCGCCCGGCGGCGTGGCGGTGATCGTCGAGGCGCTGACCGACAATCGCAACCGCACGGCGGGCGAGGTGCGCTCCTATTTCACCAAATCCGGCGGGTCGCTTGCCGAAACCGGGGCGGTCTCCTTCATGTTCGATCATGTCGGCCAGGTCGAATTTGAGGCCAAGGCGGCGAGCGAGGACGATATGATGGAGGCGGCGATCGAGGCCGGGGCCGAGGACGTCGCCTCGACGCCTGACGGCCATGTCGTCACTACGGCCATGGAGGATCTGGCCGAAGTCACCAGGGTTCTGGAAGGGAAGTTCGGCGAGCCGACTTCGTCGAAACTGGTGTGGAAGCCGCAAAACAATGTCGCGGTGGACGACGAGGCGGGCGAGAAGATTTTGAAACTGATCGGTTCGCTCGAAGACAATGACGACGTGCAGAACGTCTATGCCAATTTCGAGATTTCCGATGCGCTCATGGCGAAGATGAGCGGGTGAC
>CAYRNB010000193.1:0-2510 GCA_964425315.1 uncultured Rhodoblastus sp.
GGTGCGCTTCGTTCCCGTCGGTCCGGGAACACCATATGGCGAGTGGTCGACGACGGTCACCGTCAAAGCGGGCGAGACGGCTCGGCTGGAAGGCCACCTGCCGTGGGCCGAGGGGAACCCCTGGAGCGCGTGGACCGCGGCGTACGTCGGCACGCCCGTGCCGGCGGTCGATCCCGGCCTGTGGCAGCGCGGGATGTACGATCCGCCCGCCATCCAGGTCGACGACAAGGCCATCCGCCTCGTGTGGCCGTGCCGGGGGGACCTCTGGTCCTCCGTTAGCACCGACGGCACGACGTTCGCGCCGGCGCGGAAGTTGGACCTTCCGGTCTCAAGCGGGTGGAACGAGTTCGCTCCGTCGCTCGCGCGGGACGAGAGTGGGCGGTTCGTCCTGGTGTTCCTGTCGGACCGCGACGCGCAGCACCGGAATCTGCCGTACGCCTGCTGGTCGCGCGACTTCGTCCACTGGACCGCGCCGGCACGGATGGTCGACGAGGGCCTGTATGACATGTATGGCCTCTTTACGGATGACCGCGGCCGGCTGGTCGTCAGTTGCCGGACCGCCCAGGGGCACCGGATGCTGATCAGTTCCGACGGCTACCAGTGGGAGTCCAAGCCGATGCCGGGCCGGCTGGTGACCCAGGACCGGACCGGCCGGCTCTGGTGCTACGATCTGAAGGCCCAGAAGCAGAAGGAGGTGCCCTACGGCACACCGCCGCCGTTTCGGTGCCAGTTGATCAGCTTTCGAGGCAAGGGTGGGGGTGGTTGGTCGGCCAAGCGGGTGCTGGCCCGCTTCGACCTGGAGGGCGACTGTCCGGGCGATGTCCCGGAAGGGCGGATCAGCGTCCTCCAGGGCGAGGAGGGACCCGTGCTCCTCGGGCACGGCGAGGCCGACAAGTGGAGCCTGGGCCTGTGCGAGCCGGAGGCCGGCGGCAAATGGCGGCTGTCCGGCCTGACGTGGGGCGTTGTGCCCGGCCCCGCGTGGTCGGCGTATCACCCGCGGTGGGGCTACCTGATTGCCGCCGTCGGTGCCAGGGGCCACGTGTTTTGGCCGAGGGAGTTGGACGGTCCGTACGTGCTGCGCGGCCCGGACCTGGGGCCCCTCCGGGAATACCGCAATCCGCTGCCGCCGCTTGCCTACCAACGATACGGGGCCGCGGCCAAACGGAGTCGCACTTCCTTTGACAAGATAGTCGGGATGATTCTCGACCAGAAGATCCACAAGTCCTGGCCCTGCCCATCGGCCCCGAAGGCCCCCGAAGGGACGCTTGTCTACGTTCCTATGTTTCATGGCAAGCGACGTTGGCTGAGAGGCAGCGAGCACTTTGGCGAACCGTCGCCCGGTTGCGGCACCGTCCATCCCCAGGTCCGGGTCGTCACGTTGAGGGTGGGTGACCAGAACGTGTCGATTGCCCTGGACGCCGATAAGGCCGACGCCCCGTTCTATGATGTCATCCGCCTCGACCTGACCGGGAAGGGTGATTTTCACGATGCCCTCCGAATTCCTCGAATCTATCTCTCTCGCCAAACCACCAAAGCACAGCAGAAGGAGTTTAAGTATCAGTTTGCGGAGCGGTTTCCTTCCCTGTCATTCGGCGGGCGGCAGATTGCTGCCGGCGTCTTCATCGAATACAAGGAGGGGGACTCTCTGGGCTCGTCCGCAGAATTGGGGTATTGTTTCTCCACGTGCGCAGTGGCCGAGTGCCGGTTCGGCGACAAGGTGTACAAAGTCCGATTCTACGACCGGGGCGGCAACCTGAGCGTCCGGGATGCCGAGGATCCCCGCAATACCGAACGCCCGTGGTTCGCCTTCTTCGACGCGTTTTACGTAGACTGCTACGGCGATGGCAACAAACTCCTCAAGTTCACCAATGTCCGGCGCGACCTTATTCGGAGCGACGGCAGGTTGTGGGCGATTAACCGTGAACGCATCCCCCGGGCGATCTACTCCCAGCCTGTCCTGGTCGACGGCAGATGGTGGGACGTTCGCGTCTCCGACGACGGCTGCCGCGTCTCGGCCGAGCCCTGCACACGGCCTATGGCCTGGATTCAACTTGAGCACCCCTTCTGGAAGATGACACTGTTCGGCGAAGACTCTCTTCTGTGGGTTCAGGGGGGCAAGGAACCCGTGCCTGTCCCTGCCGGCCAGTACAAGGTCTATTTCTTCAAGGAGTACCTTGCACCTGACCCGGACTTCACATCGGACGTGTTGGAGGTCAATGCCGGCTCCGAGCAAGACCCCCATCGCGAGCGGATGACGCTTGATCTGAAAGCCGGAACGACCACGCGGGTCCAACTGGGTTCACCCATTCGCGCGAGGGCAAGAGTCACCCAGAAATCGGGGGCGCTTCTTTTCAAAATTGACGTCACCGATGTGGCCGGATGGAAGGCGCACGCACGGCACATTCTCCACAACAGGGCTCCCATCCGGGTTGTCTTGACAGACCCCTCCGGCCGGCAGGCAGCCACCTTCGAGGCAACGAACTACTACGAGTTAAAAAATCGGGGCTGGA
>CAYRNB010000194.1:0-2462 GCA_964425315.1 uncultured Rhodoblastus sp.
GCTTTCCGCAATCCGTGGGCAGAGCCGTGCGTAAGCCCACATTGATTGCACCATTGACGACGTTCCAGCCCTTCTCTTCCGCGACATCGGCGGATTCGCAGAAATGCCGGTAACGCTGATCGAACTGGAAGAGATCTTCGGCATAGGCGCGGTACATGGCGCTCGCGTCCGGATAATCGAATCCCGACTTGTGCAGGTTCCGCAACGCATCGAACTCGGCGGCGGCCACCAGCGCGTCATAGACCGCGTGCAGCGCCTTTCGCGGGGCGTATACGGTGTCGCCGCCATTCGGCGAGGCCCAATGCCCCGATTGGCGACGGTTCGCTATGGCCCTGACCTCGGCGTTCCTCGACGATGGTTTGCAGACTCAGCATCAGATGCGAGTCATTGCCGATAAATTGCCCGACTTCATCGACGAGGAAGACGATGCGGCTGCGGGGCCCTTTCGTGTCGAGATAGCCCTTGACCCATTTGCAGAAATTCTCGACCGAGATCGCAAATTTATCCTCCGCGCCTTCGATCCAGCGAACGCAGGCCTCTTCGCTCTGGCCAAGCGTTTCGCTCAGCGCCTTAACGATTTCATCCTGGTGAAATGCATAGTCGCGTTAGTCGCGCTGCGGCCGAGCGTTGGTTCTACCGCACGAAATGCGCTTTTCGCTTCAACGATGTGCCCCTTTTTGCCGCTCTGGCATTCTCCCCCACAATTATCGGAGCTGCAGTGACGGCAGGAGAAGCGAGACATCGTTGGTGGCCTTGGATTAAGTGCGAGAGGGAATTGAAATTGCGTGGTTGTTTCTAGCCGAGTCGGCCGCGCACAGTTCCGAGGTAGTCAAGCTGCGAGCCAGTCTTCAGCCCGAAGGTCGTCCCGAAGGCGCTGCCATTGACGCCGACCTCGCCCGTGATCGACGATCCCATGAAGTCAGCCTCGACGCCGACGACGAAGGGCCCATTGAACTGATAATTATAGCCGATCTGGACGCCGCCGCCGGACATGCTGGAGCGCGATCCCGATCTGCCGGATCATATAGACGGGGGCCTGCACAATCCGCTTGGCGCGCGCGCCCTCTATCTCTTCCAGGACAATAAGGACACATTGTTTCGCATCCACGGCACCAACGCGCCGAAGTCGATCGGCCACGCCGTTTCCTCCGGCTGCATCCGCATGGAAAACGTCGACGTGATCCAGCTCTACAAGCTCGTTTCCAAGGGAACCAAAGTCGTGGTCATGTGAGGCCCATCAGCGCGCGAAATTGATATTGGTCGAGGCGCTGAAGCGTCCGCCCGGCGGCGGCGGGGCATGAAAAGCCGCCATCATCGCCGCCACCGCCCCGGCCAGTCGCGGATTGGCCGAATGCACGCGATGCGAAACGATGCGGCCGGAACGGCCGACCGTGAAGGTCACGGAGACGCGGCCCGTCGCTCCCCCGGCGCGGCGCGCGCCAAGATATTTGAGACGCTGGATCTCCCTGACCACGATTGAGGCATAGGCCGCGCGCGACCGGCCCGAGGCGGCGCGCGCCCTTTCCCGCCGGGCTTTTTCCATTTCGGCTCTTTCCTGCGCCGCCTTGCGTTTCGCCGCTCTTTCTATGCGCCGCTTTTCCTGCGCCTCCTTGAGGCGGCGCAGCTTCTCCTGCTTTTCGCGCAAGGCTTTTTCCGGCGGCTTCGGCGCCGGCTTGACGTCCGGCGGCTTAGGCGGCGGCGGCTTGGGCGCTGGCGGCGGCGGCTTTGCCGGTTTCGGCGGCGGCGGCTTGGGAGGTTTCGGCGGCGGGGGCGGCGGTTTCGCCGGTTTGGGCGGCGGCGGAGGGGGCGGCGGAGGTTGCGGTTTGGGCTGCGGCTTGGGAATCGCGGGCGGTTTCGGCGCGGTCGCCTTCGGCGCGATTTCTTTCGGCAGGATGGTGACCTCGATGACCGGCAGCGGCGGCGGCTTGCGCAAATGGGCGTAGTTGACCAGCAAGGCCACAGTGACATTGATCGCCGTTCCGGCGACGAGCGCGGTCGGACGCAGCCAATGCGGACGCAGCCACAGAGAGGCCGAATCGGGGCGAAAAATCATTGCTTCTTCGTCGCCTCCGCCGCCTTCGCTTTGGCGCGGCGCAGATCGGTGACGATGGCGAGATGGCTGATCCCAGCGCCGGCGAGGTTGTCCATGACGCCGACGACCGCGCCGTAATTGGCGTCGCGGTCGCCGCGAATCTGGATGGTCCGCGCCTCGTGTCCGTCGAGTTTGGCGCGCACGGCGGCGACCACTCCGTCGAGGTCGGTCGGCTGGCCGTCCACAGCCAGCTCGCCGTCGCGCGCCACGCTGACCAGGATCGGGTGCTGCGGGTCGAGCGGCTGCGAGGCGCTCGCCTTGGGCAGATTGACCTTCATGCCGGTGGCGATCATGGGCGCCGTGATCATGAAAATGACCAGCAGCACCAGCATGACGTCGACGAGCGGCGTCACATTGATGTCGGCCAGCG
>CAYRNB010000195.1:0-2421 GCA_964425315.1 uncultured Rhodoblastus sp.
CCGGCCCCTCGGCCGTAAGCATATTCGGGACCAAGCGTTAGACTTGAGCCACTAGATATTCGGCGAGAAAGGCCCCGGCCAGGCTTGCGCCTTCGGGCGAAACGGAATGGCCGATTCCATGCAGGATATGCAGTTGCGTCTTGACGCCGAGCTTCTGCAGAAGAGCGGCGGCTTCGCGGCCTTCGTCACAGGGGATGACGGGATCGTCGTCGCCGTGAACGAGCAGAGCGGCCGTGGCGAGCGCCGGCGCGAGTGGCGGCGGCGAGGCGAGCCGGCCGGAAAAGGCGACGACGGCGGCGACCGGCCAGCGGCCCGAGGCGAGGGCGTCGAGCGCCATGGTGGCGCCTTGCGAGAATCCGACGAGCGCGACGCGGCGCAGGTCGTCGCTCAAACCGTGCGCGGCGACGATCTCGCGCAGTAAAGCGTCGAAAGCCGGACGCACGGCGGCGACGCGCTCAGGCCGGTTTTCGCGTGTCAATCCGTCGAGGCTGTACCATTGCCGTCCGGACGCGCCGGCGAAAGGCGCGTCCGGCGCGGCGAATGCAGGATGGGGCAGGGACGTGCGCCACAGATCGCCGAGCCACATCAACTGGTCGCCGCTGGCGTAGACGCCGTGCAGCAAGATGACGAGCGAAGATTTCATGTCGCGTCTCGAAAACCAGGGTCGGGGGATTCAACCCGGACCGGCGATCCATATGATCCAGCCGATGATCTTGCCGGTCAATCGCGCGACGCTGTTCCAGAGGAAGTTGAGGTCCATTCCCATTTGCGCGCCGAGCCAGGGCAGGACCAGCAAGGCCCCGATCAGGAGGAGCATTCCGTAAGGCTCGACGGAAGCGAGCGCGCGGGAAGCCGCTCCCGGCAAAATCCCGACCAGGATGCGCCCGCCGTCGAGCGGCGGGATCGGCACCAGGTTGAAGACCGCGAGCAGGACATTGATGAGCAGCGAATTGCGCAGGTTGACGGCGACCCAGGCCGCGAAGCTGTGCGGCAGGACATAGAGGATTCGTAACAGAATGACGCTGAAGATCGCCAGCAGGAAATTCATCCCCGGCCCGGCGGCGGCGACGAAGATCGAGTCGCGCTTGGGATTGCGCAATGCGCGAAAATTCACCGGCACGGGCTTGGCGTAGCCGAAAAGAAACGGCGCGCGCATGAGCAGCAGCAAAGCGGGCAGCATTATCGTGCCGAACGGGTCGATATGCTTGAATGGGTTGAGGGTGACCCGTCCGAGGCGCTCGGCGGTGTTGTCGCCGCAGAGGCGCGCGATATAGCCGTGCGCGGCTTCGTGCAGCGTAATCGCCAGCAGCAGCGGCAGAATCCACGCCGAGATTTTATAGAGCAACAGCGCGGTTGAATTAGGCAATTCGTCGTTCCGGTTGCGGCGCTAAAGCATGCTGCGAAGCCGTCCGCGATTCGATGGAATCGCGGACAGCTCTATGCGCATACGTCCTTTTGCGCCGATCAGGCAAGGTCGAAGCGGTCGGCGTTCATCACCTTGCTCCAGGCCGCCGCGAAATCGCGCACGAATTTTTCCTGCGCGTCATCGCCGGCATAGACTTCGGCGATAGCCCGAAGCTGCGAGTTCGAGCCGAAGACCAGATCGACTCGCGTGCCGGTCCATTTCACTTCGCCGGTCGCGCGGTCGCGGCCTTCGAACACGTCCGCGTCTTCCGAGGTCGGCTTCCACTCCGTGCCCATGTCGAGCAGATTGACGAAGAAGTCATTGGTCAGCGTCTCGGGGCGCCTGGTGAAGACGCCGTGCCGGGATTGTCCGGCATTGGCGCCCAGGACGCGCATGCCGCCGACGAGAACCGTCATTTCCGGCGCCGTCAGGGTCAGCAATTGCGCCTTGTCGACAAGAAGCTCCTCGGCCGACGCCGCATATTTGGCCTTCTGATAGTTGCGGAACCCGTCCGCGATCGGTTCGAGCACGGCGAAAGAATTTTCGTCGGTCTGCTCCTGCGTCGCATCGGTGCGCCCGGGTGTGAAGGGAACTTCGATCGTCTGCCCGGCGTGTTTCGCCGCCTGCTCGATCGCCGCGCAACCGCCGAGAACGATCAGGTCGGCGAGCGAGACTTTCTTGCCGCCCGACTGCGCCGCGTTGAACGCCTTCTTGACCTCCTCGAGTTTTGTGAGGATTCCGGCGAGCCGTTCGGGCTGGTTGACCTCCCAGTCCTTCTGGGGGCGGAGGCGGATGCGCGCCCCGTTCGCCCCGCCGCGCTTGTCGGAGCCGCGGAAGGTCGAGGCCGAGGCCCAGGCGGTCGAGACCAGTTCCGCGACGGACAGTCCCGCGGCGAGAATTCTGGCCTTGAGGTCCGCGACATCGGCGGCGTCGATCAACTCGTGATCGACCGCCGGGACCGGGTCCTGCCAGATCAGTTCTTCCGCTGGGACTTCGGGGCCGAGATAGCGGGCGCG
>CAYRNB010000196.1:0-2279 GCA_964425315.1 uncultured Rhodoblastus sp.
AGATCCCGGACGGCCTCCTGCCCACGACCATGACAGCCTTCCCGAGGAGTCTACCGCATCTGCCGACATCGGACAACCTTGTCCGGGCGCGGGGCTGGCGGACGATGAGTTGTCATCGGAGCGGGGACACGGCCCGGTTCGGCCCACGCCGCCAGGATTCTCCCACAAAACCTGGGTCAAATCACAGGGAGGGGGGTCCTGGAAGATGGCTCTATCGCCGACACTATCTGCCCGTCACCACTCCTTCGTCTGGTTGGCGTGCCATTCGGACGTCCTGTCAACATGGGTGAAGCGGCAGGCCAGTATCCGGACTGAGCCTGTCCGTAAGCGGTCATTCTTCATCATCGGGTAAGGGGAACGTTCAGCCCCCCTGCCTTCGAAGTAGCAGTTCGTGAATCGATCGCGATTGGAATGGCGCAGATACACCATGTACTTGTTCTTTGAGCGGAAATTGCACGCCACGAAACGATGTCCCTGCCCGGCGTGAGCGGCGTTGGGCACCGGGGCATCGTGGTAGTATGCTGCTCCGCCCGAAGGACTCTCGCTCGTCGGGCCGGAGCCCTGAAGTCGGCAGGCGATCACGTTGATGTCGGAGGTTCCTCCCCATGACCAGATCCACTCGCCCTTGCTGTAGTCGTCGACACTACGAGCCGTTGCCCCTCGAACCATCAGTCCATGCCTTCCCGACAGGAAGCACCGATAGATCGTCATCGAAGACCGGCGAGACGCCCGGCCGTCCTCTAAGGCACGTCACATCCTTGGCCGACCAACTCTCCAGGACGAACAGAATCACGTTCTTGCGGTTGCCCCTCGGCGTTCCCGGTGAGGTCCTTGAGAGGGGGTAGGTCGGGTCCTCGGGCTCGGTCTCCTCCAGGCCGAGCAAGCGGCGGACGGTGCCGAGGTTCTGTGCCTCGCCGTAGAACGCGTACTGGCGCTCCGAGGCGCGGAAAACCGTCCGAAGCACGGAATAGACGGGGTTCAGGCTGACGGCGTTCAGGGCCGGATTCGGCGAGATGAGCGCGTCGCCGATGTTGAGGGGGTAATGGCCCAACCCGCCGCGGGCCGCAACAAATCCCACCGCGAGTGTAAAGGGCGGAGCAAAGCCGTGGCGCCGGGCATGCGGCCAAAGAGCGGACTGGGCTACATCCACTACGCCGCCTTCTTCTCGCCGACCAAGGTCAAGAGGACTTTCGCCGGTCGGCAAGCCCTACGGTTCCTTGGCCGGCAGATTGACTTGGCCAAGGTCATTCACCAAAGCCGTGAATGTCTTCCGCCAGGTCTCGTTCCACGCCCTCACGAGCGCGGCGGGCTCTTCGCCATCGACGGGCGCGGTTTGCCGATACGTCTTCTGGAAGACGATGCGCACGTCGGCGCCGGTGTCGTCCATGAGGAAGAACTTCGTTTCGATGACGGCTTGAGGGGCTTGCTTGTCCGTGTAGTCGCCGTACAGGGCCGTGACATTGCTTTCCAGGACGAGTTGGTGGCTGACACTGCTGGCGCCGTCGATCGCCGATGCAAAGGGGCCGCCTGCCGCGAGCCATTCGATGAGTTCGCCCGTCAGGTTCTCGGCGGGAGTCGTGATGAACCCGTTGTAGTAGTCGCTCTCGAACTTGCCTTCGCCGACCTTGTAGACGAAGGTCCGCGCGTTGTAGGGCGTGGCCACGTTCACCCGTCGAACTCGGAGCACAAGGTCGCTCGACGCCTTGGCCTTCGCCGGCGGGGGGACGTCGATTGCGAAGTAGGCCTTGTCGGGGGCGGGCTTCATCATGGCCTCGCACGACACGAGGCTCAGGCAGAGCAGTGCGAGCGCAACTGGCCGCATAGTGGCACGGACTCGGATCATGGTCATTCTCCCGGCTTCTGGCGCGGCGGCGGCTCGCCGAAAAGCAACCGCGCCGGATTGTCCTTGGCATCTTCGCTCAGCGTTTCCACGTTCTCCAGGACGTCGCGCAGCGCGCGGATGATCGCCTGGACGTCTTGCTGCTGGGTTGCGAACAGGTTGTCCAGCCGCTTCAGCAGTTTCCGCAGTTCCAGGGCGGCCGGCGCCACGTGCTCCGCCGTGGTGGAAAGGTCCGCGATGATCTTGTCGACCTTCGGATCGGCCAGGACCTCATCGATGCGCTTGGTGGTGGCCTTGAGCCTTGTCGAGATGGCCGGCAGGTCCTTCAGGGCCTTTGTGACGGGGGCACCGCCTTCGTCAACCACGCTACGAACGCCCTTGATCGCGGCCGTCAGGTCGGTCAGACCCTCGTCGATCTTGGGATTGTCGATAATCTTCT
>CAYRNB010000197.1:0-2270 GCA_964425315.1 uncultured Rhodoblastus sp.
GAGATCGAAGCCGCCCCGGGCTCAACGGCGCCGGGCCCGACAGCCGAGTCCCCGCCCACATCGGAAGCGGCAGCGAAGCCGGCCCCAGAGCCCAAACCTCCGCCAGCTACGACGCCCGGAGCCGCCAAGTAAGCCCGGACAACCAGAGCGGCAAAGAACCGCCGAAAGGATCAAAAATGAAAATCGAATCGAAGGACTTTCGAGTGCGCGAGGGCGACAAGGTCAACCTTGAGAAGTGGCCGACGGCGGTTGACCCCGTCTACAAATCCAAGGAGCAATACAAGAACCTTCTGGAAGAGCACGTGGCCAAGCTCAGTGAGATGCAGCATCTCCATTACGCCTCCAATCGTCATGCGATCTTGCTGATTCTTCAGGCGACCGACGCCGCGGGAAAGGACCGCGCGATCCGCCATGTGATGTCCGGCGTCAATCGTCAAGGCCGTGAAACAACACGAATTCAAACGCTTCGGCGAGTCACGCTGCACCGCTGGAAAAATGTTCGCTGATCTTCTGGCTTCGTCAACCTTAAGACGTTGATTTCCGTCGACTCGCCCGCCAGCCGACGATGCGGCGGGCGTACTGGAGGTGCCCAGCTTCTTTTTTGATTGGAAGCGAGAGTTCATCGGTGTTTATCACCGACCGGCTGCAAAAGGCTGCCGACCAAGACGTTGGCGCGTTCGTACGAGGCATATCCAAAACTGCGATCGATGTCGCGCGGGATGCGGCTCCACGCCATGACTTTGTCTGGAATTTCGAGCGGATTAAGCTTGCCCTTGGCTGCGAGCGACAACGCAATTGCCGCGCTATTCGCCAAATCATCATGGCCGGGGCCTGGATCGATTCTTTCGCGGCCTGTCGAAAACGTCCTGCGCTCCAACGCCGCGAATTGCGAAACAAGCCGTTTATTGTCGAGCAGTCGCGCTTGGCCACTGGTGAAGATCGGCAAGGTGTCCATGTAAACAGCCGAGCGGTCGCGCTCCGATTGTATATATTTGGCGCCTGCCTTGGCGAAAGCTTCGACGGTCCAATTGGCGCCGTAACGATCACCCGTAATCTGGTGGCAGCGATAGTCCTTCATGAGCCGCACGACCTCGCCGACAACTTCGGACGGATTGAATGGCGCCTTGCGCTCGAAAGCGACATCGAGGACGACAACGCCATCGTTTTCTTTGTGGGTGATTGCCGCCGTGAAACTGTCATTGCGACCGCCGCTCGCGTCGCAGCCCGCAATATGATGCTTGCCGCTGACTGGCGGTCGGACGAAAACGCCTTTGTCGATTGCCGCGTCGAGAAGGTCGCGGGTGATGTAGGACGCCAAATCGTCCCGCCAATGCGAGAGATATTCAGCGGCATAGCGTTGCGGGTCTTCCAGAAGCGCCGCGTCGATAATGGTTTCGTCGAAGAGCGGGTTGAATTGCATTGTCGAGCCAAGCACGACGAGCACGTCGTCATTCGCCTTGCCATAGTGATCGGCCCAACGCTGATAAAGAAGACCAGAGCGGTTGTGCGCCGACGAAATCATGATGAGCATCGAATTTGGAATGCGCGCCAAGCCGGGAGAGACAGCGCGGTGCACTTCGACGTCAGGCGACGCAAAGGCTTCATCGCGCCAAAAACAGGCTTCGTCAAAAATCACGCAAAGCAATGACCGACCACGGATCGAACGGTGCGAATTCACGTGGACTTCAATGTCGACGCCGTTGCGCAATTCGAGGCCTTCGGCGCTGGCGCTCACGACCAGCCGTCGAAGGGTGGGCACCGTCTCGAAATAAGCTTTGATGTAATCGAGCAAAATGCTGGCCTGCGCCTTGTCGCAGGCCAAGCACATGACGATGGCTTTTCCCCCGGGCCTGAGTTTGCCACGCGGGTTGAAATTGATGGCGCTCGTTGTCGCGAGCAAAGATGCGGCCGAATCTTTGCCGGCGCCCCTGCCTCCAACCACGACCAGTTCTTTCACGCGATGACGAGGCGGGTCGCGGTCGGCGATTTCACGAAAACGTTCGAGTTCGGCATCGGTCATCGGCTCGGCGAAGACCTCCGCTACCACCTGCTCAGCTAGAGTATTTATTAGAGCACGATCAACGGGTTGAAACGGGGTGGCGAGTCGCGATGTTGACTCATGCCCAGGCGCCGTCTCTCATTCAAGGAGAGCGGACTTTTGGCCCGAATCAGTTTTCTTCACCGCCGCGACGGGCGCTATTACCTCCAGGCGCGCATGCCCGTCACGACCGGTGGGATTTCCGGTTCGCGCGTGTTCCGCTCCGCGCTCG
>CAYRNB010000198.1:0-2261 GCA_964425315.1 uncultured Rhodoblastus sp.
CCGCCCAAGCCGCGAATGTGGCGACGAATCTGCGGCTAACTTTGTCGTGCGCCCCGCGAGTGACGCCGCATTGGCGCTGCTTGACGACCAGGCGACGCTTTTTTCCGAGTCCGCCCAGAAACTATATGCCCTCAACCCCGTCGCGGCCCTGATATGGTGCGGCCTCGATGAGGGCGGCGGACCGCAAGCGGCTCTCACCCGCCTCGTCGACGCCGGCGTTGATCGTGCAGTGGCCGGGCGCCATGTCGGCGACGCGATCCGCAGCTGGCTCGAGCTTGGCCTCCTCAGCGCCGATTTCCATCCGGCGCAGGACCGCCACGTCTGCGCATTCCGCCTCGGCGGCTCGTCCTACAGCATCGGGACGTCAAGCCGAGAACTGTCGCAGCGGATCGCCGGTCTTTTCGATCCGCGCGCATCATGCGCCGAAGCCGCCGCCTCAACGCATTTTCAAGTGATCGAAATCGACGGATCGCTGCACATTTTCGTCGAGGATAGAAGGATCGGCGGCTGCGAGCCTGGCGAATTGGCGCCGACGATCAAGGCCCTGGTGACCGCCCAGGTCCTGGCGCAGGAGAGAACGGCGATCGCGTTTCACGCCGCATGCATGTCGCGCCGGGGCCGGGCCTTGCTCGTCAGCGGGGCGCCCGGCGCCGGAAAGACCACGCTCGCGCTGCAATTGGCCGCCAAGGGATTCGGCTATGGCGGCGACGACATCGCTCTGATTGCGCCTGACGGCTCGGTGAAGGGCTTGCCTATTGCGCCCACGGTAAAATCCGGCGCCTGGGAGATTGTCGGCAGGATCCGGCCCGACCTGAAGAAGGCGCCCATCCACCGCCGACCTGACGGCCAAAGCGTAAAATATCTGGAGCTTGACGAAACCAACCAGGAATCGCATTCGGTCGGATGGGTCGTTTTCCTTCGCAGGCAATCAGGCGCCGAAGTTAAGCTTGTCCATCTCGACGCCGTGGAAACCATGCGCCGAGTCATTGAAGGGGCGTATTCGCCGATCCGGCGATTGAGCCTCGCCGGCTTTGGCGCCCTGCGGCGCATGCTGGCTGGCGCCCAGTCCTTTGAACTCGTTTATGAGCGCTCGGCCGAAGCCGCCGACGCCCTTTCGGACCTTTGCGATGACGTCGCATAATCGCAGTTTGCAGGATTTATGTCGGTGTCTGCGCAACTCGCCGCCGAACGCGCCCGATTGGCTCTCCATAATCGCGCTGGCCAACCGGACCCTGACCACGCCGTTCCTGATCGATTTTGTCCGCCGACACGCCGCCGAGATCCCCTCGGACGTAAGCCGCTATGTCGAGGCCCTGTTCGAGCGGAACATGCTTCGGAACGACAGGCTGGTCTCGCAATTGGACGAGGCGCTCGCCGCATTGAACGCGCGCGGCGTTACGCCGGTCCTGCTGAAAGGCGCAGCCACGCTCGCCGCTGCCAATCGGGAACGGCGCGGTCGCAGGCTGATCTCCGATCTCGACCTTCAGGTTTTTCCGCATGAGGCCGCCGAGGCGCTCGAATGCCTGTCCGCCCTTGGGTATCGCGTTCGCTATCGGGCGCCGGACAACGCCCGAAAGTGGTATGTTGATCTAGGCCGCGAGAGCGATGTCGGCGCGATCGATCTCCACACATCCCTTCCGGGACCGGCGTTCTATTATCAGAAGCTGGGCGAGATCAGAACGCACTGCCGACCGATCGCTCTCCGGCGGGGGATCGCCTATTTGCCGTCCACGACTTGCCAGGCGATGATTCTGATCGTCCATGATCAATTTCAGGATCATGATTATTGGATCGGCGCCTTCGATCTCCGCCATCTTCTTGATTTGCGCGATCTGGCCACGTTGTCCGAGGGCGTCGATTGGCCACAGTTGGCGTCCTTCGCGGTTGGCAGACTTGGCCGTAATGCGCTCGAGACTGAGTTGGTGGCTCTCCACGCTCTGCTCGGAACTTATGTGCCGACAGAATTGCGAAGTCGGTTCGCCCCTCGCTTCCAGCACTGGCGACGCATCCAGCAGCTTCGTCTTCCTGTTTTGCGGCGCTTGTTCTTGGGGGCCGGATTGTTCGATCTGATCCATTACCGCAACGAAATCGGTTCGCGGGAAGAGGAAATGGAAACGCAAACGCAGCCCGTGCGGCGGCTGCTGCCTAAGATGGAGACGATGCGATTCTTGCTCGCCCTTGCGTCAGGAGGACGCAACTCCAAAATTTAGAGCACGATGCGTTTTCCTGGAAACCCACCGCTCTTTAAGGTCTTTGCTTCA
>CAYRNB010000199.1:0-2215 GCA_964425315.1 uncultured Rhodoblastus sp.
AGAATCCAGTCCATATCCATACCCCTACCATAATTAAACAAAAATTATTCAGCCAGGGTCTAATTATCAACCAAGGTAAAGGGTCTGAATTAAAAAATGAACGAATTGCGTTAAGAATACCAGTTTGAGCAGCTGAAGCCGGCCTATAAGCGTAAACAAATTTCCAAATTACTCCCGCACCTACGAAGGAAATAGCCATAGGCATAAATATTATTGATTTCACAATCGATTCGTATTTAACTCGATCTGCCAATACTGCTATAATTAACCCTAAAGATACCGTCAGGGGAACAAATAGTATTACCCATAGGGCATTATTTCGAAAAGAATTAAGCATAATCTCATTGCTAAAGCAATAGAGAAAATTTTTAATACCCATAAATATTTCTGAATTATAATTGAAAAAGGAAATATATAATGTATTAATTGAGGGGTAGACTAAAAAGAAAAACAATAGAAATATTGCCGGGGCAATATATAGCCAGGGAGTAATTTTTTTTGTATGTATCACAAACTTCTTTCCTTTCTAAATATCAATATAAAAAATATTTTACTGTAATCATAGGCTGAATTTATTTTTTAAATAAACCCAGCCTATGAAAACTAAAACTTATCGGTTTACCTATTTCCGATAAGCATCCAAAGCAGTAGTTTCAACAGTCATTAATACTTTTATTAATGGTATGCCGCTTACATAATCTAACATCCCAGTCCAGAAAGAACCGGCGCCAACTGCTGATGGCATTAAATCAGAACCATCAAAACGAAAGGTTGAAGCTTCACTTAAGATTTTAGCAGCTTTACGAGTCAAATCATCAGGATAAGCAGCAGGATTTACCCGTTTGTTAGCAGAGAGAACTCCTGTTTCAGCAACCCATATTTCCTGCGCTTCCGGGGAAACAACATATTTCATAAAGGCTCTTGCCTCAGGAGTATCATTAAACATAACAACCATATCTGCCGCTCCTAAAGCAGGCGTCCCATATTGAGGGTCAATAGGCGGGAAGGGGAAGAAACTAAAATCTTGACCCGGGACTAAGCTGGGAAAATGGTCAAGTATAAAGCTTTTAATAAAGGTTGCCTGTCTGTGCATATAAGCATTTGGCGGGGTAGTGAATAGAGCATCTGGTGAGTCACCAAAATTAATAGTAAGCACTGCATTGGAGCCACCATAGACATACTTCTTATTTAAAGCAATCTGGCCAAATAACTCAAAAGCCCTTTGTACTCTATCATCAACCCAGGATATTCCATGGGTAACCCACAAATCATAAACCTCTGGTTCTACGGTACGAAGCATAATATCTTCAATCCAGTCTGTTCCAGCCCATCCACTGGCAGCACCACTTTCAAATCCAATAGCCCATGGAGTCTTGCCATCAGCTACCATCTTATCGGAAAGAGCAATCATTTCTTCCCAGGTAGTTGGCTCTGTATAACCAGCAGCAGCAAAGGCTTTAGGATTATACCATACTAGACTCTTTAAATTGGCAGAAATAAACACACCATGAAGTTTATTTTTAAAGCTCCCTAAATCTAACCAGGTTGGTGAAAAATCATTTCCTAGCACCTCCATATCCACAAAACTACTTAAATCTACCAATTTACCAGCTTTGGCAAATTCTATCATCTGCCCCGGATTCGGAAGAGCTGACACATCGGGTGGATTGCCAGCTTCTACCTGGGTAGTTAGAATAGCGGAAAGGTCTCGAGTTCCGGTAAATTCAACTTTTATCCCAGTTTCAGCTTCAAACGGAGCTATCATTTTGTTAAAAGCTTCAGCTTCTGCGCCAGTCCAAATACCGAGAACAGTTACGGTATTAGAGGCTGCAAATACATTTGTAGTAAGCATTCCAATTAATAATACTACTAAAATCATAAAACTAATTTTCTTTAACATTTTCTTTTTCTTTCCTCCTTTATTTTTTAAAAAATATCATTCCTAATTTCTTATTTCTAATGCACAACACCTCCTCTTCTTTTGGTTAGTTAGTTACTTAGTTAGCTAGTTAACCAGTATATAAAAGTAAACATCCACCCTCAAGTGCATTTTTATGTGAGCTATTGAAGTATCTTATGTTATTATTCTACATCACTGATAAAAAATCCTCTTTTTTTAAAAAATTTTTTAATATTTTTTTTATAAGGTTTATTTACTTATTTAAATCATTTCGTTTAATAAATCGACATAATCTACAAATAAACGGGTGATTAA
>CAYRNB010000200.1:0-2202 GCA_964425315.1 uncultured Rhodoblastus sp.
AAATCCTTCGGCGGTTCGCTTTCGAAGAACAGTTCCTCTCCCGTGATCGGATGGGGGAAGCCGAGGGCGCGGGCGTGCAGGGCCTGGCGGTCGAGCTTTTTCAGCGCCTTTTGCGCGACGTCCGAAAGTTGGGTGGCTTTTGTCTTGAAGCCGCCGCCGTAAACTTTGTCGCCGAGAAGGGGGTGGCCGATCGAGGCGAGATGGACGCGGATCTGGTGTGTCCGGCCGGTCTCCAACTGGCAGGCGATGAGGCTCGCGACCGGACGGCCCTCGCGGTCGGCGCCGAATTTCTCTTTGCATTGCCAGTGCGTCACGGCCTCGCGGCCGCGTTCCGGCGCGACAATCGCCATTTTGTCGCGCTGGACGGAATGGCGGCCGAGCGGCGCCTCGATCGTACCGTGGACGCGTTCCGGCGCGCCCCAGCAGATCGCCCAATATTCGCGCGTCAGCGGCAAAGTTCGCCCGTGATCGGCGAACAGCGCGGAGAGCGCATGATGCGCGCCGTCGGTCTTGGCGACGACCAGCAGCCCGGACGTGTCCTTGTCGAGCCGGTGAACGATGCCCGGCCTTTTCACCCCGCCAATGCCGGAAAGGCTGTCGCCGCAATGAGCGATGAGCGCATTGACCAGAGTGCCGCTCTCGTGGCCAGCGCCCGGATGGACGACAAGGCCGGCGGGCTTGTCGAGAACCACGAGAAATTCGTCTTCGAAGACGATGTTGAGCGGAATTTTTTCGCCCCTCGGCTCGGCGGGCGCCGCTTCCGGTATTTCCATCTCGACGATCTCGCCGGCGCGCACTTTGGTCTTGGGCAGCAGGGCGGGGGCTTCGTCCACCCAGACCAGCCCGGTTTCGATCAGGCTTTTCACACGGACGCGCGAAAGGCTTTCCGCGACGACTTCCGGCCGGGCGGCGAGATATTGGTCGAGCCTCTGGCCGGCGCCGGCCTCGTCGACGCTGATCCGGATTTTCTTGCTCATGCGGTCTGATAGCATGCGGGGCCGAAAATCTGTAAATCCGGCGCATGAACGAAAAACGCGCAAGAACCGCCGTCGTGATCGGGGCGGGCCCGGCCGGGCTTTCCGCCGCCGAGGTTTTGGCGCAGGCCGGACTCAAAGTGACGGTTTACGAGCGCATGGCGAGTCCGGCGCGCAAATTCCTGCTGGCCGGGCGCGGCGGGCTCAATCTCACGCATTCCGAAGATTTTGCGCCTTTCCTCGCGCGCTACGGCGTGGCGGCGGAGCGCCTGAAACCCTTTCTCGACGCTTTCGGGCCGCAACAGATTCGCGACTGGTGCGAGGAATTGGGCGAAACAACTTTTGTCGGCACGAGCGGCCGCGTCTTTCCCCGCGCCTTCAAGGCGACGCCGCTGCTGCGCGCCTGGCTAAGGCGATTGGAGTCTTTAGGAGTCGAATTGCGCCTGCGCCACGATTTTCGCAGGTTTGAAGGGCGCGCCGCTCTGTTCGAGACGCCGGAAGGCGCGAAAAAGATCGAGGCGGATGTTTATGTCCTGGCGCTCGGCGGCGCCTCCTGGCCGCGCCTTGGCGCCGATGGAAGCTGGGTCGCGCCTTTGGCGGAAGCGGGCCTGCCGTCGAGGCCGCTGCGCCCCGCCAATTGCGGGCTGCTGATCGACTGGTCGGAAAATTTCTTGAAAAAATTCGAGGGCCGGCCGCTGAAAAACGTCCGCCTGCATTTCGGCGATTTATCCGCGAGAGGGGAGTGCGTCGTCACCAGGCGCGGGCTCGAAGGCGGCCCGGTCTATGCGCTTTCCGGCGCGATCCGCGATGCTGTGGAGAAAAGCGGCGCCGCCGAATTGCTGATCGACCTGCGGCCCGATGTCGCCGCCGACAAACTTGCCGAAAAGCTCGGACGGCGGCGCGGAAAAGACAGCCTCGCCAATTTCTTGCGCAAGAGCGCAGGGCTTAGCCCGCTCGCCGTCGCGTTTTTGCGCGAAGGCGGCCCTTTGCCACAGGCGCCGCAAGAACTGGCGGCGCGGATCAAATCGGCGCCGCTCAAAATCCGCGGCGTCGCCGGACTAGAGCGGGCGATTTCGACAGCGGGTGGGATTCTTTTCGAAACGCTCGACGAAAATTTGATGGCGAAAAATTTTCCCGGCCTCTTCGTCGCCGGCGAAATGCTCGACTGGGAGGCGCCAACCGGCGGCTATTTGCTGACCGCCTGTTTCGCCACCGGTCGGGCGGCGGG
>CAYRNB010000201.1:0-2166 GCA_964425315.1 uncultured Rhodoblastus sp.
GAAGGAGTCGGTGAGGACCTCAAAGCGCTGAAGGCCTGTATGGATCGCAAGAAACAGCTATGGCGGTATCTGCGGCTGAAATATCCCAGTTACGGATACGACATGGTGTACGTGAGGGATAGCGAGTGTGACGACATATGGAATATTTTTGATGGCGCCACAACGTACTGCAAAGCCGCGTGGGTCGTACACATGTTACGCCATGTTCTGGGTGATGCGAGCTTTTTCTCCCCTTCGGGTGCGCTGGCCGTCTACCGCGAAGCGCATGAGTACGAATCGGCCACAACCGAGGACTTGAAGGCGGCGCTCGAAGCCGTCAGCTCCACGAACGGTTTGTACGATCTCTGGGCCACCTATCCCGGCCACCCGGATTGGCCAGGCCCGGCAAGTCCCCAGAACAAGAACCTTCGGTGGTTTGTCGATCAATGGATTCATGACATTTCTGCCCCGGCATACCGTTACTCGTGGCGCAACGTAATCGGTGACAATAAGGTGCGTCTGCGCGTACGCCAAACGGCTCGGGTAGTCGGCACTGTTCCGATATTCACCATGCCGATTGACATTGTGACAATGCACCTGGGACAGCCAACCCGCCACGTGATCTGGAACGATCAAGAGGAACAGGAGTACTTGCTTCCGAGGGATGGCTGGGTGTGCCGGTTGAAGTTCGACCCCGATCACTGGATTCTCTGGCGATGGGCAGTGCCGGAGATCTGGGGCCTCGTCAGCAACTTCGGCACCTTTGGCGGCGCGGAAAGCCACGGTTGGGGTTTGAACAATCTGGGCCACGCGGTCGGCGGGGCGCAGACTGGAAGGGGAAGCGAGCATGCCTTCCTGTGGTCGCCTGAACCCCTTTGTGTTGCGGATCTCGGGCTTAACGACCTCGGCATGTTGGAGAACGACACGTCGAGCGTGGCCTATGCTATTAACGATGAAGGACAGATCGTGGGCGACTCCGTGGGTTCGAACGGAGTCGCGCGCGCGTTCCTGGTTGGTACCAACGGTGTGATGACCGACCTCGGCTCGCTCGGCGCCTTCGCCCACGCGCGGGGCATCAACGAACTGGGGCAAGTGGTCGGTTTCTCGGGTGATAGTGGTTCCTTGCATGCCTTCCTGTGGTTACCGGAACCGGCGTATGGCCTGCCGGCGGGGATGAGCGACCTCGGGACACTCGGCGGCGCCGAGAGCTGGGCCTGGGCCATCAACAACAACGGTCAGGTCGTCGGGTATTCGGAGACCGCCGACGCCGGGACGAATGCCTTCGTCTGGGAGATGGTCGGCACAAGCGGTGTGATGACAGACATCGGCACAAGCGGCATATGGAGCGCTGCCTACGACATCAACGACACTGGTCAGGTCGTCGGTGAATCGGAGGATCAGGCCTTCTTCTGGCAGAAAGAAGAACAGCAACAAGCCGGCGGGTGGCAATCGATCATCCTCCAGATGTCGACGAGGTCGCAAAGCGTTGCCTACGGGATCAACGACGCCGGGCAGATAGTGGGCGAGTCGGACGGGGCTGCTGTTTTCTGGGAATTGGCGGACACGAACGGTGTCGCGTTGGATGACTTGGTTGCCCAGGAGGTTCCGTCCTCCTGCTGGGAATTCGCGGCCGCTTGGGATATCAATGACGCTGGGCAGATCGTCGGCTACGGATACATAGATGGGATTCCTGAGCCCCGCGCTTTTCTCATGGATCGCGACGGCGCGGCCGATTGCAACAGCAATGATGTCCTCGACGCTTGCGATATCCGTCACAGCACCAGCTCCGACTGTAACGACAATGGTGCCCCCGACGAGTGCGATATCGCGGACTGCCCACCGGACGACCCGGACTGTGCGGATTGCCAGACGAACGGCGTGCCCGACTGGTGCGATATCTACTGGGGGGCTAGTTGGGATTGCAACACGACGGCTGTACCGGACGAGTGCGAGCAGATTGACGACGGCGACTTCGACGCCGACGGTGTTGTGGACCTTGACGACTACCAAGCTTTCGAGGACTGTCTAGCTGGCCCGAACGCTTCGCCGAACCCGGCTTTGCCGGAATGTGTCGATGCTTGCCGGGCGGCCTTTGATTTTGATCCCGCCGATGGCGACGTGGACTTGGCCGACTTCGCCACGTTCCAAGAAGCCTTCACCGGTCCGTAGACATTGAGCAACCCGGGT
>CAYRNB010000202.1:0-2155 GCA_964425315.1 uncultured Rhodoblastus sp.
TGGAATGGTGGGCGCGACAGGGATCGAACCTGTGACCCCTACGATGTCAACGTAGGGGTTTATTGTTTTCCCGGGTTTTCCCGACTGCCATAGCCGTCCGTAGAGATCAAATTTCAACCAGCTTTTCGAGCTCTCACGAGCTCTTCCCCTTTACTTGACATTTCTCAAGTGAGATGATTGTTCCTGCCAGTGACTGCCGTCAGACTGCCGCCGAACGGTTCGGGCCATGCCAACGATCCACGCCAAAATCACCAAACGTTTCATTGACGCCCTCAAGCCGCCGGCGCCAGGCAAAGAATTATTCGTCTTCGACACGGAGATTGATTGTTATGGCCTGCGCATGCAACCGTCCGGCAAGGCGTCCTATTTCATCCTTCACGGCACGAAGAAAGGGCGGAAATTTTCTATTGCGAAGGTTGGGATAATCACCCCGGACGAGGCCCGCGAAAAAGCACGGAAAGTTCTCGCCGAAGTCGCGGAGGGCATCGACCCGAACGCCGAACGCCGCGCCACACGGGAGGCGCTGACCGTCGCGCAGCTTTGCGACAAATACCTTGAAGCAGCACGCGCCGGCCTTGTTACGACCCGATTCAACAAGCCAAAGAAAGCGTCCACGATCGTCATCGATGAAGGACGCGTCGTCCGGCACATCAAGCCCCTGATTGGTTCCATGACGTTCAGCAAGCTGGATAGGCCGACTATCCAGCGAATGGCAGACGATATTGCAGCAGGAAAGACCGCCGGCACTTTCAAGACCAAAGCACGAGGAAAGGCTGTGGTCGAGGGCGGGACCGGGACGGCGGCCCGCGTAGTCGAACTGCTTGGAGGCATTTGGACCTGGGCCGAAAAGCGCGGCTTGGCAGCTGGCGTAAATCCAGCCCACGGTGTCCAAAAGATCAAGGGCGATGCGAAGGACCGCGTCCTTTCCGCCGATGAACTGGCAGCCCTTGGGAAGGCGATGCGCGAGAACGAAACTCGCTATCCGGCGGCCGTTGGCGCATTGCGATTGATCGCGCTGACGGGGATGCGGCGCGAGGAAGCTTGCGGCCTCCGATGGAGCGAGATCGACAAGTCTTCATCCTGCGTACGCCTGGAAGCCACCAAGACCGGCCGCTCTCTCCGTCCGATCGGAAGCGCCGCCTTCGACATTCTCGACAGCATCACAAAAAGGCTGGAGGACGAGAAGCAGACCAAAGGAACGTTTGTTTTTCCCAACGCTAGCGGCAAAGGCAGCGCCGACCTGAAAAAGGCTATCGCTGCCGTTTTCGACGCTGCCGGCCTCAAGGATGCGCGCGCCCATGACCTGCGCCGCACGTTTGCCAGTCTCGCCGCCGCGGAAGGCTATGGCGACGCCTCAATTGGCGAATTGCTCGGCCATGCTCGGCGAGGCGTAACAGAACGCCACTACATTCGCCGGGCTGACGCCGCATTGATCGCGGCGGCTGATCGCGTCTCCCAACGCATCGGCCACGCCATCGGCGAGCGACAAGTGGTTGTCGTCGATATGCCTCGGCACACGAGAAAGCCGCCTTCGAGTAAGCAGGAATTATCTTAGACGTGGTTATGCGCGACACGCGCGCGGAAATGACGCGGCCAGACCCATCAGCGACGGATAGGAACCAGCCGGTGCTAGCCGTACCGCGCAGAACATGAGGCTCGGACGCGCTTGTCGCAAACGCTGTTCGCGGGCGCGAACGAGGAAAGAAGCGTAACCCAACCTAGGGCATGTAACGGATATTGAAAACGGAATCCCGATGGCTCAGCCGACGTCAAAACAACCCTTGGCCTTGCCACCGCTCGCTGATTCGAGTCCGAAAGGTCGCGCGTTTAGAGCCTCGACCCAAAGGGTTAAAGAGTTTAGTGCACTCCTCACCAAAGGCCTAAAGTCGGAATTCAAGCCGAGTGCAGACGCCCCGGAGAATATTGGCCTCGATGAATCCAGAATTCGCTTGGAGCAGGTGGTCGAGCGATTGATCCGGTCGACGGCAGAGATTGCTGATCGCGGTGAAAGCGCGAAACTGCTGGATATTTGTCACGACCTGATGTTCGCGTGCGCCGATGCGGCCAGCCGGATCGATCACAAATTGCTTCCAAGAACCGCGAGGCGACATGGCGGACAAATAAGCGGCGAGGTGCGAGCCAAAGCTGCGGCGGA
>CAYRNB010000203.1:0-2132 GCA_964425315.1 uncultured Rhodoblastus sp.
ATCTCGACTCGCGCCAGATGGCCGGCGCCTTCAACATGCTGCGCGCGCGCGATCTTATCTGGTCTCGCATGGTCAAATCCTATCTCCTCGGCGAGGAGGAGCAGGCCAACGATCTCATGTCCTGGAACGCCGACGCGACCCGCATGCCCTTCCGCATGCATTCGGAATATTTACGCAAGCTCTTCCTGCACAACGACCTCGCCAAAGGGCGGTTCAAGGTGGGCGGCGGCAAGGTCGATCTTGCCGCGATCAAGGCGCCGATCATGGCTGTGGGCACCGAAGCCGACCATGTCGCGCCCTGGCGATCGGTCTATAAAATCCTTGGGCTCAATTCGGGCGACGCCACATTTGTGCTAGCTTCGGGCGGCCATAATGGCGGCATTGTCAGCGAGCCCGGGCACCGCCACCGCTCTTATCGCATCGCCCATCGGCCGGCGGGCGAAAAAACGCCAGAATCCACGGATTACATGGAGACGGCCGCGCAATACCAGGGCTCCTGGTGGCCGGCCTACGCCGACTGGCTGGACGGCCATTCCGGCCCCTTCGGCCCGCCGCCGCCCATGGGCGAGGCCCTGTGCGACGCGCCGGGAACCTACGTGCTCGAACATTAAGGAATTCGCCAATGACCGCGCTCGACGCGCCCGCCGCGGCGCCCGCCGCCTCGGCCGATGAATCCGTCGTGGAAAACCGCACTTTCGCGGAAATTTCGGTCGGCGACCAGGCCAGCGTCACGCGGCGGGCGGCGCGCCGCGACATCGAATTGCTCGCCATCGTCTCGGGCGATGTCAATCCCCTGTATTTTAATGCAGACCTCGCGCACAGCAGCCCCTATCACGAGACGGTGGCGCAGGGTCTTTACGGCTCGGCCCTGGTCGCCGGCCTCATCGCGGTCAAGTTGCCGGGGCCGGGCGCCATCTGCCTCGGCGAGAACCTTCGCCATCTCCGGCCGGTCGCCCTCGGCGACACGCTCACCGTGACAGTGACGGTTGCGGAGAAGGACGCCGACAAGCCAAACCTGCGGCTCCAATGCCATGCGGTCAACCAGCATGGCGACACGGTTCTGACGGGAACGGCCGACGTGCGCGCGCCGACTGAGAAAATGCGCGCGCCGCGCCCCGACCTGCCCGGCGTGAAGGTGAGCGGCCACGAGCGCTTCCACGCCCTGATGGCGCGGTTGAGCGGCGCGCCGCCGCTCGTCACCGCCATCGCCCATCCTTGCGACGCCGCGGCGATCGGCGCGGCGATCGAGGCGGCGGAGGAAGGGCTCATCGAGCCCATTCTGGTCGGCCCGCGCGCGAAAATTCTCGCCGCGGCCGATGCGGCGGGGGTCGATTGCGCGCCCTACCGCCTGGTGGACGCGCCCCATAGCGTGGCGGCGGCGGCCGCCGCGGTCGATCTCGTCCGCCTCGGCGAGGCGCAGGCGCTGATGAAAGGCTCGCTTCATTCCGACGAGCTTCTGCACGCCGTGCTCGACCCTGAAAGGGGCCTGCGCACGGGGCGCCGGCTCAGCCACGTCTATATCATGGATGTGCCGGGCTATCCGCGCCCGCTTCTGATCACCGACGCGGTGGTCAATATCGCCCCCGACCTGCAGGACAAGCGCGACATCATCCAGAATGCGGTGGACCTCGCCCATATTCTCGGTCTCGCCGAGCCGCGGGTGGCGGTGCTTTCGGCGGTCGAAGTGGTCAATCCCAGCCTGCCTTCGACGCTTGACGCCGCCGCTTTGTGCAAAATGGCCGAACGCGGCCAGATCACGGGCGCCCTGGTCGACGGGCCGCTGGCTTTCGACAACGCCATCAGCCCGGCGGCGGCGCGCGAAAAGGGAATCCACGGGCCGGTCGCCGGCCAGGCCGACATTCTCGTCGTGCCCGATCTCGAAGCCGGCAATATGCTGGCCAAGCAATTGACTTTTTTGGCTGGCGCAGACGCCGCCGGCGTGGTGCTGGGCGCTCAAGCGCCGATCATCCTGACCAGCCGCGCCGACAGCGCCCGCACGCGGCTCGCCTCCTGCGCCGTCGCCAACCTGATCGCGCGGGTCGGCGCTCCCGGCGCCGTGCCGTCAAAGGTGAACTCATAGAGTCCGTTTGAGAATTGAGTTCAGTGGGCGATCCTGCGCAAGAGGAGACCGC
>CAYRNB010000204.1:0-2127 GCA_964425315.1 uncultured Rhodoblastus sp.
GTTTCGCCAGCGCCGCATTCTGCTTTTCCAGCGCCGCCGCCTGCGCCTTGAGATCGTTGAGTTCGTCGGCGCGCGCGCCCGTCGCCGCCAGGATCGCCGCGACAGCCGCGGCCGCCAGGAATCTGCTCTTCATCATCTCTCTCCGCGTCTTTCAGCCAAAGCCGCATCGTCCCGGAACCCCGCCTTTTGGCGCGACCCGAATTAGGAAACGTGACTATATAGCGATTGCGCAGTAATGCTGCCAGTAAGGCAGTGCTACCAGAGCATTTTGCTAAGCAAAAGCGCGTTTTTGAAGCATTTTCCTAGAAACAGCTTAATTCGACGTCATTTTTCTCTCATTTGCCTGTCGCTTATGCAAAGGCTCCGACAAATGGAGGCGCTACATAAAGAAGGTTTCGTTATGTAATAATTTTGCCACAGCAATGCGGACGACGTCGCCTCCACGCCTGGCGAATTGCAGATGGAGACAAAAAAAAACCCGCGAGCCGAAGCTCGCGGGAGGCAATGGGAGACTTTCTTCGACGCCTGGCGTCGAAACCGCTCAGAACTTGAAGCGCAGGCCGGCGGTCGGCGCGACGATATCCGAGTTGTGGTAGCCGTGCGCGTTGTAGCCGTGCTCCATGCCGCCGGAGACGGCCGCATACATCAGACCACCATAGACGTCGAACCTCTTGGTGAAGTGATAGTCGACGAAGCCCGAAACGTAGTTCAGGTCGCCAGAGCACGCGCCACTCTCTGTAACGTAATTGCCCGAGCAAGCGGCGCCGCTGTAGTTGTTTTGGCCTTCATGGTAATAGGCGACGGCGAACATCGTCTGGGGATTATAGTGGTACTGGATGCCGCCCCATTCCGTATCGAGCGTTTTCGCATGCGTATATTTGGTGTTGGTCACGGCGCCGACGGAATAACTGCCCTGACCGGTGTTGGCTCCGAAGCCGATCGGATCGGACGGATTGTGATAGACATCATGCGCCCAGCCAGCGAAGAACTTGAACTGCTGCCAGGTATAATTGGCGCCGACCATGATGTCGTCGTTGTCGGACGCCGTGCCGGAGAGCAGCTGGGAGCCGATGACCGGGAACGTGCCATAGGTGACCGCCTGGTTGAAGTGGCCGCCGAGCACGTCGATGTTGAAGTTCATGTAGCTGATGCCCGCATCGGCCTGCCAAGCCCAGTTGCTGAGATTACACGCATAACCGTTGGCGGCGCCGCCGCAATACGGATTTCCGGTTGCGGGGTTGACAAGCGAGTTCGTGCCCGCCGAGCCGCTGGCGAATTTGTACATGCCCTCGAAATGGACCGGCCCGTAGCCGACCTTGTATTTCAACACGTCGTCGATGCGGCCGTCGTCGGTGTCGCCGCCGCCGGCGACCGGCGAGCCGGAAAAGCCGATGAGCGAATAGTTGTAGGCGCCGTTGGCGGGATCGTAATGGCCGACGATCACCTCGTTCGACACACTCTTCTGGCGACCGAAGGTGAGCTGGCCCAGCGTATGCGACTTCACGCCGATATAGAGTTCGTCGTTGAAGGCCTGGCCGCCGCGCGTGCCGTCGTCGTGGAGCGACGTGGCGTTCGGGGGCAGGCCGTTATTGTCGACGAGCGAGCCGGGCGCGTTGGCGAGCTGGCCCGACTGCGGATTGATGCCGGTCGAAGCGTGGAATATGCCGGACCAATCGCCGTAAATATGCTCCTCGCCCTTGATGCCGACAGTCGTCTGCGACAGGCCGTTGGGGACGATGCCAAAATAACCTCCACGGTTATAATTGTGCACCATCACGTTGCCCCAGTACATATTGCCGTTGACCGGCGCGCCGTGGGAGGCGTAGCCAAGGCCGGCGTCAACGGCGCCGTAGATGGTGATGCCGCAAAAGGTCAACGGGCCGTCCAGGTTCAAGGGGGCGCACTCGGCCGGACCCTTGATGCTGGGGAGATAGTCCAGGAAGCTCTTGGCCGGCGGGCGCGCGGCGGTCTGGCGGGCCATTTCCGCCCGGTCCTTGGCCTGGCGCTTCTCGATCTTGGCGATGCGCTTGGCGAGCATTTCGTTCTGCTTCTTCAGCAGATGCGCCTGCGCCTGCAGATCGCTGAGCTCGTCGGCGCGGGCCGCGCCCGTCGCCGTCAGGATGGCAA
>CAYRNB010000205.1:0-2078 GCA_964425315.1 uncultured Rhodoblastus sp.
AGCCTGGATTTTCGCCTAAAGTAATTGCACCCAAATCCGGGACGGGCTGGCGGGCGTCAGCGGATCTCGAGATGGAGGCGTCTGCCCTCCCACCAAGGCACTTTCGGCGTGGCCTCGAGGCATCCGCTGGCCAGAAGGAGGGGGTGGTGGGCGCAGCGACGGATGCTGACGTGGACCTCGCGCTTCGAGACGCAGACCCGAGCCGGGGTGTTGAGGAAGCGGCGAAAAACCTGCTTGGGCTGGACCGCCTCGAAGCCCTTCAATTGTCGGGCCAGTTGGCGGTAGAGACCATTGGCAACCAGAGTCAGCATCAAATCCAAGTCTACCTGAATGGCGATGGCTGAGCTGAGAGCGTCGAGGTGGAAGAAGTCGATGTTCTCCGCAATGCTGTTTTCGATGAGCATACGGTGAGCGTAGCGTTCCACCAGATCCACCGCTTTGATGTCCACGTCGTTGGTCAGAAAGAGGGTTGGCTCCTCGTGGCCGAGATCGCACACGGCGATCTGACGCAACGGCCCAGTCAGACCACGCAAGACGACCGGCATCTCGGTATATCGCACGTTTCGATAACGACGGCTGACGCCGTGGAGCCTCATCTTCTTCCACGCTGCGGCGGGGAGTTCCTGGAGTTGGCGCATCAAAGCCGGTCCGCGACGCCGCCGTGTAATGAAAAGGATGCTCCTGGCACAGAGACGCTCGAGAACGGCATAAGTAGTCAGTTGAGAATCGAACACCAAATGCGGTGGAGGTATTCCACGGGTTCGTTCCCAGAATTCGACGAACTCCAGGATTTCCTCAGCGGCCCGGTCCTTGCGAACGGTGGCGTTGGCGTAGCAGAGTACGCGCGAATCGTTATCTTGAACCAGAAAGGCCAGGACGGCTTGGTCACGCCGGCTGCGTTTTGAGACGTAGTGCTTCTCGAGCACCGCCTCTTGGCCGCGGTGGGGGATGGCATGGAAGTCCAGGTTGAAGCTCTGTCCCGGCGTCAGCCCGAGGCGCTTGAGCGTCTTGGTGTAGCTCTCCAGTAACGAACTCGTCATCTCGCGGGTCACGCGGTAACTGTACGTCGATATGGCCGTGGTCTTGGGCAGTACGTTAATCCCGGCGAACAGGGCGAATCCGGGATCGAAGCAGACATCCATGACATGGCTAAGCCGTTCGGTGCCCACGAGTTTGAGGGCCAGCATGGAGAGGACCGACTGCAAGGCCGGGATCATCTTGGAGCCGGGCAGCCGGGCCTGCTGCACCCAGCGATCCAAGCCCCACTCGACGAGCAGGGGCACGAAGGCGAAAAGTGCGCTCCCTTCCGTCTCGAAGTTCTCGAAGTCTTCCCCGTCCAGTTGCCTGACGTCGGCCACTTCGGCCACCTCGGGCCGGATCACGGTGGGACGTTCGTCCTCACGCCGACGGGGCAGCTTGGCAAAGCCTTCCTCACGCAGAATCTGATGGATCAGGACGTGGCTAAGGGTGCAGTCTTCGGCGCGGAGGATCTCTTGGATGTCGTAGACGGAGTAGTTCTGTTTGCGAAGTTCGATGACCCGCTGGCGCGCCGCCTCGCGTTTGGGGGCTCTCTTGGGTCCGGGTTTTAACGGCTCGAAGAAGCGTAGGCGTCCGGCTCGCATCTCGCGGGCCAGCACGTAGAGCGTCGCCGGCGAATACCCGAAACGTTCGGCGACCTGTTTGGCGCTGTGTCCTTCGACCAGGTAGGCGCGGAGGGCTTCGTGCTGTCGCTGTGGTGCGGAGCCGGGCTGGAGGAAGAACTCGGCCCCGGCGCGGGATCTGGTATCCTTTCCTTTATCCATATCGACATATACTATACACTATATCTGGTGCCCTTCAAGCCCGCAGGGGCGAGATAATGCGACGAATCCTGTACTTTCCGGCTTTTCTGGCCCGCTCCGGGGATGGAGTCGAGCGGAGGATGGACAGGGCCATCCGACGAGCGGACGGCGGATTGTGTGTTTATATTAGTGAATTGCTACCCAGCCGGAATGCCGAATGGTCTCCCGGATCGGCGTTCGCTGGCAAAGAGGCGGGATAACGTGCGAAAGATGAATCCCGGTGCCCATCCGGATCAG
>CAYRNB010000206.1:0-2065 GCA_964425315.1 uncultured Rhodoblastus sp.
TCGGCATGCCGCGGCCCGGCCCGCCGCCGTAAACGCCGGCGTCGCCATAGCCAAAGTCGTCCGACAAAATTAGGATGATATTCGGTTTCGTCGGCTGCTGAGCCATTGCCGGAAGCGCGGCGAAGGATGTTCCGACGCAGAAGCCGGCGATAAAGGCCGCCGGAAATTTGCGAGAAAATGACATGAATACTCCCCCCAAATTGATGAGCAAAGGAAGCTTAGTCAATCCGCGTCGGCGAATTGCCCGTCGACGGACAATTCATTCTGGGTGTTTTCACTGATCCTGATGGCGGATTTTTGAAGTTAGAAGGCGCTATGCTGACGCTCGAGGAGGCCAAAATTGTCGTAATATCACGCGGATGGCTGAGCCGGACGCCTGATGACTTCCGGGACGCCGTGCTTTCCCGCGTTCTGCTGCAATCTTTCCGCTCGGGCGAGTCGATCTATTCCGTCAACGATCCGCCGGGGGGAATGTACGGTCTCGTATCTGGCAGCGTGAAGGTTTCCAGCGCGGAGGGCGAAGACGGGCCCTATATCGCGCATGTCATGACTCCCGGCTCCTGGAGCGGCTACGGGCCGGCGATCGCGGGCTGCAATCGCATTATCGGGCTTACGGCGGGCCGCAATTGCCAAGTTCTGTTTCTTCCGCTGCACGCGATCACAGAGATCATGACGGGCGATCCCGCGGGCTGGCGCCATTTGGCTGGGCTGGCGCTCAGCGATGCGCGGCTGGCGCTCGGCGCGATGGATGACCTGATGATCCGCGACGAATTCCGCCGCTTCCTCGCCGTCCTGCTGCGCGCGGGCGGTTGCCGTTACGGCGATGAAAACGGCGGCGAGCCAGTCTGGATGGATTTAAGCCAGACCGACCTCGCTCATATGTGCAATCTTTCGCGCACCACAACCGGCGAATTCCTCCGCAAGCTTGGCGCCGAAAGGCTCGTCGAAATCCGCTACGGAAGAATCGGAATTCTCGCGCCGGCCGCATTGCGGGGAAGGCTCGCCAAGGACGCTTGAAGCCGGCCGACGCGCATTGTCGGACGAACAATGGTTGGAAGCTTGCCGTGTGATGGGGCGCGGAATGTTTGCGCCAATAATTTGAAGGTTATTCGCCGTGACGATTCTTGCCTCGATCGCCGAACGGAGCGTCTGGATGTTCGGCCTGCTGCTGCTTGCGGCGCAAATGGCGGCTTATGAAGCTGGCTACCGGCTTGGATCGCGCCGTAAGTCCCACGCGGATAGTCAGCCGGAAAGCGCCGGGGTCGTGGTTGGCGGCATGTTGGGTCTGCTGGCCTTCGTCCTGGCGTTGACCTTGTCTTTTGCCAATAACCGATTCACCGAACGTCGCGCTGGAACGCTCGCGGAAGCCAACGCCATTGGCACGGCATGGTTGCGGGCGGAAGCCATCGGGGGGCCACGCGGCGAGGAAATCGGCCGGTTGCTGGAACGATATGCGCAAGTGCGCGAAGATTTCGCTCGCGCTGGCAGGAACCAAGCGACAATCGAAGACCTCAGTCAGAAGACCAACGCATTGCAATCCGTCATCTGGGGTCATATGGCGGCCATCGTCCGCAAACGCTCCGATCCTGTTTCGGCGTCATTGATGTCCGCGCTGAACCAGGCATTCGACGCGAGCGCCGCCGAGCGATTTGCTTTCGGAATGCGACTGCCCCCTCAGGTGTTTTGGCTCCTCATGGTTTTGACATTGTTGAGTACGGCTTCGCTGGGCTATCAGCTTGGCCTCAGGGGGAAGGCGCAGCGCATTTTGGCTCTGTTGCTTTTCGCCATGTGGAGCGTGGTCATCGTTGACATTCTCGATCTTGCAACGGCGCGCCTGGGTAACTTTCGGACCGACACCGCCGCTTACGAATGGACGCGCCAGGGTTTCAAGGGCGGCGTGACAATTCCGCCTTTACGCAGTCAACATTGAAGGCTGACGGCGGTCGCCACGCTGCCGGAATGACCGCTCCCAAGTCTTGACAGGCCTGACGCACATCGTGCGGGCCGTCACGGGTAGCGTCCACGGACGTGGTGGAGATTTTCTGATTGAAGCCGGCGGGCGGAG
>CAYRNB010000207.1:0-2040 GCA_964425315.1 uncultured Rhodoblastus sp.
TATCCCTGGGGCCTTGTCGGCTCGAAGCGGCGACCGCGCGATAAAAATATTCAGATCAGCGGTGGAATGTCGGGCGAAATCGGAACCTCGAACACATGCGGGCGCGACCCTTTGAAGGCGGCCGCGACCTTGGCCTTCAAGGCCGCGAGATCAGTGATGCGCTCGGCCTCGCAGCCATAGCCTTTGGCCAAGCTGACGATGTCGATGCCGGGAATGTCGAGCCCAGGCACGCCCGGGGTTTCCTCCAACACCGCGAAAGACTTCAGAATCCCGTATTCCCCGTTGCGCAGCACGATGAAAACGATCGGCAGGCCATGCTGCGCCGCGGTCCACAGCGACTGCACGGAATATTGGAAGGAGCCGTCGCCTATGACCACGATCACCGGGCGGTTGCGCCCGGCATCGCGCTCGCCGAGCGCAATGCCCACTGAGGCCGGCAAATTCCAGCCGAGACCGCCGCTGGCGAAGGTGAAGAAGGTCGCCGGCTCGGTAATCGGCCACCAGCGGTGCAGATCCGCGAGATTGGAGGGCGATTCCTCGACCAGAACCGCCTTCTCCGGCCGCGCTTCGGCGAGCGCGGCGAAGACGTCCGCCGCCGTGGGGAGGCCGCTGCGGCCGCCCGGCGCGGCGCCGGGGTGGACCGCCGGATGCGGCGCCATGCGATGCGGCAGCGAGGCGCGCGCGTCGGGGCCGGCCTGGCGGGGTCTCACCAGATCGACCAGGGCCTTGGTCGACAGCACGGCGTCGCCAACCAGGCTGTCGCCCACCGGCGCGCGGGAGGTCTCGGCCGGATCGTCGCTGATGTGCAGCAGCCTGAGCCCCGCCGGCAAATAGTCGCCCGCGACGTAAGGGTAATAGCGGAAGACCGGCGCGCCGATGACGATGGCGACGTCATGCCCTTCGAGTTTGCGGCACAGCGGCCCGATGGCGAAGGGCAGCCCGCCGGCGTAAAGCGGATGGTTTTCCGGGAACGGCGCCCGCTCGCTCGCAGGAGCGGCCCAGACGGCGGCGCCGAGTTTTTCCGCCAGGGCGACGGCCGCCGGCCAGCCCTGACCGCGATCGATCGCCGCGCCGAAGATCAGCGCGGGTGACGAGGCGCCGGAGAGAATTTCAGCGAATTCGGCGAGCCGCTCCATGTCCGGCGCGACGCGGCGGCTGACCGTCCGCACCACGGCCGGGCCGGCGCAGGGCTTGTCCCAGTCGTCCAGCGGCAGGGACAGGAAGACGGGGCCGGCGGGCGCCTGCAGGGCGGTCGCATAGGCGCGCATAAATGCCGCCGGGGCGTCCTCGGCGCGGGCCGGCTCATAGCTCCACTTCACCCAGGGGCGCGGAAGCTGGGTGGAATCGACATTGGTGAGCCACGGCTCCATCAGCAGCATCTCGCGGGTTTGCTGCCCGGCCGTAACAATGAGCGGCGTCTTGTTCAGGCTGGCGGTGATGAGGTTGCCCATGGCGTTTCCGAGGCCGGCCGCCGTGTGCACGTTGACGATCGCCGGCTGTCCCGTCGCCTGCGCATAGCCGTCGGCGATGGCGATGGCGGAAGCTTCCTGCAGCGCGAGGTGATAGGTGAAATCGGACGGGAAATCCTTGAGAAAGGTCTCCTCGGTCGAGCCCGGATTGCCGAAGAAGGCAGTGAGGTTCAGCTGGCGCAGCAGATCATAAGTCACAGAGCGAACGGTCGAAGTCATCGCTTGCTCCTCTGTTCGGCGCGGCCGCAGGCCGATCCGACCGGCCATGATTTTGAAATTCAGGCCTTATCGACCTTGGCGAATGGCGCGGGCGTTTATTGCCGCTGGACTGCAATTTTTTGCGCAGGCCAAGGTCAACGTGCGCGGTCGCGCGAACGTTCCATCGCCGCGCAAAACGAAGGTCCTGGAGCGACGCAGATTTTTCGGAGCGACCGCAGCCTTTGTCCTCCCGACGCAGAGCCCCGCCTGACTCCCGTTTTTCGCTCGCGGCGGAAGTTAAATTTCGGCGGCGCCTTTCGGGGACTGGCGCCGGCGGCTGTTCCTCCCTAAATTGGCGAAGCGGCGCTGCGGG
>CAYRNB010000208.1:0-2023 GCA_964425315.1 uncultured Rhodoblastus sp.
GATGATGCTTCACCGACGGCCGATCCTGAAACCGGGTCGAAGCCCGCAGCGCTCCTCGCTCCGCCTCAAGGTTAGGAATATTGGCGTCCGCGTGACGCGGGTCGCCGCGGCCGGTTGAGGAGGGTCGCCATAATGAACGCCGTCGACTCCCGGCGAACTCTTCGTCCACACCTCACCCACCACAAGCGCGGCGCCGACTTCATCGCCCTTCTGGACCTGGAAGACGCGGCCTATTCGCCCCGGCCTGGACATCGGTTAAAGCCGGTGGTCCTGACACGCTGGACAACGGGGCCCGGTTCACACCGGCAAGGCGTCCATCGCCGCGCTCGCGGCGCGGCAATGGATCAGCGTGGAATGGCTGCCGAAGTACGCGCGGGAGTTGAACCGCATCGAGCAGACGGTGGCGCGACCTCAAGCGCCACCACTTCTCCCACCGCACGTTTCCGCGACGTCGCTGACCTCGAACAGGTGGTTGACCAGGCCGTTGCCGACCTTAATGCAGAGAGGAAAATCATTCCGTGTGACAGACAGCGAATCGCTGCTTAGACACCGGCAGGATTGCGCCTGGACCGGAAGTTCGGTGAAGGATGAACGAATCCGCGCCTTCATCAGAAAGCCGCCTTCTCAATCTGCGTAAGGTCGAATGTCCACGATTCTCGTATCTCGCTACTTGGCAGCGGTGGGCTTCTCAGGAGCACCGGGCTTGGTTGCAATGCTGCGATATGCCGTCACCGGCCAAGACAACGCTCTCGGCAGTTCCGCCACAGCGCTCTCGACGAAACGTGACGCGGGGGTGGTGTTCCAGTTTGCCTTGATCGTGGGCGCTAGCGTGACGCCAACGCCGACAAGATAGGCAATCACTAACAGGGCGATAAGCATGCGCATCGAGTCCTCCTCCACGGCGCCGGTCAATTTCAGCCGAAGGCGAAATGAAACCCTTAGTCTGCCGATGCCTTCGCGAGATACCTGAGTTCATTCGATGCGCGATAAAATCGAAATATACTCAAGGCCCTTTGTCAGACGAAGCATCGGGGCTGCATTTTAGTCTCAACGAGACGGTGGACTTAAGCTCCGCCAAAAATGCAAATGGACGATCCGCCCGCCGATAACGCGGTCAAAGCTCCGATCAAGCCAGCAATTTTGTTTTCCATATTATGTTCTCCCACTTGTCTCCGCGTCGGCCTTCAGCCGTCGCCGGACGAAAAAGCGCGAATAACTATTACGCGAGTCGATAGCACGTATATCGGCGCCAGCAACAGGTGCGGAATTTACTCATAAAATGGCTCTGAGTACTTTCCGATTCTGGCGAGAAATTCGCCGACTGTTATGGTGCGTAAATAGCAATCAGACCCCAATAGCCAGAAGGATTTCGAGTTATGGCCAACCCGACCGTAGAGCATGTCTCCAAAGCAAGCGCCGACGCCCTATCCAAGAGCGCCTCCGCCGCAGAAAAGATCATGAAAGAAAGTTCCAACACTCTGACCGAAAGCGGAAAAGGTTCTGCTGCGGCCGTTCAGGACTTGACCAAAGCGTACCAGGAATTGGCGGCAAAGAATGTCAAGAACCTGACCGCCGCCATGGAGGCGCTTATCGCCGCAAAAAATCCGGCAGAGTTTATGGAATTACAGCAAAGACTGATCAAAGAGGGCGTTGACGCAGCCGTCAGCGATAGCCGTCGTATAGCCCAGTTGACGAGCGCCGTATTCACTGCCGCTTTCGAGCCAGTGAAAAAGCAGATCGAAGCGGCGCAGAAGACCGCTCTGACATAGGCCAGCATATCTAACCACCCCCAATGCCTCTCTCGAGCCGTGCTTCTTCACCGACGTGCGGCTTTTCCTCGTGAAAGCTGAAGCCTTAGCCGGGGATAACGCTGAGACACGGCCACACTATAAAAGATGTCGGGAATTCCGAAGATTTTTCGATGCCGGCAGAGACAAATGCCGCCGCATCGTGAACTGATATTGTGGCGCGCCTATTGCTCAAGGACGCCATCGCTTTTCGCGAAACGAGAACGCAGCCACTT
>CAYRNB010000209.1:0-1999 GCA_964425315.1 uncultured Rhodoblastus sp.
GGGTATTGCTGATAGAAGTATAATCTTTCCATCCCCAACTTTTTTGAATCAAATCCTCGGGACCTGCCATCCATCCCAAGCGTAAACCTGATAATCCATATGCCTTTGACATGCTTCCCACGCTAATCGCCTTTTTGCTTAGGCTCCGGCCATATGGAGGAATAATACCTTTCGTTAATTCCAATGCATGATATACTTCATCACATAAACCCTGTTCCTCAGCCCATTTCAGAATAGTCTTGAGTTGCGCTTCACTGATCACTGCTCCGGTAGGATTATTGGGAATATTTAATACGACTAATTTAGTCTTCTCATCAATGAGTGCTTTGAGTTCATCAATATCCGGTTTGTATTCATTTTCCGGTTTCATTTTCCAGTACTTTACTTTTGCTCCCCGGGCTTCCGCAGTAGAATAAAGAGCCTGATATGCGGGGAATTGGACAATGACTGTATCTCCTTTATTTACCAAAGAATTGGTTACATGATAATCAGCTTCTATGGCCCCGGTAGTAATAAGTATATTTTCCGGTTTTACATTATGCTGATAAAGTGAAGCCACTGCTTCCTTTAATTTATCACTCCCGGAAGTAGGATTATAACCTAACTTTACACCAAGAAGCTGCTCTTCCAAATGGTCAAAATCTCCAAGTTCCAATAATTCTTTTAAGGTAAATGGTCTTACATCTGTTTCTGCCATCTCGTACTCAGCATCATTTTCGTAAAGGTTTAGCCATCTTTCTACTTTAAAATCTTTTATATTCATTTAAAATATCTCCTTTAATTATTTATAATTCTACGGTTATTCCCAAGTCCTTTTCTTTAGCTATTTTTATTGCATAGGTAGCAGTCAATAAATCCTGATGGGCTATCCCGGTACTGTCAAAGATGGTAATTTCATCATCGGATAGGCGACCGGGCTTTGTTCTCAGGATAACTTCGCCAATTTCACCAGCAATATCTTCCTTTTTGATAACTCCCTTTTTTATAGGTATTTCCGTTTCTCCTACATTACTTGCCTGTTCGAGATCATCGACAAATATACGGGCTTTTGAAAAAATATTTTCATCAATTTCCTGCTTCCCTTCCATATCTGAGCCAATACAGCTAAAATGCGTTCCTTTTTTTACCCATTCTTTTTTAATTAGTGGTTTTCTGGAAGGAGTAGCGGTCACAATAATATCTGCCTCGCTACTTGATTTTTCAATATCATTAGTAGCAATAAAATTTATATCAAACTTTTTAGCTAACTTTTCAAAATAAACTTTATCATCTCCATATTTTGATAATATTTCGTTTTTTAGTCTCAATTTAGCTTTATTACAAAAATCAACAGCAAACTTATAATCAATGGGATCATAAACCGTCACTTTTTTAATTTGATTTAAAACAGTTAAAGTTGCTGCAATCTGGAAAAATGCCTGATGCCCGGCTCCAACCATTAAAAGTTTCTCCGAATCTTTTCTGGCAAGATATTTGGAACCGACTGCTCCCGCTGACCCCGTACGCATACAAGTTATATGTTCGCCACTTAAAATCCCCAGGGGTATTCCTGTCTTACCATCAAATATCATTATTGTTCCTATCACCTCGGGAAATCCTTTTTTGCTATTTTCTCCAAACCAAGACACAAGCTTTAGGCCAAATATATTGGCATTACCTTTCAGGTGCCCAGATTTTATATCCATATCGGCCTTACCTGGCTCAAAAATATGAGTGATAATGGGAAATAGATCAGCTTGATCAGAATTTTTTAATGTATACGCCTGTTCTACCACTTTTATTACATTTTTAATATCAAGCAACTCTTTTATGGTTTCCTCATTTAAGATTATTACTTTATTCATTGATTGATTTCTCCTTTTTAAAATATTTCAAATCTACACTTACTTATATCTTGTTTAAACTTGTTAGATTTTTTTTATAATTTTCCGCTATCTCTATTTAGAAACCTTAGTTATTTTATTAAATAGTTCATCATTGATATTTCCTCCACTAATAA
>CAYRNB010000210.1:0-1979 GCA_964425315.1 uncultured Rhodoblastus sp.
CTAGCGATGCCAGAGAACCGTCTTGCAGATCAGGCCGCCGAACACGCAGCCGGCGGTCTTCAGCCTCCTGCCGCTCAAGATCATATGACCGCTATAGGTCTCGCCGTCTTCCGGATTGAAGGCCGATCCGCGCCAGGTGTTCTGGTCGTAACGGACCATGTTGAAAAACACTTTCTGGCCGACATGCGCTTTCGATTTGGGGTTTTTCAGCCAGATGACATAACCGCACAGGGCCTTACCGCAATGCTTGAACTCGATGCGCGAACTGCCGTTCGCGCGCGTCCACACGCCCATTGCGCTCCGCGGCGCCGCGCTGGCGCTCGAGCAAAGGGCGAAAGCCGCCACAATGCCGGCGACAACGCCGGCGCGGTTAAGGAAATTGATCATGTCGCTCCCCCAAATCGCGCCGTTTCTAGCCTCCTGGCGACGCAAAAGAAAGCGTCGGGCTCTTACGGCCTGATTTGAAAGGAATTAATGCCGTCTTGGCGGGCCAAGGCAAGCACGAATTTTCGCGCCGTCGCCAATGCGCTATGCGTCAAGGGTGAAACGGCGGCCGTTTGGCCTTAAGTTCGCGCGCGAATCGCATGACGGGAGAGAAGAATGAGCACGCGCCGTCTGGAGTGCGCCCTGCAACCAAAGTCCCTGGCGCTGGTCGGCGCGAGCGACCGGCCGGACGCCACCGGGCGGGCGGTGCTCGACAATATCCTCTCCGCCGGATTCGCAGGCGCGATCCACCTGGTCAATCCCCGCCACCAAGAAGTCGCCGGGCGGAAATGCCACGCCGATCTCTACTCGGTTCCCGAGACGCCGGACCTCGTCATCATCTGCACGCCCAAGGACGCCGTCGAGCAAAACGTCGTCGAGGCGGTCGAGCTTGCAGTTCCCTCCGTCATTGTCATGACCGACGACCCGCGTCCCGGCCCCGATTCCCTTTTTGCAAAATTGCGCGTTTTGGCGCGGGGCAGCGGCACGCGCGTCTTCGGTCCCAATTGCCATGGCCTGATTTCGCCGCGCAGCAAGTTCAACGCCAGCCTTGCCGCCTTGCCGGTGCTGACCGGCGACCTCGCGGTCATATCGCAATCGTCTGGCGTTCTGGGAGCGATCATCGCCTGGGCCCATGCGCAGCAGGTCGGCTTTTCCGGCATGGCTGCGCTCGGCCATATGGCCGACGTGAATTTTGCCGACCTTCTCGATTATTACGCCCTCGACCCGGCGACGCGCGCCATTCTGCTCTATGTCGAGACGCTGGAGGACGCCAAGGATTTCATGTCCGCCGCCCGCGCCGCTTCCCGCGTAAAACCGGTGATCGTGGTGCGCTCCGGTCGGCACGAAGCCTCGCGCCGCGCCGCAACGCACGCCGGCAATCTCGCCACCACCGACGCGGTTTACGACGCCGCCTTCCGCCGCGCCGGCCTTTTGCGCGTGCCGAGCATTGACGCGCTTTTCGATGCGGCCGAGGCTTTGGGCCGCATCAAGCCCTTTGCTGGCGATCGGCTCGCCATTGTCACCAACGGGCGCGGCATCGGTTATCTGGCCATCGACCAATTGCTCGATCGTGGCGGCAAGCTGGCCGAGATTTCTCCGGCGACCCGTGAATCCCTTTGCGCCCTCGCGCCGGAAACCTGGAGCGGCGCGCCGCCGGTCGAACTCGCCGCCGACGCCAGCGCCGCCGATTACGCGCAGGCCTTGTCGATTCTTTTGCAGGATAAGGCCAATGACGCGGTTTTAGCCCTGCATTCCCCCAATATCATGGTCAATAGCGCCGAAGTCGCCGCCGCCGCGGTCGAGGCGGTCAAGCGTCACCGACGCGGCTCGATCACGCAGAAACCGGTTTTCGCCATCTGGTACGGCGCGGAGGAGGGCACAGACCACATTTTCGAAGGCGCCCGCATCCCCCATTACCAGCGCGGCGCGGTGGCGGGCTTCATGCATATGGTCAAGTGGCGCCAGGCGCGCGAGGCGCTGATGGCGGCGCCGCC
>CAYRNB010000211.1:0-1948 GCA_964425315.1 uncultured Rhodoblastus sp.
GGTCCGAAGCGCTGGAGTTAGCGCGCGGGAAGAGTGATTACGTGCTGATCATCGATGCCGACGACACTTTGGAGATTGCGAAGGCTGCGGCCCTTCCAGAGCTTACCGCCGACGCCTATCTGATAGAGATCGCGGATTCCTCCATCGTGTATGAGAGGATACAGCTGGTGCGCGGCACCCTTCCCTGGCGCTACGAAGGTGTGCTGCATGAGTATCTCACTTGCGAGGATGCAGCCCCGCCCGAGCAACTTCCAGATATTCGAATTCGGCTCAATCAAGATGGAGCACGTCGGAAGGACCCGGAGACTTATCGCCGCGACGTCGCTGTGCTCGAGGCCGCGCTGCAGACGGAGACGAACCCATTCCTGTGCGCCCGCTACCAGTTCTATCTGGCACAGAGCTATCGCGACTGCCGAGAACCGGAAAAGTCATTGGAGCATTATCTGGCGCGGGCTGAGCTCGGGTTTTGGCAGGAGGAGGTATATATAAGTCTCTATAATGCCGCTCAGCTGATGGAGCGGCTCGGCCATCCCGACCAGGCCGTCGTCGCAGCTTACCTTCGCGCTTCGGATGCTTTGCCGACGCGAGCCGAGGCGCTGTATAGGGCCAGCCGGCTTTGCCGCGAAAAAGGCCACTTCGAGGAGGGATACCAAATCGCGAAGCGTGGGCTGGCAATTCAGTTTCCTTCTTCTGCGTTATTCGTTGAATCCTGGATCTATAAGATCGGCATGTTGGATGAGTTCTCAGTCAACGCCTACTGGACCGGGCGTTACCGAGACTGCCTCGACGCCAATCTGACGATTCTTGCAAGCCCGCAACTCTCCGAGGCGGACATGCGTCGCGCGTTGGAAAATGCACGATTTGCGAGCGAGAGACTGCCGAAGGATCCAGACACAGAATCGTTCGGTTCCGAAAGTTTGGTCGCGCAGCACGCATTAAAGCCGCCGAGACCACTTCGCTCCGTCTTGGCAACGCCCCCTCGCGTGCTCATCACGATCGTCGCCAACCAAAGTGAAGCGGCTCTACCACTCTATCTGGAGTGCATTGAAAATCTGGATTATCCCAAGTCTTCGATCGTTCTGTGCATCCGAACATATGACAGTACGGATAGGACTGAGCATCTCTTGCAGGAATGGCTGGATCGGGCGGGCGAACTTTACGCGGGAGTGGAGTTTGAGACCGAAGACATCGGCACCAGCGCTAGACTGTTCAAGGTTCATGAGGAGGGCGCGCCACGGCCCCGTAGTCTCGCGCATATTCGCAACGCGATGTTGAACCGCACTCTGAAATATAAGTGCGATTTCTGCTTCGTCGTGGACGTGGACAATTTTGTTCGGCCCTGCACACTGCGTGAGATGGTCGCGCTCGATCTACCGATTGTCGCCCCATTCTTGCGCTCGAGCGACGCAAGCGATCGCTTTTCGAACTTCCATGCCGAGACTGATCCGCACGGGTATTACAAGGAGTGTGCGCAGTACGCATGGATTCTCGATCGCAGAGTCCGCGGAGTGCTGGAGGTGCCAGTCGTCAACGGCACCTATTTGGTCCGCGCCGATATGCTCAATGATCTTGCTTACGATGATGGAACCGGCCGCAGCGAATACGTGGTCTTTTCTGAAGCTGCCCGCAAGTGCGGCATCCCGCAGTATTTGGATAATCGTCAAGTATATGGCTACATCCTGCGCGGCAAATGTGATGCCTCACAAATCATGAATTGCGTTGAGCGCGAACTGACTGTTAGCGAATTTTCCCCACGATCGAGCAATTCTGACAAGGCGGTTTCGGGGCACGAGCGGGCAACGGCCTGAAAATTGGCGCGACATAGGACACCGATCATCCGGCGAATATTACGGGGAAATAGGCGGTGCGATCACGGTGGGGATAGTAGGTATTTCTTGTGCGGTGGCAGTCCAGAAAGAGCCACCGGGTAATTCCGATTTCAGTAGCA
>CAYRNB010000212.1:0-1908 GCA_964425315.1 uncultured Rhodoblastus sp.
GGATGGGGGTGGGGACCGGGCCGCTGGTCCGGCCGCCGGCGGGGAGGAGGCTACTACGACGGGGGTGGCGAGTCCAGCCTGTTCACTCAGGAATCCCGCAAGAAGTGGCAGACGTTGAGTAACACCTGCGTGTCGTACCTGCGCCGTGCCGCCCAGGCTGCCGCGGCGATGAAGCGCCTGGATGAGGAGGCCGTCAAACTCGGCCTCGAACCCACCTACAAGCCGGGCGAACTGGACGAAATGATCACGGACACGGCAGCCAAGTTCGCCGCCGTGGAAGCGCACCGCGACAAGCGGGGCAACTGAAGTCCTCAAGCAGCACGGGAAAGACTATGGTCGACAAGAGCCAACCCGAACCGGGCGCGTCGGTCGAACTTCGTCGCGACGACGACGAGCAGTCGGTCGTGCGCCTGGCCGGGCGCCTCGAGGCCGGCACACTGCCGGGCGTCTGGGCAAAGACCGTCGAGCCCCTGCGCCGGGCCACACCGAAACGCCTCGTCGTGGACGGGTCTGGCATCGAGTATTGCGACGGGGCCGGGTTGGGGCTGTTCGCGGAACTGCGGAGGATTCTGGCCACGACGGGCGGTGAGATGCACGTCACGGGCCTCGCGCCCGACCTGCGGCGGCTCCTCGATCTCTCGGCCCTGGAGGATGCCGCCGCCCGCGTCCTGGAGCCGGAACCGCGACCCGGATTCGTCAGCCAGGTCGGTCGGGCGACCGCCGAGATTCTGGGTGACGTGCGCGACATCATCGAGTTTGCCGGGGAAGCCCTGGCGGGGCTGGCATGGGCGGCGGTCCACCCTCACCGCGTCCGCTACCGCGACATGTGGATTGTGGCGGAGAAGGCGGGGGTGGCGGGCCTGCCGGTGGTGTGCCTGCTGGGCCTGTTGCTCGGGCTGATCAGCGCATTCCAGGCGGCGATTCCGCTGGGGAAGTTCGGCGCCCAAGGCTGGATTCCGGCCATGGTGGCCGTCGGAATGACGCGGGAACTGGGGCCGCTGATCACAGCCATCCTCCTGGCCGGTCGTTCAGGGTCGGCGTTTGCGGCCGAGATCGGTACCATGAAGGTGACCGAGGAACTCGACGCCCTCGTGACGTTCGGCCTGAACCCGACGCGGTACCTGGTGATACCGCGCGTGCTGGCGGCCCTGATCGTGACGCCGGTACTCGTGGCGTTCAACATCATGATGGGGATCGTCGGCGGGTACTTCGTCATGGCGGGGATGGGCTACTCGGTCCGGTACTACGCCAACTCCATCATCGATTCGATCACGTACGTGGACCTTCTCGGGGGAGTCTTCAAGACGCTGGTGTTCGGCCTGCTCGTGGCGGCGATCGGGTGCCAGAGGGGACTCAAAACCCAGAAGGGACCTGGCGCGGTGGGCGACAGCACCACCCGGGCCGTCGTCGCGGGCATCGTCCTGACGATCCTCGCCGACGGCGTGCTGGGGTGTGTCTACTATTACCTGGGTCTCTGATCCGAAAGGCAGGCGCTGTCCGGTGGAAGCGATTATCCGAGTCCAGGACTTCCACGCGGCCTACGGCGGCCGGACCGTCCTGAAGGACGTGACCTTCGACGTCCAACAGGGCGAAGTCCTCGTCATCGCCGGCGGGTCGGGGTGCGGCAAGAGTACCGTCCTGAAGCACATGATCGGTCTCTACCAGCCGGCGGGTGGCCGGATCCTCATCGACGGCGACGACATCTGCACCGCCGTGGGCCGCGACCGCGAACGCATCCTCCGCAAACTGGGCGTCGCGTACCAGGGCGGGGCGATGTTCGGCTCGATGACGGTGCTGGAGAACGTGCGGCTGCCCCTGGAGGAGTTCACGGACCTTGCAGACGACATGATGGATATGATCGCGCTCGCGAAACTCCGGCTCGTGGGTCTGGACCAGGCGGCCCAGCGG
>CAYRNB010000213.1:0-1902 GCA_964425315.1 uncultured Rhodoblastus sp.
AACCATCCGTCGCTGAAGAAGGGATACATCGGGCCCGGCGTGCTCGGCAGCACGGTGTGCAAGGTGTTTGACTATACGGTAGCTCGGACCGGTGCCGGCGAAGAAGAGGCGCGGGCCGCCGGCTTCGATGTGGTGACCTGCTTAAACCCGGCGCCGGACAAGGCCCACTACTACCCCCTGGCAAAGCCCTTGATGCTCAAACTTATTGCGGACCGGAAAACGCGTAGACTCTTGGGCGCCCAAGCCACCGGGCCAGGCGAAGCGTCGAAGCGTATTGACGTGGCCGCTACCGCGATCACGGCGGGTTTGACTGTGGATCAGGTTGCGAAGCTGGACCTCGCTTACGCACCACCATTCTCGCCCGCGATGGATAACCTGATCGTTGCTGCGGATATCCTGCGCAACAAGATGGATCAACAGCTACAAGGCCTCACGCCGATGCAGGTCAAGCAGATGCTGGAAGCGGGAGAAGATGTCTTCCTTTTGGATACTCGGAGTCCCGCCGAATACGAGCAGGCCCGCATTGAACATGCTACGCTCATTCCACTCGGTGCCCTGCGTGAGCGAGCCGACGAGGTTCCACGGGATCAACCGGTAGTCGCTTTCTGCAAGAGCTCCCTTCGAGCTTACGAAGCCGCACGCATCTTGCACGGACGTGGCCACGCGAACATCAAAGTCATGGATGGGGGCGTTGTCATGTGGCCTTACGAAGTGGCTACGGGTGAACAGATGTGACACAGGCGCTTGGCTTGCTGGGCCGTCGCCTTGCGCGCGGTTACGCGGGATCGACTGATCCTACCGCCCCGCAGTGGTAGGATGTATTAGGAGTAGCACGCATGAAGATGATAGACAGGAGGACCTTCCTGAGATCGGCGGGCGTATCCTCGCTCGGCATCCTGGCTGCTTCTTCCAAGAACAGCGGAAGTGGCGGCAAAGGAGGTTGACGACGAGAACACCATGGGCTGTCTGGTTGACACGGCGCGATGCATTGGCTGCCGCAAATGCGAAGAAGCGTGCAATGCCATCAACGGCTTACCGGAGCCGGAGACCCCGTTCGACCAGAAGTCGGTTCTCAACGAACAGCGGCGACCGGTTGCTGCGGCGTACACCGTAGTCAACCGCTTTGACAGCTCGCCGAGTCCCGACCAACCCTACTACGAACACACGTACGTTATACTCCAATGCATGCACTGCCTCAACCCGGCAAGTGCATCGGTTGTCGCTACTGCATGGTGGCTTGCCCTTTCCAGATTCCGGCGTACGAGTACCACAAAGCGGCAACGCCACGGGTCAGCAAGTGCACCTACTGCTTCGACAAACTCACCAGCCACGGCGAACAACCGGCCTGCGCTTCCGCGTGCCCTAAGGAGGCCATCCTTTTGGGCAAGCGACGGGAGTTGCTTGAAGTGGCTCACGAGCGCATCAGGCACCGGCCGGACCGGTACGTCGATCACATCTACGGTGACCACGAAGCCGGCGGAACCGCTTGGCTCTATCTTGCCGGTCGAGACCTCGCGGAACTTGACTTGCTGGACTTGCCTGGGCGATCCGTTGTCACCATGAGCGAGACAATCCAACACGGCGTCTTCAAACACTTCATTCCGCCCGTGCTGCTCTACACGGCCCTGGTGGGCACCGCATGGATTACCCACCGGCGCGACGCCGCAGCCTGTCCGGTCATCGGGAGCGAAACCGGCCGCAACGCGAAGCCTGAGGAGTCTGAGGATGACGGATAGGATTCAAGCATCTCCCATTTCTCGACCATTCTTCTCCCCCGGAGCTTACGTCCTGCTTGTGCTCGTAATGGTCATCGCCGGCGAACTGGCACACCCGGGCTCGACATAGCCCTTACTGCTCGCGCTGGCTGGGGTTACCGCGTTGCCAAGCAGTTTGGGCTCAAAC
>CAYRNB010000214.1:0-1901 GCA_964425315.1 uncultured Rhodoblastus sp.
CCAAGGCGGGCCCGGGGGAGATGGTCCTCTATGGCAGAAACACCTATACGGGTCCTACGCTTGTGAGCGAGGGCGCCCTCACTTCCGTCTATCCAGACAGCCTTGGCATAGGACCCGGCCCGGTCACGGTTGCCGACGGTGCGACTCTTTCGATAGGGCCGCAAATGGAGTCGGGGGCGTTCCGGAAAGACCTGATCCTCCGCGGCGCGGGCACGGACGGGAAAGGCGCCCTCGAAGGACGCGGCACGTGCGCTGGTTCTATCGCCTTGGCGGATGATACGACCATCGAGGCGTCGTCGAGCGACCCATTCGTGTTGGCCGGCCCGCTATTTGGGCCCGGCACCCTCGTCAAACGTGGGACCGGCGAACTCGTTTTGGCGGCGGCGGGCGACCGCACTGGATCGACCCACGTGGCGGAGGGGGTGCTCACGGTGCGGCACGCCGGCGCCCTGGGCGCCGGCCCGGCCCCGGTCACGGTGGCCGACAAGGCCACCCTCCGTCTCGAAGGCGGCCTGACGGTCACCGGGAAGCCGCTCATCCTCAACGGCAGGGGCCACTACGATCCGGTAAGGTATGCCCTGGACTCGACCGGCGGCGATAACCAATGGGACGGCCCCGTGACCCTGGCCAGCGACGCCTGGATCGGCCCCATCGATAACGGGCTCCTGACCATCAGCGGCCCCATCGACGGGGCTGCGGCGCTGCATGTCGTGACCAACACGGATACGTATGGCCCCCGAGGCACGCTGGTCCTGACCGGCGCCAACGTCTACACGGGCCCCACCGTCATTCACGCCACCCTGGAGGCCCGCGACGGCGTCGGTCTGCCCGAGGCCAGCAACCTGACGCTCGGCGGCGGTGTCTTCCAGGAACACGGGCCGATGACGTTCACCCGAAGCCTGGGCGCCGGGCCGGGGCAGGTACAGTGGGAGACAAGCGGTGGATTCGCCGCCCGCGGCGGCAAGATGACCGTCAACCTCGGCGGACAGCCGACTCCCCAGAGCCTCGTGTGGGACCAGACCCCCTGCTTCGTGCCCGACGGGCGGAGCCTGTTCTTCAACTCCCCCTCCAGCGACAGCGAGGTCGAGTTCCTCCACCCCATTGACCTGGGCGGGAAGGACCGCGTGATCAGCGTCCGCGACAACCCCGACTCGGGCGATGACGTCACCGTCATCTCCGGCACCGTCTCCAACGGGGAACTCTGGAAATACGGGGTGGGTACGCTCGTTCTGACGGGCCAGAACACCTACCGCGGTCCGACGCTCCTCGGCGAGGGCGCCCTGCGCGCCACCGACGGCGTCGGCCTCCCACGGGCCAGCAACCTCGTCCTGAACTGGGGCGTCTTCGAGGGCAACGGGCCCACAGCCTTCACGCGCAGCCTCGGGCCCGGCGGCGGCCAGGTCCAGTGGCACGAGGAGACCACCACGGGCGGCTTCGCAGCCCACGGCGGGAAGATGACCGTCAATCTCGGCGGCCAGGGCGGCCAACTGGTGTGGGGTTCGACGCCGTACTTCCTGGGCCCCATAGGATGGATGCCACACCTGCTGTTCGGCTCGGCAACCGCCGATGCGGAGGTCGAGTTCCAGAATCCCATCCGACTCAGCAACTACCCTTACTTCCGCGTCCTCGATAATCCCAACTCCGGAACCGACTTCGCTACCCTCTCCGGCGTCCTGTCCAGTGGTAGCCTCAGGAAGGGGGGCGATGGGACGCTCGTCCTGACCGCGCGCAACACCTACAGTGGTTTGACGGGCGCGTACGGGGGAGCGCTCCGCGCGGAGGAGGGGATTGGCCTGCCATCGGGCAGCCCGCTCCGCATCGACGGCACCGGCGTGTACGAGGGCACGGGGCCCACCACCTTCACCCGGTCCCTGGGCGCCGGGCCGGGACAGATCGAGTTT
>CAYRNB010000215.1:0-1897 GCA_964425315.1 uncultured Rhodoblastus sp.
TTTTACGATCAACATCAGGAGATTTTCGTATTGCAGCTCAATACATTGGTAAAAAGAAAATTCCTCTTCGTGCTGATCAAGCCGTCGCATTATGACGATGAAGGCTATGTCATCCGCTGGTGGCGGACGATCATCCCGTCCAACTCTCTGGCCGCCCTGTATGGGATCGCAGCGGATTGCGCCGAGCGGCAGGTGCTTGGACCGGACGTCGCCATCGAAATCGAAGCGATGGATGAGACGAATACGCGGATAGACACGTCGGACCTGATCGAGCGTTTTCGGGCCAATGGCAATTTCGGCATGGTTGGGCTGGTCGGCGTCCAGTCGAACCAGTATCCGCGCGCCCTCGACATCGCCCGCCCCCTGCGCGCAGCAGGAATCCCCGTCGTCATCGGCGGCTTCCATGTGTCGGGATGCCTTTCCATGCTCGACAAGGACGCCGTCGGCCTCGACGCCTGCCGCGACATGGGCGTGACCATGTTCGCCGGCGAAGCCGAGGAAGGCCGTCTCGATCTCATTTTCCGCGACGCAGCGGCCGGCACGCTGGCCCCGCTCTATAATTTCATGAAGGACCTGCCGGGAATGCAGGGCGCGCCCGTCCCCTTCCTGCCGATCGCCAATCTGCAGCGCGCCTGGGGCAACAGCACGAGTTTCGACGCCGGCCGCGGCTGCCCTTACCAGTGCTCGTTCTGCACGATCATCAATGTGCAAGGGCGCAAGTCGCGCTATCGTACGGCGGACGACGTGGAAAAACTTGTGCGGCTGAACGCTGCGCAGGGCGTCCACAGATTTTTCATTACCGACGACAATTTCGCGCGCAACAAGGAATGGGAGTCGATCTTCGATCGCCTGATCGAACTTCGGGAACTGCATGGCATGCCGATCGGCCTGATGATCCAGGTGGACACGCTCTGCCACAAGATCGAGAATTTCATCGAAAAAGCCAAACGCGCCGGTGTGACCCGGGTGTTCATCGGGCTGGAGAACATCAACCCGGACAATCTGGCGACCGCCGGCAAGCGCCAGAACAAGATCACCGAATATCGCAAGATGCTGCTCGCCTGGAAGGCGCAGGGCATCATTACGCTGGCGGGATATATCCTGGGCTTTCCGTCTGATACCCCGGCGACGATCCGGCGCGATATCGAGATCATCAAGCGGGAACTGCCGCTCGACGGACTCGAATTTTTCAATCTGACGCCGCTACCCGGCTCCGAGGATCATCAGACCCTCTGGCGCAAGGGCGTCCCGATGGATCCCGACCTCAATAAATACGACCTGGAGCATGTCTGCGCCGACCACTCCAAAATGACCCGGAAGGAATGGCAGGACATCTATCAGGAGTCCTGGTCGCTCTATTATACGCCCGAGCATATGACGACGCTGCTGCGTCGCGCGGCGGCGACAGGCGTCCCGCTGGGCAGCATGATCCGCGTTCTCGTCACTTTCGCGACTTCAGTGAACCTGGAGGGCGTTCACCCCATTCAATATGGCGTGTTCCGCCTGAAACGTCGCTCCGAGCGCCGGTCCGGCCTGAAACGCGAAAGTTTTCTGGCGTTCTGGCCGCGTTTTGTCTGGCACTCCGTTTACAAAATCGTGGCGGCGCTCAGCCTGAACTTGAAGCTCCTGCGCGTCGCGCGAGCCATAGAGCGCGATCCCGGCGCCAAGGCCTATATGGATCAGGCGCTGACGCAGGTTCGCGAGGACGACGACGTGACGCTGGACCTCCTGACGAAAACGACCGGCGCTGACGCCGCGGTCGCCCATATCAGGAAAGTCGCCGAGCTGACCCACCCAGCCAAGGCCGCGGTCTAAAGCCCCGGCTCTCTCGCGCCGCGGTCCCGCATTTCGTCGCGCGGTCCGCAGATCGACACAGCGAGGGCAAACATGATGGAAG
>CAYRNB010000216.1:0-1859 GCA_964425315.1 uncultured Rhodoblastus sp.
GCAGATTGCAAAAACGAAGGGCACGAAGTAGGCTGGAACTCGGTACTCTCAAGGACTACCAGGATTGGATGTGTAGAGGCTGGCCTGAAAAAGACGATGTCGTCATCACTACAGAAGCTCCACTGGCGGAAGTGGCTATCGTCAGTAATGTGGATGTTGCGTTTGCTCAGAGAATAATCCTCTTTAAGCTCGATCGCTCCCGTGTCCACCCAGAGTGGATGCGTTACTACTACGTCTCGACGGCTGGACGCGCGGAGCTACTCAGCCGAGCAAGTGGCTCTACGGCGACCGGAATCCGCGCCGATCGTTTGCGAATGAGCTTTGTCTTGGTTTCTCCACTGGAGGAACAGCGAGCTATCATCGAGTATCTTAATCCGCGTGTGGCAGAACTGACCGCCCCCGTCGATCCAATACAATCCGGCATTGCAGCTCTTCGCGAATACCGCTCGGCCTTGATTTCCGCCGCCGTGACCGGGAAGATAGACGTTCGCGGTTTGAACGACCGGGAGAGCCCCAGATGAGCTGGCTGCTGTTTCTCGACGAAAGCGGGCACGACCACCGCAACATGCCGTATGAGGTACGCGGAGGAATCGCGTTGCATGCCGGGAAGCTCTGGCCCTTTGTGCAGGACATCCAGCGACGCGAGTTGGACGCTTACGGGACGTTGCTGGCTCAGTTTCGCACTGAAATCAAAGGTTCAAAGCTGCTCGACAAGGACCGTTACAAATGGGCGGCGCAGGCTGATGCTATGTCTGATGAAGAGCGTCGCAAACACTGCCGCGGCTTCTTGACGAAGGGTTTGGAAAAGAAGCCACCGACGCGCGATGAATTCACCGCGTATGGGCAGGCTTCGCTCGAAATGGCGCGGGGCGTGTTCCAAGCATTGCAAGACCACGAGGCTAAGCTCTTCGCCGCCGCCATCCCCAAGAGCGTCGAGCGGCCCGAGACGGCGGCGGCTGAAGAATACCTCCGCAAAGACCAGGTGTTCCTCTTGGAGCGGTTCTTCTACTTTCTGGAGGCGCGGAAAGAGCACGGCTTGTTGGTGCTTGATGAAGTGGACAAGGCTGAGGACCGGCGATTCGTCCGGCGATTGGAAGCGTACTTTCGGAAAACGCAGACCGGCCGCTATCGCACGGCGTGGATTGTGCCGACGCCGTTGTTCGTCGCTTCGGACATGACCTACGCCGTGCAAGCCGCCGACCTGAGCATTTATTGCGTGAATTGGGGCTTTCGACTGCCGAGCTACGGCATGGACGCTCCAGCCCGCGACGAAGTTGCGAGTGAGTTTGGCCCGTGGTTGAATCGGCTCCAATTTGCCGGGGAGGCATACAAGGGCGGCGACGTGTATCGGATGTTCGGAATCGTTTTCGTTCCTGACCCCTACACGGCTCGATCGGGGAGCGCATAAAAGAAGGAGGTAACGCCGTCAGGGCCACCCGAGAGCAGCCCCTGGGCCGAACCTCCGTTAGGAGTATCGCCCGGGAACGCCCGGAAGTCAAGCATCGGGGCAAGAAAACCACGCGAGGAGCTATAAATGCCGGTAGATCACACCGAAAAGGCCTTTGAGACCGCCATCGAGAAACATCTCCTGGCGGACGGTTACGCCAAGGCCGCCGCAGCCAGCTTCGACCGCGAACGGGCTATCGACCCGACCGTGCTCATCCCGTTCATCAAAGAGACGCAGCCTGAGGCGTGGAAGAGCCTGGAGAACCTCCACGGGGCCGAGACCGAATCGGTGCTTCTCGACGACCTTTGCAAGGCCCTTGACTCGCCCCAGGGCTCCCTTGCTGTCATCCGACACGGGTTCAAATGCTTCGGGAAACTCATCCGCGTGGCGTTCTTCGCCCCTGCCCACAGCA
>CAYRNB010000217.1:0-1852 GCA_964425315.1 uncultured Rhodoblastus sp.
AGATGAAGATCATTATGGCGATTATCAAGCCGTTCAAGCTTGACGAGGTTCGCGACGCTTTGACGGCTGCGGGCGTCCACGGGCTGACGGTGACGGAAGTGAAGGGCTATGGCCGGCAGAAGGGCCACACCGAAATCTATCGCGGGGCGGAATATACGGTGAATTTCCTGCCCAAGCTGAAGATCGAACTGGCTGTGGCGGCGGATGTCGCGGACAAGGCGGTCGAGGCGATTTTGAGCGCGGCCAAGACCGGCCAGATCGGCGACGGCAAGATTTTCGTCTGTCCGCTCGAATCGGTGGTGCGCATCCGCACCGGCGAGCGCGACGCCGACGCGCTGTGACTTTCCCCCCTTTTGTCAGGAGCAAATCAACAATGAAGTTTCTTCCCTCCCGCAACCTTGCGCTCGGCCTGACGGGTCTCGGCCTCGCGCTTTGCGCCGGCGTGGCCAGCGCCCATGCGCAGACCGCCGCGCCGGTTCCCAACAAGGGCGACACCGCCTGGATGCTGACCTCGAGCGCGCTCGTCCTGATGATGTCCATTCCGGGCCTGGCGCTGTTCTATGGCGGCCTGGTGCGCACCAAGAACATGCTTTCGGTTCTGACCCAGGTCTTCGCCATCGTCTCCATGGTCGGCATCGTCTGGGTGATCTACGGCTATTCGGAGGCCTTCACCCATGGCGATATCGCCAACGCCTTTTTCGGCGGCTCGTCGCGCTTCTTCCTGAAGGGCATGGACGCCAATTCGACGGCGGCGACCTTCTCCAATGGCGTGGTCATACCGGAATACGCCTATATGGTGTTCCAGATGACCTTCGCCATGATCACCCCGGCGCTGATCGTCGGCGCCTTCGCCGAGCGCATCAAATTCTCGGCGATGATGCTGTTCATGCTCTTGTGGGTGACCTTCATCTATTTCCCCATCGCCCATATGGTGTGGTACTGGGCCGGCCCCGACGCGATCACCAACGCGGCCAAGGCTGTGGCGGCGGCTGCGACCCCGGCCGCCAAGGCGGCGGCGCAAGCCAAGCTTGCCGCGATCAATTCCGACGCCGGCCTCAGCTTCCAGTGGGGCGCGCTCGACTTCGCCGGCGGCACGGTCGTGCATATCAACGCCGGCATTGCGGGCCTGGTCGGCGCGCTGGTGATCGGCAAGCGCATCGGCTACGGCAAGGAGAACTTCGCGCCGCATTCGCTGACCATGACCATGATCGGCGCCTCGCTGCTGTGGGTGGGCTGGTTCGGCTTCAACGCCGGCTCCAACCTCGAGTGCAACGGCCTGACGGCGCTCGCCTTCGTCAACACCATGGTGGCGACCGCCGCCGCGGCTCTATCCTGGCTGTTCACCGAATGGGTGATGAAGGGCAAGCCCTCGCTGCTCGGCATGGTCTCCGGCGCGGTGGCCGGCCTGGTGGCGGTCACGCCCGCCTCGGGCTTCGCCGGCCCGATGGGCTCGGTCGTGCTCGGCTTCGTCGTCTCCCCGATCTGCTGGTTCTTCGTCTCGGTGATCAAGAACAAGTTCGGCTATGACGACGCGCTCGACGTGTTCGGCGTCCATTGCATCGGCGGCATCACCGGCGCGATCGGCACCGGCATTCTCGTCGCCCCCTATCTCGGCGGCGTCGGCCTGACCGACTACACCAATTTCGCCAACGGCTTCGCCGGAAGCTACGACATGGCGAGCCAGGTGATCATCCAGGTGAAAGCGGTGTGCCTCACCCTGGTGTGGTCGGGCGTCGGCTCGTTCATCCTCTACAAAGTCGTCGATCTCGTCATCGGCCTGCGCCCGTCTCCCGAACAGGAGCGCGAAGGCCTCGACATCGCCGATCACGGCGAACGCGCCTACAACTACTGA
>CAYRNB010000218.1:0-1830 GCA_964425315.1 uncultured Rhodoblastus sp.
CCAGTATCCATTCGCCGTACCACGCAGTCACGGGCTGACCGGCTTCAACGCGATCGCCTCAGGCGGCTTGAGCGGCGTTGGCTGGCGCCTGCGGCTTCCAATTCCATGGGACCAACTCATCCAGCCGGTGCGCGGGGTGGCTGGCGATGCGGGCAAGGACGTCGGCCAGCCAAGCCTGCGGATCGACGCCATTCATCTTGCAGGTGACGATCAGGCTGTACATCGCCGCGGCGCGCTCGCCCCCGCGATCGGAACCGCAGAACAGCCATGATTTTCTTCCCAGAGCGATCCCTCTCAGGCCCCGTTCGGCGGCATTGTTGGAAAGGCAAACGCGGCCATCTTCCAGAAAGAGCGTGAAGGCTGGCCAACGCTTGAGAATGTAGTTGATCGCCTTGGCGAGATGGTGCCCGCGCGACAGCCGGGCGAGTTGCGCGCGCAGGTAGGTTTGGAGATCCTCAACCAGCGGGAGGCCCAGCTCTCGTCGAACCGCCAGGCGCTCGGCGGCGCTCTTGCCGTTGATCGTCCGCTCGATCTCGAACAGCGCGTCGATGCGGCGCACGACCTCGACGGCGATGGGCGACAACGGGATTTCCTTTTTGCCGGCGGCCTTGCGGCGGGCGTTTTCCTCAATGTCGGCCATGGCGAAGAACGGACGGCGCGCATGCACCCAGCACGCCGCCTCCCGGATTGGACCGGGTTTGCGGTCGGCTTGGTAAAGCTTGCCATAGCCGTCATAGGCGTCGGCTTGCAGGATGCCGGCATAGTTCGCCAGATGCGCCAGCGGATGCTCACCCCGGCGATTGCGCGAGTAGTAAAACATCGCCGCCGGCGGGCCGGCGCCGCCGAAGGGCTTGTCGTCGCGCACGTAGACCCAACATCGACCGATATCGGTCTTGCCTGCGGCCAGAACGGGCACGGTCGTATCATCGCCATGCAGCCGCTCGGCCGCCATCACACGTGCCTCCACCAGACGCCGGATCGGCGCAAGCGCCGCGCAGACCGACCCCACGGCGTCCGCCATGGTCGACAAAGCGATCGGCACGCCCTCCAGAGCGTAGCGTTCGGCCTGCCGGTTCAACGGTTGATGCTGGCCGAACTTCTCGAACACGATCATCGCCAGCAGGCTCGGGCCCGCCCATCCCCGTGGGATGGCGTGGAAGGGCGCGGGCGCCTGGGTGATCTTCTCGCAATCGCGGCACGAAAACTTCTCGCGCACCGTCTCGACCACCTTCCACTGGCGGGGCTGCGTTTCCAGCGTCCGCGTCACGTCCTCGCCGAGCTTGCGCAGCCTGGCGCCGCCGCAGCACGCGCAGGTCGTAGGGGCTTCGATCACCACGCGTTCGCACGGGAGATGATCGGGGAACGTGTTGCGATCGGGACGCTTGCGCGCAAATCCGCGCACGATCGTTGTGTTGGCGACGGCTTTTTCCGCCGCCAGTTCGTCCTCCGTGGCGCTGGCCTCCGCCTCTTCGAACGCCAGCGCCAACTGGTCGACCAGACGCGCCGAGCGCTCCGACCTTTGCCCGTAAATCTGGCGCTCCAGCAGGGCGATCCGCAGCTTCTGCTGCGCGATCAGCGCCGTGTCTTCCGAGGCTTTCGCCCGCGCCACCGCCAGCTCCGCTTTCAGCGTGGCGTTTTCTTCGGCAAGGGCGAGGCTGGCGGCGTCCATGACGCTGAGTGAATCATAAATCGAGCGATTCGAGGCGCCCCAAAATGCGTTCGAGCCAAGATTTTTTCGCCCCTATCCGGCGCTGGCCGGCCGCCAGGTCAATTGGGGATTTCGCCAGTCGATCCCCTCAAGCATGCAGGCCATCTGCGACGCCGAGATCG
>CAYRNB010000219.1:0-1818 GCA_964425315.1 uncultured Rhodoblastus sp.
CCCGATTCACAGTCCGCAATCTCGCGAACCAAATCACGGGTCGAACGCAGCGGGCGTTGACCGGTGTGTCAAAACCGTGTCTTCCGTCGGAATTCTTGCTGCGTTCCGCGTGACTATGCGCCATCGACGACGATTCTCGGCAATTTTTCGATCTCCGGCCCCGTCACCCGCGGCGGGAAATCGCCGTATTTGAAGCCCTGGCTGGTATCGAGGTGTCCCTGGATGGCGTCGAGGTTGCGCCAATCCATCTTTGCGGCGCGCCCTTCGGTCTTGAACCTATGTCGCCAGCCGTGGTTCGGACCGACGCTCTCGGCGCCGACGCCGAGGGAGCGCACCCACTCTCCGACGCGCGCCGCGTTGGCCTCCCCGGGGAGCGTCTTACGTTCCACGCCGGCTTGGCGCGGATTGTGAAACAGCGGCTCGTCGGGGCCGTGCCGCTCGACAAAACCGATGAAACCCTGCCGGATCAGGTCCTCATGCAGCGGCACCTCGCGTTCGGACATCGTCTTTTGCGCGCCGTCCTTAAACGTGATCAACATGCTCCAATATCCATCCACCTTTCGCACGTTCTTGGCGGTCAGCTGGGTGATCTCGTTCACCCGGGCGCCGGTGTAGGCAAGAATCCAAGGCACCCAACGTATCGCTGCGGCCAGCTTGGGATTGTCGGGATCGCCGACGTGACGGAGCGCCGCACGGAGGATCGCCGACGTCTCCTCGTTGGTGAAGCCGCGCATCTGTGCGCCCTTCTGCCGGCGCGCCGCCTGAACCATGACGCCGGCCGCGGGACTCGTTTCAAGGATTTCGTCACGGACGGCGAACGAGAACACGGCCTTCACCGAGCCGAGCCAGTCCCGCTCCACCGTCCGCGGCTGGACGCCGTCGCGTCCAAGGACGTCATCGCGCCACGCCTTGACCTGATCGCGCGTCACCTTGGCAAGGTCCTTCGTGCCCGCGAAGGCCAGCAGGTCGTCGATGTGCCTTCGATACTTGCTCTGCGTTTTCGGCGCCAGGCCGGGAACTATTTTTTGCCAGATCTCGTCTATCGACGTCTTTTTGGCCGGCGGCGGAGCCGCCTTCGGAAGATCGAGCGCCGGAAACCTTGCCGCGTCGGGGTCGGGCCGCCAGTCGCCGCGACATTCGCGCCCGACCTGCTCCGCCGCTTGGACGCCGGCCCTTCCGGCCGCGAGCAGCAGGCGCCGGCGCGTAGCCTTGTCGCAGACAAGCTCGCGCTTTCCGAGCGCCCAGTCGACATAGCGCCCGATCTCTTCCTCAAGTATGTCCTCCCCCGTCTCTTCCGGGACGGACGAACTGCGCTTGCCCGGGTCGGGTTCCAACCCGTCGCGCAGGCGAGACCAGAACTGCACCCATGTGAGGCGGACTATGGCGCCCCGGTCGTCCTTGGGCGCGTCGGCGAGAATGTCGCGGTAGATTTCGCCGGCCAGCGCGTCGATCTGCTTCGAGTTGAGGCGCTGCGACGGCTGCGGCCCCGCCCTCAGCCGCGCCCAGCGCTCGTTGAACTCGTCCAGCTTCTCGGCCTGAAGCCTTTTGGCGAGGACCGGGTCCTTGGTCCGCAAGCTGATTTTGACCTGTTCGCGACCGAAGACCGCGACGAGGTCCTTGGGGACGCGCTGCTTGAAATAATAGATGCCGTTGATCTTCATCGGACGCGCCATCGGGAGAGCCATGTGTACCACCCATGTGTACCAGCACGCGCGCCTCCAATCCCTTAAAGGACAGGACTCTCAGAGTTTGCTTGGGTTTTTGATGGTGCTGCGAGAGAGGATTGAACTCTCGACCTCTCCCTTACCAAGGGAGTGC
>CAYRNB010000220.1:0-1801 GCA_964425315.1 uncultured Rhodoblastus sp.
ATAAGGATTAATTTTACAGTCCCTGAGCTAGAGTACAAGCAGCTAGTTGAACATTTTGGGCTTGGGGATAGTACTAGGAAAGAGGTAGGCTTGTTTCTCTTTGAAAGAGCATTAAAGGAGATTAGGGGCATTGCCGAAGATTGATGTTGATTATTCTGAGAGGCCAAACAAGAGTCTCGTTCGTTCGAGAATTTTTCACATAATCGAAGAAACCTTTCATCCTAAGCACGAGCATTCGGAAAAGGTCTCATTCATAACCTTCTCAGGATTCAGATTCATTGATTCAATAGAGTTTTACAGGCGTTTCAACATTAGAAATATATATTCAGTTGAACGCGACACGAGGTTGTGCAAGAGGGCTGAATTCAATGTACCTTACGATTTCATGGATATCACCGAGGGGGAAATTAAGGATTTCATAGATGAGAAATACAAGTTGGTTGTTGAAACAAGGAAAGTCATGTACCTTGATTACGAGTCTAGACTTCAGGATAACATCATATCGGACTTGGATGCTCTTTTTTCCTCTGGGTTCTTTAACAGGGATGCACTCTTATTCATTGCTTTTAATCGAGGTTTTGAGAGAGCAAAATTGACCTCAGTGGTGAAAGAAATTATCCCCGAATCAATAAATACGCCTGAAGCCTTTCGAGCGTGGCTTTCTAAAGAATTTTCTCATATAGTATTGAATAAACTGCTTAGAAAGTATGGAAGACATAAACGCCTACAAGAGGTTCTCAAGGTATTCTATCGTGACATGGCAAATATGGTAGTTTTTGGGTATCTAATAACAGACAATGGGGAAGGGCGTTCATTTAAGACCGTACGAGAAGAATCCTTCACTTTACCACAGTTAACATTCTTGGAGGCAAACTACATACGAAACAACTTGAAAGGCGAACCCAGTGTTATAGCTGACCACTTGGGGCTCAGACAAAGGGATGTACAGATCTATATAAAGTATTCATGAGGGCTTTAGCTTTGACAGAGCTAGACAACTATTATTGTTTGGATGCGAGGAAGCTGCATAGAATAGTTGCACCAAATTCCGTGCAAACAACAGTCACTTCTCCACCCTATTTTGACGTTAAGAACTATGGAAGGAACTCTCATCAGATTGGCTGGAATCAGGGATACGACGAGTACCTTTCAGACTTGAGAGATGTTTTCCAACAATGCTTTGAAGCTACTACAGATACTGGTACGTTATGGGTTGTGGTGGATACTTACAAACGACAAGGACATTTGAAGCTACTTCCCTTTGATCTAACGAAAGTCCTAGAAGAGATTCATTGGATACCCCAGGACGTCATTGTGTGGGATAAGGTAAAGAATCTCCCCTATTCAGCAAGGGGGCAGTTTAGGAATAATTTCGAATACATTCTTCTGTTGTCTAAAACAGAAGATTTCAAATACTATATAGACAGAATTAGAGAGGTAGAGACACTCAGCAAATGGTGGGTAAAATATCCAGAGAGATATAACCCCAAAGGTAAGGTGCCTGAAAACATTTGGCGAATAGCCATTCCAAACCAAGGTGCATGGAGTAACGGCTTTATACAACACCTATGTCCTTTCCCTCCAGAGTTGGTTGAAAGAATAGTCTTACTGTCAACGGATGAAAATGACTTAGTGCTAGATCCATTTGCTGGTTCAGGTATAGTACTCGCTCAAACAAAATGTATGAAAAGAAGATTCATCGGCTGCGATATATATGAAGAATATAGGGCTAGGTTTTATTCCAAAGTATTGCCTGAGGTAGAAAAAAGGTATCGCCAAAGAGAAAAAGTGCTAAATAGTA
>CAYRNB010000221.1:0-1784 GCA_964425315.1 uncultured Rhodoblastus sp.
CCGCCGCCAATGCGGTGGTTTGCGCGCGGGGCGTCTATCGCGCCGGCTGCGCCACCCGCCACGGCGCTGTGGTGACGCATCGGCATGCGGTTCATCGCCACTGCTATTATCGGCATGGCGTGCGAGTCTGCCGGACCTATTAATTCGGCCGTGTCCGCCACGACGGACGACATGAGTCGCGATGAAAGCCTGGCGCCGCGGGAAAGCTTCCCGCGGCGCGCAAATTGTTCGCCGCCAGTTTGACCGAAAACTCGTTTTCGGCTGGAGAGCGCTGCCGCGCAGCTCTGGTGAGGCAATAAAATTCATGTTTCCAATCCGGTGACGCAGTAGGATGGGTTAAAGAGTAGAGCGTCAATTTCCAATAAGTTAGCGTCTTGTTAGCGCATGCTAAGTCTTGGCGGCCATTCGGGTTGTATCTTCCGCGCAACAACCGGTGAGAATTTACCGCCGTTGGGCCAGATTATGCACAAAGGTTGGCATTCGATGCTAGAATCCCCGTCAATTCAAATACGGCCGCGCAAAAACGATTGGCCGAAGCGCGGGGGACGATATGTTTGAGAAAGTAGGCTTTGGAAAAGTGGGCGGATTTTCGGCCGCGAAGAAAAAGGCCTGGGGCGGCGCCGCAGTCGCGGCGCTGATTTTGACTGCGGTCTGCGTGAGCCCGAACGCCGCGCGCGCCGATGAAGGCGGCATAAGCTTTTGGCTTCCCGGCCTGTTCGGCAGCCTCGCCGCCGCGCCTCAGCAGCCCGGATGGTCCTTTGCAACAATCAATTATTACGATTCCGTTTCGGCCGGCGCCTCGGTCGCGGGTGCGCGCGATTTCACCATCAATGGCGTTCCGGCCAATTTTTCGGGAAAGATTAGCGGCAGCGTTCACGCCAATATCGATATCGGCCTGATGAACGCGACTTACGTTTTCGCGACGCCCGTTCTCGGCGGCCAGGCGTCGGTCGGCTTGATGGGATTTCCCGGCTACAACCATACCTCTCTGTCGGCAAGTACGAATGGCGTGCTGACATTGCCTGGCGGCTCGATCCCACTTTCGCGTACAGTCAATTTGAGCGATTCGACGGGGGGATTTGGCGATCTCTACCCGCAAGCCAGCTTGCGCTGGAATGCGGGGGTCAACAATTTCATGACCTATATCACCGGCGACGTGCCCGTCGGAGACTACAATTCAGCCAATTTAGCCAATCTCGGAATCGGACATGGGGCGATCGATTCCGGCGCTGGCTACACTTATTTCAACCCGGAAACGGGCCACGAATTTTCGGCGGTCGCCGGCCTGACCTACAATTTCATCAATCCTGACACGCAGTACCAGAGCGGCGTCGATTTTCATCTCGACTGGGGCGCATCGCAATTCCTGAGCAAGCAATTGCTTGTCGGCCTCGTCGGCTACGTCTATCGCGAAATCGGCTGCGACAGCGGCTCCGGCGATCGCGTCGGCTGCTTCCAGTCGCAAGTCTTCGGCGTGGGGCCGCAGGTCGGCTACCTTTTCCCTGCCGGAGGAGGCATGCAGGGCTACCTCAACCTCAAGGGCTACGGCGAATTCGGCGCGGTGAACCGCCCCGACGGCTTCAATATCTGGCTGACTTTCTCGCTCTCGCCCGCGGCGCCTCCGGCGCCGGTGATGGCCAAGGGATAAAAAACGCCTTCTTTGGCTCGCCGGCCAAGTTTGGCCGCGCCCGCGCGGGGCGCCTCCGGGGGCCTGCCTTCCGCCCTTCACTCCGGCGCGGGATTGCGGGCCGCCCAGGCCGCATGATCGGCTTCGTTGCGCTGCT
>CAYRNB010000222.1:0-1783 GCA_964425315.1 uncultured Rhodoblastus sp.
GATCTTCTTCGTGTCCGTGATGATCTGGGCCTTGACCAGGCCGAAGGATTACATCTTCCAAGGGGCGCCCGACAGGAGAATCTGGCGGGACCTGAGACTCTGGGCGGTCGTTGTCCTGTTGGTTCAAATAATCGTCTACATAACATTCTGACAGTCACTCTTGGAGCTGCGCGGCCGCGCGAGGAGAAGCCCATGCCGAATACGAAAACACCACGGGAAAGTGGACCAAACCCTCTGGAGGTGATGGGGCTTTTCTGGATTGCTCTGGGGGTCATCATGGTGGTCGCCGTCTACGCACCCCCGACCACGTTCGGAAAGCTGACGAACCTGGCGGCGGGTGTGATCCTCCTGGCGATAGGCCTGATTGCGCTGTTCAAGGGACGTTCAAAGCGGGTCTCACACGAGACAGAAGACAAATGATGTTTGCCAAGCCCGCTGTCCGGAAGGACGCTGCCCTGGAGAGACTTGCCAAGCGCGGGGGGCTGCTCTTTGCGATGAGCAGGCCGGAGCCCGAGAGAATCGAACTAATCTACTTCCCGTATTATCTGTTCGAGCTCTCGCTCTTGGTGAAAGGCGGCCAGCAGACGGTCTTTGTCGCTTCGGACGGCGTGTTGGGGGACTTGGTATTCATGGAGATGGAGACGCTTGAGTTCGTGGAACAGGCGGATGCCCCGCGCTTCGATTTCCATATCGACATAGAGAAGGCCAGAGCGAAGGTCCTGGATGAATACCAGTGGATACTGGTCAAGCATGGTTTCCACCGGGAGAGTCCTCCCAGACTGAAAGCCGTCATGAACACGAATCGCTTGTACTATCCCTATTGGGTGGCGTACTACAAGCAACGCAAGGGCTACGACTTCAAGGCCGTGGACGCGGTATCCCGCGCGCCGGTAGGAATTCCCCTGCGGCGGGCATTCCTGGCGGCCTTCGCGCAACAGCAACTCGGACGGCCAAGAGAAGGTTCCTGACACGAATGGCATGTCCGACGTTGCGATCCTTGTCTTCGACTTCCGCCGGTTCGGGTGGTGCTCGTCGATATCTCGTGAAGCAGCTCCGCAGATCAGGAAAACGATCAGGAAAACGTGTCAGGATCAGGAAAACGTGTCAATCAGGAAAACGTGTCAATCAGGAAAACGTGTCAGGAATCTTTTTCTCCGCTCCTCCGTCGCTATTGATCAGGAAAACGTGTCAGGAATCTTTTTCTCCGCTCCTCCGTCGCTATTGGTTTACCCGCCACTCCAAAACGCCGCCGGAGAATCCGCGGCGCAACTGAACCTCCAGGCGCAGCGCGTCTGTGTGAATGGCGTCGAACAGCGTCTTGTTGAAACGGTCCTTCTCGACGCCGTAGCCGCCGCGGTTGGTGACGGGCTTCCACACGCCGCTATCACGATACAGCAACCGCCATGACCCCGGCACGCGGCAATGACCGTGCCCGGTATCGTCGAACCAGTACACCTCAACGGTAGTGACCTTCATGGGGTTCGGAAAGTCGTATTGCACCCATTCGCTCGTTCCCTTGTGGTCCCACCAGGTCAGGCGCGGAATGTCGCGATCGCCGGAGGACGTGGGCAACATGCCGTCGTTCAGCGCGGACACCGTGTCGCTTTGCCAGCAATGTGACGCACTGGCCTTGAAAGCGGCGGCCAGCGGCGGCGGTATGGGGATCCGCGCCGCACGATCGAGGGAGGAGTTGCAGGCCGCAATGCCACTAGCGCGGCGAGAGGCTGAGGCCGCGTTTGGCGATGGCGCGCTGTATCTCGAGAGGCTCGTTGAGCAAGCCCGG
>CAYRNB010000223.1:0-1782 GCA_964425315.1 uncultured Rhodoblastus sp.
GCCCCACTCTCGCCGATATCTACCTCGGCAAGATCACCAAGTGGAACGATCCGGCTCTGGCCAAACTCAACCCCAAGGTCAAGCTCCCCGACGCCTCCATCCTGGTGGTGCATCGTTCGGACGGCTCGGGCACGACCTTCAACTTCACCAATTATCTGGTGAAGGTTTCGCCCGAATGGAAAGCCAAGGTCGGCTCCGCGGTGTCGGTGGCGTGGCCTGTCGAAGGCTACGCGGGTAAGGGCAATGCGGGCGTCGCCGCTGTCGTCGGCAACACCAAGAATACGATTGGCTATGTCGAATACGCCTACGCCATGCAGAACAAGATGACCTACATGGACATGGTCAACCGCGCCGGCCACAGGGTCGCGCCGAACACCCCGACCTTCCAGGCCGCCGCCGCCAACGCCGATTGGGCGCATGCTGCGGGATTCTATCTGATCCTGACCGACCAGCCCGGCGCCAAGTCCTGGCCGATCACCGCCTCCACCTTCATCCTGATGCACAAGAAGGTGAAGGATCCGGCCGCCGCCGCCGAAGCGCTGAAATTCTTCTCCTGGGCCTTCGCCCATGGCGCCAAGCAGGCCGAATCGCTTGACTACATCCCCATGCCGGCCAATGTCGTCAGCATGATCAAGAAAAAATGGGCGGCCGAAATCAAGGGCCCCGATGGCAAGCCGGTCTACAACGGCATGTGAGATCGAATCGGCCGCTTGCTTTCAACGGCGGCCGTATCGCAAGATTGCGGATCGGGGCTCGTCCCCGATCCGCCGTTTTGGCGGGAGCTAAGTCATGTCGGAGGCGTTATTGAGTTCCGTCGCGACAGCAACGGCGCAGAATGTGAAGCGCGAAAAGGTCTTGCGCCGGTTCGAACTCGGCGACAAGGCCTTCCGCATTCTCACCCGCAGCTCCGCCATCGCCGTGCTCATCCTGCTCGGCGGGGTCATCGTTTCGCTGGCCTATGGCGCGGCGCCGGCCCTGCGCGCCTTCGGCTTCGGCTTCCTGACTTCGACCGCATGGAACCCCGTCACCAATAAATTCGGCGCGGCGCCGGCCATCTACGGCACTTTGGCCACGTCGTTCATCGCCCTCATCATCGCCGCGCCAATCGGCTTCGGCATCGCCGTTTTCCTGACCGAAATCTGCCCCCATTCTTTGCGCCGGCCCATCGGCATCGCGGTCGAATTACTCGCCGGCATTCCTTCGATCATCTACGGCATCTGGGGCATGTTCGTTCTCGCGCCCTTCCTGCAGGAGCATGTGCAGCCGGCGCTGATCGACGCCTTCTCCGACGTTCCCCTGCTGAACGACCTCTTCGCCGGCCCGCCCTATGGAATCGGCATCGCCACGGCCGGCCTCATTCTCTCCATCATGATCCTGCCGCTGATCAGTTCGATCTCGCGCGACGTTTTCGCCACCGTGCCGACGGTGTTGAAGGAGGCGGCCTTCGGCATAGGCTGCACACGCTGGGAAGTGGTGCGCCACATTGTCGCGCCTTATACCGGCGCCGGCCTGGTCGGCGGCGTCATGCTGGCCTTGGGCCGCGCGCTCGGCGAAACCATGGCGGTCACTTTCGTCATCGGCAACGCCCATCGCATTTCGCCGTCGATCCTCGCGCCCGGGACCAGCATTTCCGCCTCGATCGCCAATGAATTCACTGAAGCCGTAGGAGCGCTCTACACGTCCTCGCTGGTCGCCCTCGGCCTCATCCTCTTTGTCATCACCTTTATCGTCCTCGCCGTATCGCGGCTGATGCTGATGCGGATCGGGCAAAAGGGAGGAGTG
>CAYRNB010000224.1:0-1772 GCA_964425315.1 uncultured Rhodoblastus sp.
TAATGGCCACGATACAGCGGATACGATTTCGGCCAAGTTGCTAGGCTGTGAATAATACCAACGGCCTTTCCGTCTGACTCGAAGGGGATTCCCAGTTCGGTGGTGATCTGATTCTGTGGCGCGGGGAGGATTCGCGCCATGCCAGCGACGGTGAAGATCAGGACGGACTTTTCGGCTATCGAACTCCGGCGTCTTGCGGCGAGTTCGAAGGACGCCAACCAAAGTCGGCGGCTGTTGTCGTTGGCGGGCGTGTTGGATGGCATGGGCCGGGCGGAGGCGGCGCGGATCGGCGGCATGGATCGCCAGACGCTGCGCGACTGGGTTCACCGCTTCAATGCGCAGGGCCCGGAGGGGCTCAAGGATATTCGTTCCAAAGGCCATCCGACCCGGCTGGGGCCAGAGCAACTGGCCGCCCTCGCCGAGATTGTCGAAACCGGGCCGGATCGGGAAAAGGATGGCGTCGTCCGCTGGCGAAGGATTGATTTGAAGCGCGTCGTTGAGGAGCGCTTCGGCGTCGTCTATCACGAGCGCACGATAGGCAAGCTTCTCAAGATGCTCGGCTTCTCGCACATCAGCGCGCGACCGCGCCATCCCGGCCAGAAGGCCGAGACGATCGCGGCGTTCAAAAAAACTTTCGCCAGACGCTGAAGGCGCACCTTGCCCATGTCCCCGCGCGCAAACCGGTAGAGATTTGGTTCCAAGACGAAGCCCGGATCGGACAGAAGAACGGCCAGGTCCGCCAATGGGCGCGGCGCGGAACGCGGCCTCGCCAACCCGCCGACCAGCGTTATGAAAACGCCTATCTGTTCGGAGCCATTTGCCCGGCGCGTGGCGTCGGCGCGGCTCTGGCGTTGCCCTACGCCGACACCGAGGCGATGCAGATGCACGTCAATGAAATCTCTCACCGCGTCGCAAAAGGCGCCCATGCTGTCGTTCTGCTCGACCGCGCCGGGTGGCACACGACCCCATGCCTGCGCATCCCGAAAAACATGACGTTGATTTTCTTGCCGTCGCGCTCGCCTGAGCTGAACCCGGTTGAAAACGTCTGGCAATATCTGCGCGCCAACTGGCTCTCGAACACGGTCTTCGAGACCTATGACGACATCATCGACGCCGCCTGCGAGGCGTGGAACAAGCTCACCGCTTTGCCACAGGCCATCGCCTCAATCGGGATGCGCGATTGGGCTCACGTCGGTCAGTCATAACGGCCGTTGGTATAAGTTATCATTTACGAAGAATTTGGTTGTCGGCTCCTTCGGATGGGCGCAATCAGCTGGCTTACGCCAGTCTTTGTTCGAAATCTCGGCGACGGATGGAGAATTGATTTGTAGCGCGTTACAGAAGCAAACGACCGCAAAGAAGCGCTATGATTTAGACGCGGCCGATCGCCGGCACATTGCTCAAAGAATGGTTGTCCGAACCGAAACCGGCGAAATTGAAATTGAGGTTCCTGAACGTGATGAGAACGAAAAAGAGTCTGAGATTGCGCCACCAGTCGAAGTTGATCAAGAGCTTAGAGCGTCAATTAAGATGCAAGCAAATGTTGCACAACTTGGTGCAATTCTCGGCTTTAACATTTGGCTCCCTCCCAGTGACCGGGGTAGAGTCTCCGAAGCCTTGCCCAGTCAGTATCATAGTAAGCTAATTACGCGGCTACCGCTAAATTACGATACCGCAACTTTGAAAACGATCGAAAACATAGATGTAATATGGCTTGATCGCCGCTCAATTGCGCAGGCATTTGAGGTAGAACACACGACAGCTATCTACAG
>CAYRNB010000225.1:0-1755 GCA_964425315.1 uncultured Rhodoblastus sp.
CCCAACTTCTGGTGGAAGATGATGTTCAGCTGGCTCAATTTGGCAAGACGCTGGTCTAACGGCTTGTTTTTGTTTAACTCGTTGGCGTAGTCGGGCAGGGGGGCTTGGTCGGTCTTCCAGAAATAGAGCGCGTCGGAGAGCCGCGCCCGCACGACCCGGCCATTGCCGGCGGCGATCGCCTTGCCTCCGTCCGTCGCCGCGACATTGGCGACAAGCAGGAATTTGTTGGCGAGTTTTCCGGTCTGCGGATCGCGTAAAACAAAGCATTTCTGGTTGGCCCGGATGGTGGCGCGGATCACCTCGTCGGGAATGTCCAAAAAACTTTCCTCGAACGCGCCCACCAGCACGACCGGCCATTCGACCAGTCCGGCGACTTCGGCCAGCAGCGCCTCATCCTCGACCAGCTCCAGCCCCTGCGCGAAGGCGAGGTCCTTGCAGTCGTGCAGGATGATGTCGCGCCGCCGCGCCGGATCGAGCACGACTTTCGCCTTTTCCAGCGCGGGAAGGTAATCGTCGAACCGCCGCACCTTGATCGGCCGGGGGCTAAGAAAACGGTGGCCGTAGGTGACGTCGCCCGCCTTGATCCCGCCGATCTCGAAAGGCACGATTTCCGGGTCTTCGGTTTCGGGGCCGAAAGTCGCGACAATGCCGTGGAGCGGCCGCACCCAGCGGAGCGCATTGGGCTCGGCCGAGAGCGCTCCCCAGCGCATCGCTTTTGGCCAGGGGAAATTCCTGATCGTCTCGGGCAGAATTTCCGCCAGCACGTCGAGCGTCGCCGCGCCCTTGCGCTCGATCACCGCGACATAGAATTCGCCGCCCTTCTTGTCCTTTTCGATCTTCGCCTGGTCGAGCGAGGCGAGGCCGGCGCTTTTGAGAAAGCCGTTGATCGCGGCCTCGGGCGCGCCGACGCGCGGGCCTTTCCTTTCCTCGCGCTGGTCGGGCTGGCGCACCGGCAGGCCGACGATATTGAGGGCGAGGCGGCGCGGCGTGACAAAACTTCTGGCCGCCTCATAAGTCAGGCCGCGCGCGACCAATGCGTCGGTGACGATTTTTTTCAGATCGGCCGCGGCCTGGGCCTGCATCCGCGCCGGGATTTCCTCGGAGAAAAGTTCGAGCAGAAGATCGGACATGTTTTTCGTTTCTGAACAATGGGAAAGCCGGCGCGTTTTTCGATCTGGATCAGGCGCCGCCGCCTTCCGTCTTCAGCCAGGCGGCGCCGCAGGCTTTCGCCAGTTCGCGCACGCGCAAAATGTAGCTCTGCCGCTCTGTCACCGAAATGACGCCGCGCGCGTCGAGCAGGTTGAAGGCGTGGCTCGCCTTGACGCATTGATCATAGGCCGGCAGCACCATGAGATGATGATGCCCGTCGCCTTGCTCGCCGAAAGCGAGCAGGGCGCGGCATTCCTTTTCCGCCTTGGCGAAATCGTCGAACAGCTTTTCGACATTGGCGGCCTCGAAATTATGGCGCGAATATTCCTGTTCGGCCTGGAGGAAGACGTCGCCGTAGGAAATGCGCCCTTCGCCCTCAAGTCCGTTGAAATTCAGGTCATAGACGTTTTCGACGCCTTGCACGTACATGGCGAGGCGCTCAAGCCCGTAGGTCAGCTCGCCGGAAACCGGCGCGCATTCGACGCCGGCCACCTGCTGGAAGTAAGTGAATTGCGACACTTCCATGCCGTCGCACCAGCATTCCCAGCCCAGGCCCCAGGCGCCGAGCGTCGGGCTTTCCCAGTCGTCCTCGACGAAGCGGATGTC
>CAYRNB010000226.1:0-1747 GCA_964425315.1 uncultured Rhodoblastus sp.
GGAGAGCGCGATGAACGTCCATTCCAAAAATCTCCGCCGGCCGGAACATGTCACGACCGGCCCCCTGCCAGGCTCCCGAAAACTCTATATTTCGCCCGCCTGTTCGCCGGAAATGCGCGTGCCGGTGCGGGAAATCGCCCTTGATCCCTCTTCGGGCGAGCCCTCTTTGCGCGTCTACGACCCTTCCGGCCCTTATACCGAAGCCGAGCCGCTGATCGATCTCGCCGCCGGCCTGACGCCGATCCGCGAAAGCTGGATCGCCCGCCGCGACTTCGAAACCTATCAGGGCCGCGGAATCAAAGACGAGGACAACGGCAACGTTTCCGGCGAGGCTTTGGCCGCCCCCTGCCCCGCGCAGCGCACATTGCGGCGCGGGCGCGACGGCGCTCCCGTCACCCAGTTCGAATTCGCCCGCGCCGGGATCATCACCGAAGAGATGATCTATGTCGCCCATCGCGAAAATCTGGGACGCGAGGCGGCGGCGGCAGGCAGCGCCGAACGCCTGAAGGACGGCGAAAGTTTCGGGGCGCAAATCCCCGAATTCGTCACGCCGGAATTCGTGCGCCAGGAAGTCGCGCGCGGGCGGGCGATTATTCCGGCCAACATCAATCACACCGAACTGGAGCCGATGATCATCGGCCGCAATTTTCTGGTCAAAATCAATTCCAATATCGGCAATTCCGCCGTCACCTCCTCGGTGGCGGAAGAGGTCGAGAAAATGGTCTGGTCGATCCGCTGGGGCGCGGATACGGTCATGGACCTTTCGACCGGCCGCAACATCCACAATATCCGCGACTGGATCATCCGCAACGCGCCGGTTCCGATCGGCACGGTGCCGATCTATCAGGCGCTCGAAAAAGTCGGCGGCGATGCGCTGAAACTCGATTGGGAAGTGTTCAAGGACACATTGATCGAGCAGGCCGAACAGGGGGTGGATTATTTCACCATCCACGCCGGCGTACGCCTTAGCTTTGTGCCGCTCACCGCAACCCGAGTCACCGGCATCGTTTCGCGCGGCGGCTCGATCCTGGCGCGCTGGTGCCTGTCGAAGCACAGGGAAAGCTTTCTCTATGAGCGCTTCGGCGAGATTTGCGACATCATGCGCAAATATGACGTCTCCTTCTCGCTCGGCGACGGCCTGCGGCCCGGCTCCATCGCCGACGCCAACGACCGCGCGCAATTCGCCGAACTGGAGACGCTGGGCGAATTGACCAAGATCGCCTGGGACAAGGGCTGCCAGGTGATGATCGAAGGCCCCGGCCATGTGCCCATGCACAAGATCAAGGAGAATATGGACAAGCAGCTCGCCGAATGCGGCGAGGCGCCTTTCTATACGCTCGGGCCGCTCGTCACCGACATTGCGCCGGGCTACGACCACATCACCTCAGGCATTGGCGCGGCAATGATCGGCTGGTTCGGCACAGCCATGCTCTGCTATGTCACGCCCAAGGAGCATCTCGGCCTGCCCGACCGCGACGACGTCAAGACCGGCGTCATCACCTATCGCATTGCGGCCCACGCCGCCGATCTCGCCAAGGGCCATCCGGGCGCGCGGCTGCGCGACGACGCCATGAGCCGGGCGCGTTTCGATTTCCGCTGGCAGGATCAGTTCAACATCGGCCTCGACCCCGACACGGCGAAACATTTCCACGACGAGACCCTGCCGAAGGAGGCGCACAAGGTCGCGCATTTCTGCTCCATGTGCGGGCCGAAATTCTGTTCGATGAAAATCACCCAGGATTTGCGC
>CAYRNB010000227.1:0-1733 GCA_964425315.1 uncultured Rhodoblastus sp.
AAATATAATGGAGGTGCTTATGTCATTTATTGATGCAAATGAAATAAGTTTACAAAAATTATTAGGTCAACAGACAGAAGTTTTTAAATTACCTTTATATCAAAGACCATATGCGTGGACTAAAGATCAGTGGGCAGATTTATTGGAAGACATTCTTTCATTGCCTATAGATAGTAGCCATTTTTTTGGAGCTATTGTAGTAGTGCCTACACAAGAGCCGGACCAAGGAGTAAAATCATTTTATGTTATTGATGGCCAACAAAGATTAGCTACAATATTAATATGGCTTTCTGCAATAAGAGATAAAATGAAGGAAAAAAATGATGGACTTGCAAAATTTATAAATAATAGTTATTTATCCTCTAATACTTTCTTAAAGGGTAAAATAATTTCTTTTCCAAAATTTGAATTAAATGAATATGATAATAAACATTTAAAAAATATATTAGAAGGAAATATAAAAGAGGAAGAGCATCCTATTTATAGATGTTATGAATTTTATAAAAATGCAAAATTTCCGGATGATATTTGGCAAATAATTATAAATAATATTTTTGTTGTTTATATCAACGCATTTAATTATTTTAACGCATTTAAGTTATTTGAAACTTTGAATGATAGAGGATTAGAGCTCTCGGCTGCAGATTTAATTAAAAACTTTTTATTGATGAATACAGCTACAAATAAAGATATCTTTAATAATTGTATTAACGAATGGGAAGAAATGTATCAGAAAATAAGAGATAAAAGTCCAGTAAAATTTATTCGGCGATATATGCTGGCAAATTATAAAGGAAAATTTTCTGAAAGTAATCTATATCAACATGTAAGAAGCCGGTTAGAAAATAATCTCCCTAATCAATATTTACAATTTGCTAAAGAATTAAATAATAGTTCCTCAATATATAAAAAGATTTTTGAAAGCTCATTCGATGATAAAAAAATTAATAAAAAAATAGATGAGTTAAAAACAGTTGAAGTATCCCCGAGTTTTACATTATTAATTAAAATTATGCCTCTCTATGAAGAAGATAAAAAATCTAGAAGAGATGACATCTTAAAGATTTTGGAATTGATAGAGACCTTTCATATTAGGTGGGGTATTTGTGGTCAATCAACAGGTAGTTTAGACCAGATATATAATGAGATTTGTGATGGACTAAAACAGAAAAAGTTCGAAGAATATTTAGCTTATATTGAGGGAAAATTATCTCGTTATGTTAAAGAGAATGTTGATGACGAAATATTTAAACGTAATTTTGCATCAAGGAATTTTAAATTTGGAGAACAACGCACAAAATATATTTTATGGAAACTTTGTAAACCTACTGGTGAAACAATATTGGATATTAAAGAAATTGAAACAGAACACATTATGCCTCAAACTTTAAGTGAGCAATGGATAAATGATTTGCAAAATCAAACCGGGAAGGATAAAAATCAAGTAATAGTGTCACATGAAGAGATGCTTAATAAAATCGGAAATTTAACCATCATTAAAGAAGCCTGGAATAGAAGTATGTCAAATCGGATATTCGCGCAGAAAAAAATTGATTATGTAAAATCAGATTTTCCTATAACTAATATATTGAAAGATAAAGAAAAATGGATTTTTGATGATATTGAAAGTAGAAATAAAGAATTTTCAAAAGAGGCAGTTAAAATTTGGAAATGGGAAGGGGAACCAATAATTGAGCCAGACATAATTAGAAAAAAAGTAGGTGAAGAGCGTA
>CAYRNB010000228.1:0-1729 GCA_964425315.1 uncultured Rhodoblastus sp.
CGCCAACCGGCGGCTATTTGCTGACCGCCTGTTTCGCCACCGGTCGGGCGGCGGGCAAGGCGGCAGTGAACTGGACGAAAAATCGTCCGATTCGTTGATGAGAGGAGGTGGTCTGCTAATTCAAAAAACAAAAATGCGAATTTTTTTGCGTATCTCGATGGTCACGCGCGAAAACCGAATTTGCGTTCAGTGGTTCAAAGTCCCCTTCACCGTCTCGATCAGCTGTTTCAGCGTGAAAGGCTTCGGCAGAAAACCGAAATCCTCGCCTTCGGGGAGATTTTTCGAAAAAGATTCCTCGGCGTAGCCGGAGACGAAAATCACCCGGCATTTGATGCCGCGCTTGCGCAATTGCGTGAACATGGTCGGACCGTCCATTTCCGGCATGATCACGTCGGAGACAATGAGGTCGATGCGGTCGCCCAGGTCATCTGCAACGCGCAAGGCCTCGACGCCCGATGCCGCCTCGAGCGCAGTATAGCCGCGCGAGGCGAGCGCCCGTGCGCCGAAGGAGCGCACCGCCTCATCCGGTTGGACCAAGAGCACCACGCTGCGCCCAGTATGGTCGGCGGCGGCCTTTCTCGCTTCCGCCTTCGGTGCCGCTTCTAGGTTTTCTTGAGGGATATATCGGTTGAGGAAAATGCGGAAGGTCGTGCCGCGCCCCACGGTCGAATCGCAGAAGATGAAGCCTCCGGTTTGTTTGATGATGCCGTAGACCATGGAGAGGCCGAGGCCGGTGCCCTTGCCCACTTCCTTGGTGGTGAAGAAAGGCTCGAAAATCTTGCCGCGCACGTCGGGGGGAATGCCGGTGCCCGTATCCTCGACCTCGACCACCACATAATCGGCGGCGGGAAGCAGCTTCTCGCCATAGGCGGCGCATTCGGAGGCCGCGACATTCTTGGTGCGGAGATAAATCTTGCCGCCGCTCGGCATCGCGTCGCGGGCGTTGACGATCAGGTTCATCACCACCTGCTCGAACTGATTCAGATCCGCCTTAACCAGCCACAGATCGCGGCCCTGTTTGAGATCGACTTCGATCTTCTCGCCGACAAGCCGACGCGTCAGCGTTAGCAGTTCCGACAACACGTCGCCGAGTTGCAGCACCTGCGGGCGCAGGGTCTGGCGGCGCGAGAAGGCCAGAAGCTGCCGCATCAAGCCGTCGGCGCGATTGGCGTTCTGCTTGATCTGCATGATGTCCTGGAAGGACGGATCGGTCGGCCGGTGATTGGCGAGCAGCAGGTCAGAATAGCCGGTAATTGCTGTCAGGATATTGCTAGGTCGCACGCAAAACTTCCAGCAAATCGCTCCAGAGGTCGTAGGCGCTCAGCTAATTCATCGCTTCGGCCGAGTCGACTTGTGGTGCCGGACGCGGAGTTAAAATTCTCCTCGATTATTTTGAAATTATAGTCTTCACGGATTGCCGCAAGTTGACTTACACGAGATTGGTACTGAGACAGAATTTGTGAAATTTCTTTGTCTTCGCTTTCGGCGATGCTGCTTGCTAACTCCTTCGAAAAACATAACGGATCACGAATTAGCTCAGGCTGGGGAATACCCAAATTCTGTAGTAGCTTAAGGAAAAAAGTGTCCGCGTCCTGCTTGTATATGACATAAGCGTATCTGCTACTGTCGAGAAATCGTATTATATGTTCGTTTAATTCAGATTCATTTGCGCCATAAGAAATCCAGAATATTCTTGTGTCAGGCCATCTATTTGCTCCATCGATCAAAA
>CAYRNB010000229.1:0-1728 GCA_964425315.1 uncultured Rhodoblastus sp.
GAATGCGAGAAACCGTACGTTCTGTACGTGCGTGAGGGTATGAGAATGGAAGCTGAGATCAAGATGAGGATGTTTAGATAGATTTATCCGAATGGGAGGGGGATGAATGGAAAAATTGAGTTTGTCTGAAATAAAAATAGATTGGGACATTTATCCACGCACTGATTTAAACAGAGATAATACACTTCGGTTAATAGATTCTCTTTCTGCCGGAGCCGAAATCCCTCCCCCGCTTATAGATTTAAAAACCAAAACCCTTGTTGATGGATTTCACAGATATCACGCATATCTCGAGAAGTATGGAAAAAGTTATTGCATAACTGTTACATCAGAAGATTTCAAAGACAAGAAGGAAATGCTGCTCAGGTCTGCCCGGGTGAATTCAATACATGGACAACCGTTATCTAATCAGGATAAAACAAAATGTATCGTAATTGCTGAGAAAATGGGATTGAAGATTGACCGGGTGGCACAATCGCTGTCGATTACGAAAGAAAGGGTGCGAAAACTTTACGAAAGGCGTATTGAAGAGGATACGCAGCCGGCAACACAAAAACTCAAGGAAAAGAAAAATACGACAAACGGACGCATTATAGAGCTCTACGTTAATATTATCATTCATTCTATTAAAAAATTCGGAGTTGTTAAAAAAAAGGATATGCAGAAATTACTCGAGCTACGCGATTTTATTAACAATTTGCTGGAGGATCGAAAATGAACGAGATCAATGCATCGCTCAAAGTAGCAGTCAAAGCGCATTATGATTACCAGTACCTCAGGATACAGATCGGGAACCGGCTCGGAATGAAAAAGGACGGTGGGGATATCAATAGAGAGTCATATCCGATTTATGAAGATGACCGCCAGATACTTGAATCGTATTACAAAAATGCAAAAGAGATGGAGGAGGGATCGTTTGAATTTATAAAATCGAAAATCAAATCAATGCCGATTTGGAAGGATTTTCTCAAAGATATCAAGGGCGTGGGTCCCACCATGACTGCTGTGATCGTATCGGAGATCGACATATACATTGCCACAACGGTAAGTAAGATTTGGAAATTTTCAGGTGTGCATACAGTTGACGGTCTTTCGGTGCGGCCGGTGAAAGGGCAGAAAAACGATTGGAATAAATACCTTCGCTCGAAATTACTCGGCGTTCTGGGCCCTTCGTTTCTGCGTTCGAATTCACCGTATCGCGAATATTATGACAATTATAAATTCCGAAAGCAATCTGCAGGATGGGGGAAAAGCGACATGCATCGCCATAGGGCCGCATTGCGTTATATGGTGAAAATGTTTCTGCGTGATCTGTATATAGCGTGGCGGGGAATTGAAGGGCTGTCTATACGGCCGCCGTATTGCGAGGAGTATTTAGGGAAAAAACATGAACAGGCCATTGAAGATGAGAAATCCATTCCAGGCGAGCGAGCCAATACAGAAGATTAATCCTTTTTGGAAGAGCGAGCCATCACTCAGGAGAAAACCATGACGTAAGAGCGGGCCGATGATTCTAAGAAAACCAAAGATACCGAGCGGGCCTTACTTTCTAAGACGCCCAGGATAAAAGAGCGTGCCAACAGTTTAAAGAAAACCGTATTGGATGAGCGAGCCAATGTTAAAGAGAAACCCAGAATGGAAGAGCGAGCCAAAGAAAGGGAAGGATAAAGAGAGGTGACCAATGGATTACGACAATCTTCCGACAGTACTGGCTTTACGGATCCTGAT
>CAYRNB010000230.1:0-1726 GCA_964425315.1 uncultured Rhodoblastus sp.
AGCGCGTGACCATGCGGCATAAGGTCTTCTATTACGGCTCGGTCTGCATCCCGCACGATTGCGGCGGCAATTTCGTCGCCTTTCTCGTCGCGGCCGATGGCTCCGAAGCCGCCGGCCTCCTGGCCTCGCAGACTTTGGGCGTGAAGCATCAATATTTCGGCGCGCCGGATGCGGAAGCTCGCAGCCTGCTGGAGCGCAAGATCGGCAAATAGCGCCGTTCGAATGGTGAAAATCCAACGTTTCCCCCCATTGCGCAATGACGCAGATGGGGGAAGCGGCCGCTCGCTGCGCAGTGATCGAAAGACGGCTTTGCGCTGAAACGGTCCGACGCAAAGTCAAGTTGCCGCGTCGGCTGCCGGCCAGGAGCAATTGTTTGACAGCTGTCAAAAAAAAGTCGTTAGCATGCAAGCTTAGGCAGAAGCATTGAATAGGTACGGATATGGAGGTCACCGATGGATCGTCGTCCCTCTATGTGGCTCGCACTGAACGGCGCATCCTTGATGCTGGTCGGATTGTTCGTTGGCGCGGCCATTCCTTTCGCGCCCTATCCACGACTCATGCTCTCGGCGCACAATGCCGGCTTCACCGTCAGCGGAACGCTTTCGATGGTCGCCGCCTTCCTGCTGAGCTCCTCCCTCTGTTCCATTCCCCGGCGCGCAGCCACAGTGGTCATTTCGGCTCACGTCGCCCTGTGGGTTCTGAGTTTCTCCGAGGTTGCCGGCGCCTTCTGGGGAACAAACAAAGCCACGCCACTCGCCGCCGCTGAGGCCGGGGCGCCTGGTGGCGCGCCATGGCAGGAAACAACCGTGATCCTATGCCACCTCGTGCCCGCGCTTATGCTCATGGCGGCGTGGGTGATCCTGGTCTGGGGCGTTTGGCGCGTATTCAAGAGCGACGGCGGACTCCCGAGTGGAAGGACCGGGTGAGAGCGCTTCGTCAGTAGGCGGCCCAGATGAATGATTCACGAATCCTGGAGACACACATGAGCGCGTCGCGACCACACATTATAGCGCCAGCAGGACTCGTCGTTGGCGCGGTGCTTGGAATGGCCGGCTCCTTCGTTCCATCCGCCGCGCTTCGCGGACTTGCCTGGGGCCTCGATGGAACCGCTCTCGTTTTGGCGGCGGCGCTGCTGACGATACACCATTTTCGACGAGGCAATGATCTTGTGGCGGCGGGACTCCTTGTTTTTGTCGCCGGCCAGACTCTGGTCCTCTCCGGCTCCGCCATGAGTCTCGGCGCCAGTGTTCCATCCTTCGCGGCTGGAGCCGCCTTGTGGGCCGTCTCACTTGTTCTCATCAGCGCGACCAAAGTCATGCCCCAGTGGGTGAGGGGCGTCGGGTTCATCGCGGCCCTCTTGTTCACTTTGGTGGCCTTGCAGGCATTCGCGGGCCGCGAGCTAACGCCTTTGTCCCGGCCTCTTCCCTTCTTCGCCTATCCATTCTTTGCCGCAACGCTATTTGGCTGGGCGTGGGCGCACTATCGGGATTCCCCCTGATCACGGCATGCAGCGAACAGCAAAATGCGCCAACTCTGATAGGAAGCGCTGAGCGTCAGGTATGGAGCAAACTTCGGAGGTTCGCGCCAGCCCCTCTCAATGGCCGGAACGGGTTGGCGTCGGCCCATCGGCGATAAAACGTGTTCGGGGAGCCAGGCGTCAGATCCGAACCGCTAGCGATGCCAGAGAACCGTCTTGCAGATCAGGCCGCCGAACACGCAGCCGGCG
>CAYRNB010000231.1:0-1676 GCA_964425315.1 uncultured Rhodoblastus sp.
CCCTAGCCGACCGCGCCCGCCTCAGCGCCCATCGCTTGGGCCAAGCTGAAATACGCCAGTCGAGTTAAAGAGAGCGAGGTCGCCGCGCGCCTATGACGTCTTGGCATTGGCTCGGCGCGCCGCCATCTTCGCTGCAGGGGTGGCGCTCGGGAGCATCGGGATGAAGCAGTTTTGGACAAAGCCGCGATCAAGCGCGCAGATCCTTCCGCTGGCTTGCGCGATCCTTCTGCTCGGAGGAGCGGCGCTCGCCAAGTCTCCGGAGCAGAAGCGCGTTCCTTTGCCCGCGCCTTCGGTCACCGAGCAGAGCATCAAGGTCGGCGGCCGCGAGCTCGCGTTCAAGGCGACGGCTTCGGCCTTGCCGGTCAAGGATGCTCATTCAGGCGAGATCATCGCCCAAATCGCCACCCTCGCCTTCACTGTGGAGCCGCCGAAGGCCGAAGGGGGAAGCGTTCCCAGCGGCGCTTGTCGTCCCGTCGTCTTCGTTGTCAATGGCGGCCCCGGGGCTGGGTCGGCCTGGCTCGACCTCGGCGCCGTCGGACCGTGGCGCCTGCCCCTTGTCGGCGCTGTTCCGTCCACGCCGCCGCACCTCGTCGACAATCAGGAAACCTGGCTCGCCTTCGCCGATCTCGTCTTCCTCGATCCGCCCGGAACCGGGTACTCGCGCCTGCCGGCTAAGAAAGCCGCGCGAAAAAGACTTTTGTCTGTGGACGGCGACGTCGACATGCTGGCCGCCGTAATCCGGCGTTGGACCGTGCAGGAGCATCGCCAGGCCTGCGCCAAATATCTGCTGGGCGAAAGCTACGGCGGCTTTCGGGCGCCCAAAATCGCCCGCGCCTTGCAGGAGAAGGAGAATATTGGGATCGCGGGCCTGATCCTGGTGTCCCCGGTCCTCGACTTTTCCTGGATCGAGGGCCGCGACAATCCGCTGCTCGACGCCGCGCGTTTGCCGTCGCTCGTCGCGAGCCACAAAGGCGCGAAGAACCGCGCAGCTTTGGCGGAGGCGGAGGCTTACGCGCGAGGCGACTACCTCTCCGACTTGCTGCGCGGCCCCCAGGACGCGGCGGCGCTAAAGCGCATCGTCGGCCGCGTCTCGGCCTTGACCGGCCTTGCGCCCGACATAGTGCGCCGGCTCGGCGGCCGCATCACCGCCGAGGATTGGGCTCGCTATTCCGACCCTTCCGGCCGCACCATCGCGAGCCTTTACGACGGCGGGGCGCGCGGCCTCAGCCCCGAGCCGATGCGGCCTCTGTCCGAGTGGGACGACCCTGTGCTCGACGCGCTGCGCGCGCCGCTTGCGGAGGCCATGGAGCAACTCGTGACTGGAAGGCTCAAATGGCCGGTCGGCGACGCCAACTATCAGATACTGAACGACCGGATTTCGGAAAGCTGGGACTGGGGCCGCCTTGGTCGTCGCGGACAGGAATCCCTGTCCGATCTGCGGCGCGTCATGGCGCTCGATTCCCGCGTCAGGGCGCTTGTGGCGGTGGGCCTCAGCGATCTCGTGACGCCCTATTTCGGCACGCGCCTCCTGCTGGATCAGAGCGCGGCCGTCGGCGCGCCGGAGCGGATCGGCTTTCTTGCGCTCGCCGGGGGCCACATGTTCTATGCCGAAGATGGTTCGCGCGCCGCCTTGCGGGATGCGGTGCGCAAATTGATTGCGGGAGATTAGCGTCCCC
>CAYRNB010000232.1:0-1668 GCA_964425315.1 uncultured Rhodoblastus sp.
GGCGACTCGAAAGTCGATGATCTCTAATTGATGTTCGATGAAGGGCCGGCCGGCTTCGCGATTTTTGCGGCTCCATTCGAGATGGGGAAGCGACCCGCCGTCGATTTGCGCGAGGAGGCGCGCGCCCCGATCGGCGAGCGCATAGACCATCGGGGCCGAGCCGGCGGTCGGGTAATAATCGAGCTGGGCGCGCGGCCGGTCGAGATAGGCGGCGTGATAGAGGCGGCAGAGACGATCGTTCGTCCGGTCGAGCGAACGGCGGACGAGCGCCGCAATATGCGTCGAGCGCAAAAAGCGGTAGCGCGCGACGTGGCGAATGATCGTCACGTCGTCATCGGTCAGCCGAAAGTGAGCTACTCCCCATTGGTTGGACAATTTCCGGGGTGATTTAAGCTACTCTCTGCGCCTGCTGGTCGGTTTCAATCCTGTTCCAATAAACCACGGCAGGCGGTTGCCCGCCATGGGCGGCGTGAGGCCGCTGGCGATTGTAGAAGATCATCCAGCGCCCGATCTCGGCCTTGGCTTGCGAGCCGGTTTCCCATGCGTGCAGGTAGACGCACTCATACTTTAGCGACCGCCAGAGCCGTTCGATAAAAATGTTGTCGATGCAGCGGCCTTTGCCATCCATCGAGATCCTGGCGCCGACGCGCTTCAGGCGGTCGGTCCAGGCGAAAGATGTGAACTGGCTGCCCTGGTCAGTATTCATGATCTCGGGCGGACCAAAGCGGCGGATGGCCTCGTTCAGCGCCTCGACGCAGAACTCGGCCTCATAGGTATTCGAGATGCGCCAGGCCAGGACCTTGCGCGTGAACCAGTCCATGATGGCGACCAGATACAGGAAGCCGCGTTTCATCGGCAGATAGGTGATGTCGGCGCACCAAACTTGATTGGGGCGGTCGATCCGCAGTCCCCGCAACAGATAGGGGTAGGTCTTGTGTCCCTTCGCCGGCTTGCTGGTGTTGGGCTTCTGGTAGATCGGCATCAAGCCCATCAAGCGCATGAGCCGCCGGATGCGCTTCACATTCACCGGATGACCTTCATTCTGCAAATGCCAGGTCATCTGCTGGGCGCCGTAAAACGGCGTCTCCAGAAACTGCTTGTCGATCAGCAGCATCAGCGCGAGGTTCGTCTCGTTCTCGCCCTGCGGCTTGTAATAGAACGACGACCGCGAGAGCGACAGCAGGCGGCATTGTGATTCGATCGACAATTTCGGATGGTCAGGCTCGATCATGCCGCGTCTCACTTCCCGGTCCAGGGCTTGAGCTTTCTGGACAAAAAATCGTTGGCGACGGCCAGCTCCCCAATTTTCGCATGCAGGTCCCGGACGGCCCCCTCGTCAATCTCGGCCCTCTTCTTAGCCCCGCGTTCGAAAATGTCGGTCGCTCCTTCCAGCAGCGCCTTTTTCCATTGATGGATCATCGTGGGATGCACGCCATAAGCTGACGCCAGTTCGGCCGCGGTCTTTTCGCCTTTCAATGCCTCCAGGGCGACTCGCGCCTTGAACGCGGCGTCATGATTTCTGCGCTTCGACATGTCTGATCTCCTCTTCCTTGGAGACCAGCAGACATCAGATCGTAGCTTCCGTCAGTGTCCAATTTTCGGGGAGGTGCTCACTTTGCCTGCGCTGCTGGTCGCGGCCGGCGTCGGCGTCGATTACGGCAATTTGTC
>CAYRNB010000233.1:0-1653 GCA_964425315.1 uncultured Rhodoblastus sp.
TTGCCGCACCTGCTGCTCGATCAGTTGGCCTGAGTGCCTCCTGGTGAGCGGTCTAACCGGATCAAGCAATCGTTCAGCTATGACGTGGGCGAGATCGCCAAGCTTTTCGGCATTCACCCCAACACTGTCCGGCATTGGCTGAAGGGCGGCCTCAAGCCCATCGATAACCGCCGCCCTGTCCTCGTTCATGGGACGGTGCTGAAGGCGTTCCTTTCCGAAAAGCAGGAGGCCAAGCGCCAGAAATGCGCGCCCGGCGAATTCTTCTGCTTCCGGTGCCGGGCGCCTCGCAAGCCGTGGGGGAACATTGCCGACGCCTCCTTGCACACCGAAAAAATCGCCAAGCTCACCGGCCTCTGCTGCGTTTGTGAAACGACAATGCACCGCTCCGTCCGCCGCGCGGACCTCCCGAAATTCGCGGCTCTGATCGACATTCAGCCGATGGCGTCGGAGCGATTGAGGGATCGTCCGGACGCCAGTGCAAACAGTGACTTCAAAAAGGATCGGTTCAATGTCGAAAATCAACCCGCAAAATGAGCGCGTCAAACGCGATTATCTGCGCTGGCTGAAAGAAGCGCGCGGCAAGAGCGAAGCGACGCTGGACGCCATCCGCAAGGCGCTTGCTCGCTTCGAGGATTACACGGGTGCCCGCGACTTCAAGACCTTTCGCCGCGAACAGGCCATCGCCTTCAAGGAACGCCTCTCCGAAACCAGCGGATTGCACAGCGGCGAAGCCCTCAGCCATTCGACGCAAACCAGCACGCTGGCCGCCCTAAAGGAGTTTTTCACCTGGCTGGCGTGGCAACCCGGCTTCAAATCGAAAATCCATGTTCCGGACATTGAATATTTCAGCCCGTCGAACAAGGACAGCGCGACGGCGAAGGCGCCAAAGCTGCGCGACTTCCCGAGCCTTGAACAGGTCCGGGCCGTGATTGCAGCCATGCCGACCGAAACGGTGATCGATCGTCGCAACCGCGCTTTGGTGGCCTTCGCGATCCTGACGGGGATTCGTGACCGGGCGCTGGCTTCCCTCTGCCTTCGCCATGTAGATATGAGCAAGTCGCCGCCGCTGGTTCGACAGGAGCCGGATCGCGTGGCGACGAAATTCGCCAAAAACATCAATACGTTCTTTTTCCCCTTGGGGGATGACTTGACCGAAATTGTCGCCAATTGGATCGGCGAATTACGCGTGGCGCACCTGTTCGCCCTCAATGATCCGCTCTTCCCCAAGACGAAGGTTCGCCAAGGGCAGGACAAGGGTTTTGAGGCTTTCGGAATCGAGGCGCGGCATTGGCGCGACGCATCGCCGGTGAGGGCGATTTTCCGCCAAGCGTTCGAAGTGGCCGGGCTTCCTTATTTCCCGCCGCATTCCTTCCGGCACACTTTGGGGCATTTGATGCAGACCGCTTGTCGGACTCCGGAACAGATCAAGGCCTGGAGCCAGAATTTGGGGCATGAGAATATTGCCACGACTCTGACCTCCTACGGCAAGATTGATCCTCACCGTCAAGGCGACGTGATCGGCAGAATTTCTTTGCAGGCGGACGCGCCTAATGCCGATTTGCTCGCCAAAATTCGCGCGCTGGTGGCGTGACGGGCTTCCTTGTCGACATCACCAATTTCCTCACCCTCGATCGCGGTCGGCCGTTGCATGTC
>CAYRNB010000234.1:0-1650 GCA_964425315.1 uncultured Rhodoblastus sp.
TCTGGAGTAACTACAAATGACAGGACTGTTGTAATGGATTGGTCTCGGCCTTACGAAAATAGATGGGGCAAGGTTCAATTTCCTTGGTTCATTTATTCTATTGCTGCTAATTGTTTTGCCGAAGTTTATATAAGCGGTAAAGCATGGCTATACCATGGAGGTTATGTAGGAAAGATGTACCAGGATGATACCGGTACTAATGATGACGGAAGTGCTATCGTAAACAGCTACCGTTCTAAATTGATATCAATGGGAGATTCGTCATTAGAAAAGAAATATACAAAACTGATGATGGTTTATGATAGGAAAGGGTCTCATGAATTAGATGTAGTATTAACCTGTGATGATAATGCTAATACCCAAAAACTTATACAACAAACTATGTCCGGAAGTTTTGGCTATCAATCGCTATGGGGAATTGCTAAGTGGGGAGAATCATATTGGAGCTCGGAAACTGATGCTGATATTGGTAGAGACATCGGGAGAACAGGAAAATTGATAAGAGTTAATATGGGAACAGAAGGGTTAAACGAAGATTGGAATTTACAATCATATCAGATCCTTGCAAAGCCACTTCGTAGAGGAACAGTAAGAACGAGGGAAAGTACATAATGAAAAAAGTAAGTATCGGCCCTTGCCCAATTTGTGGAATTAACGTATGGAAATACAAACGCCTTCCTCTATTCCAATTGAGTAAAGAAGGCATAAAGATTAACTTTGGTAAGCGCCCATACGAACTAAATAAAAATGGAGAACATTTTTGGATATTAGAAACCACTGGCTCAAGAATGATGGTTGCCATTTGTAAACAGTGTAAAGCAACATTAACTGATGAAAAAGTAAAGAGAGCCTATGCTGATATAATATATACAAAATTAGAAGCATTGAAAGACATCAAGGATAAAAATAGAAAAGCAAAATTATTTGATGTTATCAGGACTAAAGAAGTCTGGGCATGGGCAGGAAGTGAAGCAGAGATTGTTCAAATATTGAACGGAGTTAAGAATGGATAAATCAATAATGCTTAAAGACTTAAGTAAGCCGGAAAATATGCAACAGTTAATAACTTACTTGCAGGAAGCCTTTAGAGACTTAGATGTTATTTATACCGAGACAGCACCTAATGGAAATCTTAATGCGAGACGAGGCGCAAGAGCATTATACAATAATTCTGGAACAGTTACAATGTGGATCAACATAGATGGTTTAACTACTTGGCAACAGGATGACTTAGGAGCAAATATCTCTCTTGGTAATTTAGTTTCTCCTGTACTTAATACAGATTTAGATTTTGACCAGAATGAAGCGAAACAATTAGTTATTGAGAATAGGACATCTGACCCGGCAAGCCCGGTGGCAGGACAAACTTGGTTTAGAACAAATGTTTAAGGAGAATGAATAATGAATCCTTATGGAACAGGTGCAGATGGTAGCGCAACCATCTCATCTAATACCAAACTAACATCGAATAAAAACTATACTAATCTTACTATCAATGCTGGTATCACTCTGGATACTGATGGTTATACAATTTATGTAAGAGGAACACTTCTTAATAATGGAATTATAACCTCTACGAATGGCGGGGCAGGCGGTGCAGGAGGTAATGGAGGTGCTGGAGGAGTTGGATACTATTATCCTGTAAATCCT
>CAYRNB010000235.1:0-1641 GCA_964425315.1 uncultured Rhodoblastus sp.
GGAAGGCCGCGGGCCTGCCTTTCGAAAAAGGCGCGAAGGCCTCGGCGCGCTGAATTGCCGCGTCAAAAACGTCTCAGCCACCCGACGACCCGCGCATAAATGCAAGTCGAGGTCGGTTGATACAAACGAAAAAGCCGCCCCGGAAGGGCGGCGGTTTCGAAGTGGCTACGAATTTGGTTGCGGGGACAGGAAACCTCCGACAGTTGACTCTCCGCCCTGTTGCTTGCTGACGGAGAACCAGAGCCGTCATTTAGCGTCCAGCTGAGGCCCACCCCTTGGGTATGGATACGCTATTGATATAATGATTAATCCGGCGATTTCGTGCCATCGCTCGGTCCATTCTCTCTCTCCATAGGGACATACTTCAGATCGCACCAATTCAATTGGGGGTGGATCAAAGGACCGTCGGCGGCCGGCGCGGTCGCCTCGATAAATGTCCTTGCGCGACAAGGGGCCGTCAGACATGGCCGCCTTCAAAAATGCGCCGAAATCAAGGTTTGACAAAAAAGGTCGGAATTTTCGTGCCCTCGGAGATTTGGCGGATCATGGCGTCCGAAGCCGCCAGGGCTTCGGCGATGCTCACGTCCATGTCGAGATAGCGATAGGAGCCAACGCGGCCGACAAAGCTGACGCCCTCGGTTGCTTCGGCTCGCGCAACGTATTTGCGCAGCATGGATTGTTCGTCGCTCTGGCGGATCGGATAATACGGAATGTCCTTCGGCTCGCAGAACCGGCTGAATTCGCGATAGCAGATCGTGCCTTCGAGCTTTTCCTTTTCCCAGGGAGCGAAATGCTTGTGCTCGGTGATGCGGGTGAAAGAGACGTCTTCATCGCGATAATTGAGCACCGCCGTTCCCTGATAGTCACCCTTGGCGCGCAAAATCTCGAAATCTAGGGTGCGATAACCGAGGCGACCGAATTGGCAGTTGAAGAACCGGTCGATAGGGCCGCTGTAAACGATGTGGGCGAATTTTTCGCTCAGATCCTCGATGCGCGTTCCGAGCCGCAATTCGAGATTGGGCGTATCGAGAATCGCTTTGACGATTTTGCTATAGCCGCCTTTCGGCATGGCCTGATGCGGGTGTGTAAAATACGAATCGTCGTAATTGAAGCGCAAAGGCAGGCGTTTCAGCACGGATGCGGGAAGTTTGGTCGGATCGAGGCCCCATTGCTTGCGCGTATAGCCCCAGAAAAAGGCGTGGTAAAGCTCCGGGCCGATCGTGCTCAGCGCTTGCTCCTCGAAATTGGCGGGGCTTTCGATTTTTTGCGTTTTCGCGGCGATGAAGGCCCGCGCTTCCGCCGGCCCCATGACCTTGCTGAAGAATTGGTTGATAGTCAGCAAATTGACCGGCAGCGAAAAGACCCTGCCGCCCGCCACGGCCCGCACACGGTGATAAAAGGGCGCCCATTCGCCGAATTTCTGCACATAAGCCCAAACGCGCTCGTCCGCCGTATGAAAAATATGCGGCCCATAGACGTGAGTCATCACCCCGGTCTCAGGGTCGCGCTCAGTATGGCAGTTTCCGGCGACGGCTCCTCGCTCGTCGATCACGAGAACCTGGTGGCCGGCCTCGGCCAGAGCCCACCCGATTACCGACCCAGAAAAACCGGCGCCGACGATGCAATATCTCTTATTTCATC
>CAYRNB010000236.1:0-1629 GCA_964425315.1 uncultured Rhodoblastus sp.
CCGCGCGATCTCTATGGCGCCGGCCTCGGCTCGAACTATCAGGCGCAGGGATTGAGACTGTCGAAGCATTTTCGCCAGGACCGTTGAAGCCCGGCGGGCGTCTTCGCACCGCGCGGACGCCGGAACTGGTCAGCGTTGCGTAGTCCCCCTCCTTGGCGCAGAGGCTGGCTCTGAGTTAACGTCTTAGCCGGACCAATCAGCTGGGGCCGATCAGATGCGGGCAAGGTCTCCAAGGCGGCGCTGCGCGAACTTCTGAGAGGCCATTTCGGCCGGAACGCATTTAATTGAAGAGTGTATTTGATATTGAAAATGGAGCAAGGACGATGAGGAAGCGGAGCATTCGCCTGTCCCTGGCCGCGATTCTCGCGCTGGCCAACGTCGCGCATGCGCAATCCGCTTCCGACGTTTCGGGTTCCGGCGACGCACAGGACCAGGACACAACCGCCATCGCCAAGAAGATTCAGAACCCGATTGGCGACGTCTATTCCTTCCCATTCCAGAGCAACACGAATTTCGGTTACGGTCCTCATGGCGGCGCGCAAGAAATTCTCAACATCCAGCCGGTCATCCCGCTCCATGTGACGCCCAATTGGAACGTCATCACCCGCACCATCCTGCCTCTCGTGTGGAACCCGGATCTATCGCCTATTCCCTCCGTGCCGTTCGGAACCGCCCCGACGACCTTCTCCGCCTTCGTCTCGCCCGCCAAACCTGTGAACGGCTGGCTTTGGGGCGTTGGGCCGGTGATTCAGATTCCGACGATCAGCAGCCCGACTCTTGGCTCGAGCGTGTGGGGCGCCGGGCCGACGGCGGTGCTCGTCTATATGCATGGGCCGGTCGTCGCCGGCGTTCTCGCCAATAATGTCTGGTCGTTGGGCGGAACGCATGGACCCGGCGGCAACAGTTACAACGCATTCCTCGCTCAGCCCTTCGCAAACTACAACTTCCGCGGAGGCTGGTATGTCGGCAGCTCGCCCGTCATCACCGCCGACTGGGAGGCGAAGGGAACGAAATGGACGGTCCCGATCGGGGCGAATGCCGGCCGCGTGGTGCGGATCGGCAAGTTGCCGGTCAATGTCCTCGTCGGCGCCTATTACAATGTGGTCAGGCCGACCTATGGGGCCGACTGGCAGCTGAGGACGCAAGTGACGCTAATTTTCTGATCGCGAAGCTGCGAGCGGCGGCTTGGGACCGTCCAAACCCCAGCAAGCTTTGTTCAACCGTTCCCAGAATCCGGGTCAATTCGGAGGCGCCGCCATTGCCTCTGCAAGACCACGCCGCTATGTTCAGCCTCGGGTCATATGGGCGCGTCACTTCGGCGTCCGGCGAGGGCCCAGTGTCGCGTAACCTGTTGATGTGCGGGCGTAGTTCAGTGGCAGAACGACAGCTTCCCAAGCTGTATGTCGTGGGTTCGATTCCCATCGCCCGCTCCAACGCTCAATCGAAAAGAAGGCCTCGCTCAACCAGACGAGGATTTGGAATGCCGATCTACGGTTATAAATGCGCCAAATGCGGCGAGACGTTCCAGACTTTGGTGCGCTCCGGCGAAGAGCCCGTCTGCCCCGCCTGCGGCGCCGTCGAACTCGAACAGCAATTGTCGCTGATCGCCGCGCCGGCCAAGGGCGGCGA
>CAYRNB010000237.1:0-1618 GCA_964425315.1 uncultured Rhodoblastus sp.
CCTGGTGGCCCAGGGGCACCGTCCTCAACTGGATGGATATGAACGAAGATACCGTGGCGTTAACCTTCAAACATATGGACGACAAGCAGAACTACACCGTCCGGCGCTGAGCTGGCGGTTGGCGTGGGCCACCCTACCGCTCGTGGTAATCGCCAACGTGGCGTCACCCCTTGTGGGTAACGAATCGGGCGACGCCGCCCACAAGGGGCGACGCTACAGACGCGACGCCGCCCACAAAGGGCGGCGCATCTGGCTGAAAGCTGACCACTGATAACTGATCGCTGATAACTGACCACTATTTCAAGGAGATTCAACCATGCAGAGGTATCTCGCCGCTGGTCTGATGTGCGCTTGCACCACCGGGTTCATCCTGGCCGACCCGGCCGATGCGCAAAGCCTGGGCTTTTCACTCGGCCCCGGGGGCTTTGTGAATAACGATTATGCCACCGATTGGGAAGCCGACGTTGAAGTTACCCTAGCCGGCGACGGGCACGGCACCTGGATCGCCGCGTGGTTAAAGGAAGAAAACTGGTCGGGCAGCGGGACTTATCGCCTGGTGGCAAGCCGCAGTCTCGACAACGGGGCCACCTGGGGCTGGCCTGACGGCTCGGATTACGTGACGGTCCAGTGCGCTACGAACGGCTTCGGGGTATCCGATCCAGGGTCTCCACAGATAGCCACCGATGGGCAAGGCCACTGGGTGGTCGTATGGCCGAGAAACATTACTGGTACGGGCGATGCTGATGTCTTTTTCAGTACATACGGTGACGGCGATGAGAATTGGTCGACCCCGCAACTTCTGCTCCCCAGCATGGACTCACCCGCGGACAACGGGGACGTCACCGGCTGGGCGCTCTGGGACCGCGTTCCGAGTCTGGCGACGGACGGCGAGGGCGCCTGGGTCGTGGTGTGGGTAACCGTGGATTTTGAGTGGCCCTGGTCCTCATGGATCAGCGCAGCACGGAGCTTTGACAACGGAGCTACCTGGACAGAGGATGGTCCGTCGGTCGCGTGGTTTGACCACTCCTACGCTGATTGGCCACGAATAGCCACTGATTGTCACGGTACTTGGATCATGGTCTACCCAGTCCACTGCTACCCCGGCGCGCATATAGAATACTCTCGCAGCACCAACGTACACGATCCGGGCCAGACTCCCACATGGCAGATACTGGACGGACCCGGAGTGGGGCTTGATCCGGATATCGCGGCCGCGTGCGATGACCCGGGAGGAGTCTTCGTCGCCACATGGATGAAGTCCTTCCCATGTGACAATTACGAACCGATAGCTACTACAACCCTGAACGGTGGGGACGATTGGTCGTTGCCTGTTTACATCGCTCCCAGTGATCCACCGGGGACGGGGGGTTGGCATAGGGAACTACGTGTGGGTACGGACGGTTTCGTCTGGGTGGCTGCGTGGTGGTACCCCGAACCACTCTACTTAGCCTATAGCACTAACAGCGGGCTCAGTTGGACCGAAGTTGAGGAAGCGGGCGAGGTATACCCAGACCTAACTAGTACCGCGGCAGTAACTGGTGCGGGTGACGCGGGGATTCGGCTGGCCTACGACACCAGTGGGGCTGTTGACGGCCTCCCCGATCCGGGTGACGACTAC
>CAYRNB010000238.1:0-1591 GCA_964425315.1 uncultured Rhodoblastus sp.
ACTTTTTCATCCTGCCTCTTGGTTAAGGATTCAACGAGACTAATTGCGGTATGAGCAATTTTATTTGCGTCTTCTTTTCCGAACCTTTCATTAAAAATTTGTACAAAGTACTCAAAAGCTTTGGTCTTTAGGTCTTTAAATCCGCCTTCAAAAATTGACTTAACTGTTTCTTCTGAAACAGCCTTTTCTTTAAGTAGCACAATTGGGTGGACGATAAGAGCTTTTTGGGCGGCTGCACGAACTTGTCCCAAATCAATTTCTGTACGGCTCGCTTCAGCAGGTAAAGTACCTTTCAATACGGGAACCACAACTGCATCTTGGCAATCAGCTTCTTTGACCATTTGTGTGGCTATCTCGGTAATTCTTGTCGATGGTATGCCCGTGAAGTCATGTTCCAATATAACGAATCTTCTGGGCGAAGTTAATTCTATCACTTCAGGCTGGATTTGTCCTTTTTCGTCAACTTTAACATGGTAGAAACCCTTGATCATTGTGGCTTCGTCATAACTGACCGTTTCTGTGCATCCGCTATAAGCTAGATACCCATCTTTGAATTTAGCTAAGAATCGTTCATGTACATGTCCCGCTGCATAGTAGCAAAAGCCGCTGGGCAATTGTTCGGGTGAAATTTCTGCCTCAATGTAGGGTGGCTTTACACCTGGTAGATCCACTGCTCCGTGCAAGACAAAGATGTTAGCGATGTCGGCTTCTGGAGTTGGAATGTTTTCAGCCATAAACTTTGGGAGCTCTTGTTGTGTTTTGTGTCGGTTGTGATAGTTTGGGATGCCGTAGACATAGCATGACTGTGGTTTTCTCCAACATGCACCTTGATGTCTTGGTAGATGAATGATAAGTCCTGCGCTGTCTAACGGATATAGAATGGTGCTGGTGATGGTGTTTGGGGCGGAATCATGTGATCCATCAACAGTTAGAACTGGGATGCCTGCATCATTTAGTCGCTTAAAGCTTCGTACAGTGTTTTCTAACGTTACGTTGGTTGGACGCGCTTGATGGAATAGGTCGCCTGCAATAATCATGAAGTCAGGTTTTAAATCGATTGTTTTCTCCACAAGTTCTCTGAATGCGAAGTCAAAGTCTTGCCTTCTAGCCTCTAAGCCATATTGCGCGTAACCTAGATGCAAATCTGAGGCGTGAACAAACCTGAACGGTTTCAAGCTGGCGGCTCCTGATGGTTCGCTTGTCTTGTTGATTAGTGCATGCTTGTTTTAAAGCGTTTACGGATGTTTTGGTTTATGGTTTTTTACGTTTGAAGGGGAAAAATATAAACCATCATTCATATTTTTAATGGGAAAGGCGCCAAATATTCATGAACTGTCAGGTATGTCAACAACAAACCCTTCTTCCCTTTCGCTGTCCCTTCTGCGGTGGACAGTACTGCAGTGCGCATCGTCTCCCAGAGAACCATAACTGCGTGGGGATCAGTTCGGCTCGGGCGCAACGTCAAGAACAAGTCATGACCTCTCAAAGTAATGGATCCTATAATTATAGCTACGTTTACGGTCAAGATCCATACAAACGCAAACATCATATCAAGTTTAGCCCAAAAGAACTCAAACACATCGGGATTGCA
>CAYRNB010000239.1:0-1589 GCA_964425315.1 uncultured Rhodoblastus sp.
AAGCATGGGGGGCGAAGCCGGCGGACATCACGACGACGCCCGGAGATGGAAGCGCGTCTCGAAGGCGCCGAGGAGGTCGAGCCAGTCTTCCATCAGGCGCGACATCAGGAAGCGCTCGCGCACCGTCTCGTGGGCGGCCTGGCCGAGCCGGCGACGCAAATCCGCGTCCTTCAGCACCGCGACAATGCCCGCGGCCGCCTCATCCACGCTCGAGACCAGAATGCCGTTTCGCCCATCTTCGATCTGGTGACAAATGCCGCCCGCCCTGCCGCCGATCACGGCGGCGCCTTTCCACATGGCCTCGGTCACGGTAAGTCCGAAACCCTCGCGCAGCGACTTCTGCAGCACCACGGCGGCGCGGCGCTGCAGCGCATTGACGAAGGCCGAGTCCTGCACCGACAGTATGATGATCCGTTGTTCGCGGGCCTTGACCAGGGATTCGAAGATCTCCTGACCCTCCGGGTCGTCAGTGGCGATGTTGCCGATCAGCACGAGGGTCGCGTCGACCTCCCTGCGCGCGATTCGGAAGGCGTCGATCACCCCACGCGGGTCTTTCCATTTGTCGAAGCGCGAGATCTGCACGACCAGCGGCAGATCGGTCGGTATGCCGTAATGGTCGAGGCGGTCGGAAATCTCGGCCTCCGTCAGTTCCCTGTTTGTGGTCGAGAACGGGTTGATCGCGGGCATGATGAACCGCTGCGGCGCATCCAGCTTCTGCGCGTATTCCGGCAGTGACAACACCACCGCGTCGTAGCGCTCTACGAATGTTTTCAGATAGCTCCAGACCTCGGCATGGGGGCGGGACAGATCTACATGGCAGCGCCACACCCATGGCGCCTTCTTGCGAAAATGACCTATGATCGGGAGCGGTTGAGGGTCGTGGACAACCATGAGATCGTGGTCGAAGTGCATGCGCGAAGCATTCTCGAACACCACCTCCTCGTAAATCGAGCGCTTGAGATCGCTGAGATTGATATCATCGCCCTGCAGCGCATTGTGGATCTTCTTGGTAATGCTGAAGAAGTCCGGACGCCCCTGGAGCACCCGCCAGTCGGTCTGTATGCCCGCGGCGTTCATGAGCAGCGTGAGCGACGACAGAATCTCCGCGACGCCGCCGCCATAATGGGTTGAGCTGACGTTGACGACCTGCAGGTCCGACAGCTTGCGCGCCTTGGCCAGGATGCGCTCCATCGCCGGCCCGCCGATCAGCGGTTCGTAATCTTCGACGCCGGTGAGTCGGAGGACGGGGTCGTCGTCGAGATCGGCCGCAGCCATGTTGCCTCTCCGTCTTCATTTGTAAGCCGGGAGCGCCGCTCGCCGGGCTTCCGCCTCATTTTTCGCCTGGCCCGAAAGATTTCTTCAAGAGCCTTTCGTTCCCAAGTTTTTCGCAACAAGCTTGGCCGTGTTGTTCCGGCCAGGGGCGGATCATGGCCGCCAACGGATACTCTAACCGACCACGATGTCCGCTTTCTTGTGCGCCTCACGATGACGGGCGTGAAAAGCGGGCGAGGCGTTCATGTCGTCACAAATAGCTCGGCGCGTTTTTGAGAAATCATCGAGTAGGAAGTTAATAGTTGTTGCTGAATTAG
>CAYRNB010000240.1:0-1576 GCA_964425315.1 uncultured Rhodoblastus sp.
AAACTTAGGAGTTGCGAAATCTTTAAACGTAGGGCTAAAAATGGCAAAAGGTGAGTATATTGCTCGCCAAGATGCTGATGATATTTCTATGCCTGAAAGATTGGCGAAAGAAATATATTTTTTTTGTGAGCATCCCGATTATGCTGTTGTAGGTACTTTTGCTAAAATATATAATGAAAATTCTGAACAAACGGGATTTTGGGAAAGGCCTATTAAAGATACCGAGATTCGTAAAACCTTGAAGGAAAGGAATTGTATCATACACGGGTCTACAATGATCCGAATGAGATGTTTGCTTGATGTTGGTTTCTATGATGAATCAATGGAAAAATCTCAGGATTTTGAACTTTGGTTAAGATTATCGAAGAAGTATAAAATGGCAAATATTTCAAGCTTTTTGTATATTCGAAGAGTACATAGCAAGAATATTGACATAGAATATATGAAAGAGCAACACATATTTCTTGTTTTGGCTAAGATAAAAAACAACTTTGTGGGAATTGAAGAAGTTACTAAACAGTTTATAAATTCAATCTCGAAATATTACTTTATTTCCTTAGGGTTTAATTCGATGTTTAAATTAGTCAGTCTAATCACTTTTAAGAGAATAAATGCCTATGATATTTTTAGAGTCTTCTATAAAATTAGATTTACTAACAATGTAAAAAAAACACTTAATGACTTCAAACTAGGGAAAATCAAGTTTGATAATGCAAAGTTAAATCTTAAGAAGATTTTAAACGGGGGACTGCTTGGGTTCTTCCTATAATGAATAAGACTCAAGAGAAGATGCTTGAAAAAAGTGAGAGAAACTATAAAAGTCTTTTGAAGAGATGGATGCCGGATGGATTGAAAAAAATGATAAAAAGCATTTTGTTAAAGAGGCGAAGAGTTTCTTATACGTGTGGTCTATTTATGACCGATAGGTGCAATTTTAAATGTCTGGGATGCCGTAGAAGTATTTTAAATGTTAGTAACTCAAAAGAAATAAAATTAAATACGGTTAAAAAATTACTTTCATTATATCCCACAATAAAATCATTTAGTATAGCAGGTTTTGGAGAGCCGACGCTGTGTGAAGAATTTATCGGTGTTGTGGAATTTTTGAAAAAAGAAGGGAAAAAAGTAAATATAATAACTAATGGCACAAATATAAAGAAATTTCTGGAGTTAAATTGTCAGGTAGATCAGATTTCTGTGAGTTTATATGGTTATGATGTTAATAGCTATCGCCTTTATACTCGTGTAAATGCATATAAACGAGTAATTGGAAATTTTTTACGGCTTAAAGAAAAGTTCGGCAATGTTGGAATTTCGTATATACTAACAAGGGAAAATTATAGTGATTTAGATAAATTATTACCGCTTTGCGATAAACTCAAACCTGATTTTTTGCATTTGATAAATTATTTAGCTTATGATTACACCAATATCAAAGAAAAACAAAAGATTCTTACTGTTAAAGACAAAAAAATCATCAACTATATTGATAAAATATGTGAAAGTAGAGATTATATAAAAATAAGACCGGTGTATATTGATTTTGAAAACCCAAAATTTGGTTGTACCTCATATG
>CAYRNB010000241.1:0-1566 GCA_964425315.1 uncultured Rhodoblastus sp.
CCTTGCGCGGCGTGACCAAGCCGGTCCGGCTGAAATTCACTTTGCGGATCGAGGGCGGTCATGCCGAGGCGAAGGGCCACGCCGATCTGATGCGCGAGGATTTTGGCGTCGGGCAGGGCGACTGGGACAGCGACCAGTGGGTGGCGTTCAAGGTCGAGGTCGATTTCGACATGCGCGCGGAAAAGGCGCCTTGAAGGCGCCGGCGATCCGCGCCCGTCAGATTTTTCGCAGGATCGCTAACGCAATCGCGTTCTGTTGCTCGCAGGGCGCCGCCGCGACACGGGCGGCAAATCTCGAAAACAATTGGTCGAGAATGGCTGCCGCATCCCGATCGGGACCAAGCGCGCCGGCGAGCGTCGGCCCGGCGACTCCCCGCCATATTCCAGCCCAGGAGCGGCCCAGTTCCGTCGCGTCGCCGGTCTTGACGAAATCGGCCCAGAACGGGTCGGGCGTGGTGACCACTTGCGCATGTTCGAGCGCCATCCCGGCAAAGGCGCCGTCCTTTTTGAACGGCTCTTCGATTTCTTCGAGCGTACGGCCCATCATTGGCAGGGTCATTCTCGTCAGCTCATCTCCGGTCAGCGAGCCGGCCTCGCCCATGTCGACGATGGCGCCCCATAATTCCCCAAACAGCCATGCCCAGGTCCGCCTGTCGTCATGAACCGCGGCGAAAAGGCAAAAGAGCTTTGCACCGGCGCGCAACTCGCTGGCGCGCGCGGCGATAAAATCACGCCAGTCCTGCGCCGATTGCGCTAGTACCGCCGTTACCGCGGATTGATCTTCGCTGAGCCCTGCAAGCACATGGTCGGCGACCTCGACCGGATTTCTGCTCAGCCATTGCAAGGTCCAGCTGTTCCACCCCAGGTGGACTGTTCCCGGCGCAATGACGGGATCGTAATAGGAGCGGCCGACCGCGCTTGGAAAAACATTGGCCGCGCCCTTCATATAGCTTTCGGGCGCCTCGGCAATGGCTTGGAAGAGCGCCGCAAATTCGTTCGACGGCAGATCGGTATGGATCACTTGGACCACGCGGTCGGCGCCGGCCTTCGCCCGCAGGGCTGCAATGGCCATGCGCATCGGCGCCATTGAATTGCGCCCCTGCGACGAGCCGTAGTCCGCGATCAAGAGAGTCTCGTCGCCGACGGGAACCGACCCGCAGATTTTTTCCCAAACCGGCAAAACGCGCGCAATGCCGGCGGCCTGCATGGCGGAGTGGCGATTGTAAAAGCCGCCGCCTTCCATGGCCGTGACGGTCGGATTGATCGGCCTATCCAAAATGCGCCTCCTGAAATGAACTTGAAAATTCAAATTGCCCGCGGCGCAAACGGAGCGCAGATTATCCGGTATTTTTCGAACGCCGCGCCGACGACGACAGTCTGCAACAAACTGAACGGGAAAGCAAATTCCGGAAAGCCAAGATTGGCCTCTTCGTCCGCAAGCGCCGGGTCGGGGTCGCCAGGACAGAAGGGTGTGAAGGCCGCCGGCCCGGCGTTCCGTTCGTCAGCTCAGATCGCCGATGTGCTTTTGCGCGTAAAGCGGCAGGCCGACCTGCTTGATCAGTTCAAG
>CAYRNB010000242.1:0-1555 GCA_964425315.1 uncultured Rhodoblastus sp.
GATCAAGACCGCCAGGGCCGAGACGTGCTCGCTCCAGCTTGAGCGGAAGAGCGGCGTACTGGTAATCAACGGTGGCCGAGTGGAACACCACATCCAGACCATGGACGCCAAGGAGTTCCCGCCGGTGCCGAATAGGTCAGCAGGGACGGAATGGAGAGTGGCCGGGCAAGAGTTCAGAGACGCCCTGGCCGTTGCCCTGCGCGGAGTGGCCGTGGAATCGAGCCGCTACGCCCTTAACGGCATCCTGCTCGAAGTGGAGCAGGAAAACGCCCGCCTGGTGACCACCGACGGCCGCCGCCTGGTGGTCATCGAACTGGACCGGCAGGAGGGTCCGTTTGAAGGGCAGGCCATCCTGCCACGCAGACTGGCGACGCTTGTCGGGAAACTCATCGACCGTAAGAGCACCGACATCATCGCGGCGTTCGTCAAGGCCAATGCCGACGAGAAAGGCGAGAAGGAGCCTTCCGATCTGTTTATCGCCGGGCCGGACTGGCTGTTGTCCTGCGCGGAACTGGACGGCTGCTTCCCCCGGCATGGGGATGTCATTCCCCAGAGCCACTCCAGATTCATCGTGAGCCGGACCGAGCTGATCAATGTCTTGAGTGAGGTGTCAATCGCCACCGACTTTGAGCACCAGGGCGTCCGGCTGGATCTGACCGCCGACTCGATCCGCGTGTCGACCGGAAAGACCGGTACGGGTGAATCGACCGGGAGTGTCCCCGCGGAGTTCGGTGGCGGTGGGGACGACAGCATCATCACCGGATTCAATCCCGAGTTCCTGCTGGACGCCTTGCGCTCGCTGCCCGAAGACCGTGTGGTCATCGACGTCGAACAGAACCATCAGGACAAGATGGACAACAGAGTCCGTGGACTCCCAGCCCTGATCTACGGTCTTGACTCACCGAAGATCCGCTGGGTGCTCATGCCGGTCAACACGGGCCTGGCTCCCTCCCCGCAGACACTGGGCAGCAATTTCGAGGACCAAGAGAACGGCGAGTCACCCGGCACGGGCGTAATGTCCCAAAGGGAGGAGTCGCCGGAAACGGAAGTTCTGCCCGAGACGAAGGAATCGCCCCAGCCGCCAGACAGCATCACCACGGACACGGTGAACCAACCACCCCCACCGCGTCAGCGCCGCAAGGTCGAGCACGTCTGGCCGGAGATTGGTATTCGGCTTGACGGCGAGTTCATGGGCAAGACCTACGCCGCCCTGGTGGTCGCCGCACCCAAGCTCAAGTCTGGCCGGGCGCTACAGATCATCAACGGCCCGGCGATGGGGCGGATCTTCAATTCGATGACCGCGGCCATGATGGCCGCCACGGCCAAGCAGCGTCAGAAGCACGGAATGGGCAAAAGCAAGAAGGGGTTGCCCACCTCGGGCTGGGACTTCTGGAAGGAAGCGAAACCCCAGCGAATGTCGGCGTAGCGAACTGGGAAGGGGCCGCCTGCGGGCGGCCCTTCCCTTCGCGGGAGATACCACCATGAGTGAACGATACTGTGCCTGGATCAGAATCGGCGGGCGAATCGAACGGTCGAAAACCGAACCGCTCCTCGC
>CAYRNB010000243.1:0-1533 GCA_964425315.1 uncultured Rhodoblastus sp.
AACAGAATCATTATTTTCTATTACGAAGGTGTTACTGTTGAATTCGTGATAAGGAATCCAGCATACTTCGGTGAACTATTACACCATACCTGATATACCAAGTCCATATAGAGTTCCATAACTGTATGTCTTAGGTTAGCAGGTTGCTTTGTAATACGGAAATCCCAGTTCTTTAATATAACTGGATATATAAAGTTATGATTAAGACCAAGAATCGGGTCTGTACCATAAACAGCCGTATTAGCAGTATCAAGCGGTGGTGTATAAATTAACGGTATACGATTAATAGCTGGAGTGTTGTAATGTGCACTCGGATGGTAACCCATATTATCATCACTCTTTGCGAAGAACGCATTGAGTTTCTTAATAACATTATCATTCGTATACATAGCGTAATTTAATTTATCTACAGATAGTTTCTCAGGTATCATAGGTGGCTGGAAATTAAGCTTACGAGTAGCAGTATCTACTATAGTCAAAAGACTATCATCAATATTACCATCATGGTCTGCAAAATAATTAGCCCAATCGGTATAAGTGGTAGCATTAATACCGCCCTTATTAAAAGCCGTACCCGGAACATTACCATCATTATAACAACCATAGTAACCAGTAAATCCACCAGTACTTGAAGTAGTACCAAGACCTATCCATTGAAATACTGACATTGGTCTATTATCATCAGTAGAACTTACTTTACCGTTAATGATAGCATCCAATACTTCCTCTACCATATCCTTTACACAACTATCATATTGCTGTTTCCATACGTCATAAATCTGTGCAGGAGACTGATTAATATCCTGTTCAATCAGATTCCACATCATTCCACCTGAGGCTTTCGCCCAACCCAGTCTGTATCTCTGGTTGATACTTTTCTTAATCAAATCATCTTGTGCCCAGAAACCACTATGGGTTGCGTTACCCTCACTGTCAAGTGTAACATGTCCTTCAAGAGCCTTACCAACAGTCTTTACATTTCCTTTGAAAAAACTATTGTAAAACTGATAATTAGAATAAGCATAAGTTGCAAGAGGTGGTTGTTTCCTACGAATATCCCACAGGGTTGCATATGCTATATCTAATGCTTGGTCAAAAGTTATCTCTGCCATTTCATTCTTCCTTTCGTTCCATTATACATCAAAATTTCCTTTTACTCCAGCTCTCCGTGCTGCTTCTCGAACTACCTCAGCTTTGCGTTCATCTTCATCTTTGTATTGTTTTTGTGTTTCTTTGCCTGTTCGCTTAGCAGATAGTTTTCGTTCATGTTTCTTCAAATCCTTTAATACACTACGATGAATATCCTTTTCTAAATACTTTCCCTTATACCACGTCAATGCATTATCCATTGCTGCCGACAAGGTTTCGCCAGTACTCATAAAAGCTTTGGCCCTTTCCCAGACATCGCTACGAGCCTTAAATGATGGTGATGTAGGAACAAACTGACCTTTACGTGGGCCAGCCGGGAACTTTAAGAGTTCTTCGGTTTTTCCGAATATCTCAAACTTTTTACCGGCCTCATCAAACATTTGG
>CAYRNB010000244.1:0-1526 GCA_964425315.1 uncultured Rhodoblastus sp.
GCCGGGCAAGAACGGGCAGCCGGGCGCTACACCAAGTACACCGGAAGCGACCCCAGTGTGCAGAAATACCCAGAGTGCCGGCTGCAAATGTGGAACCGATATCGACCTCGGACCCGTGTCGTGTGGAGGCGAAACCTGTTACCAGGAACTCATCAGGTATGGAACTATCCTCAATTGTACTGGATCAGCGACTGGACTGAGCAAGTGCTGTTCCGGCTGGTGCACTAAGACCGTAATCAAACAAGCGTGTGAAGAAGGGGTTTGTACGCCGCAAGACGATCCTACAGTAACTAAGGTAATACCCAATAGCTTCGCTTGCGGCGATCCTTGCCCCAGCGATCCGGAGCAAGTCGTCCCGTAAAAACTCCCTTGGCGACGAAGGGGGCCGTTGATAGCATTTCTGGTGATACGTAAGGAGAATACTATGATGACCAAGATTGCGGTTGCCGCGGTGTTTACAGTCGTTTTGGTAGGTGTGTTGGCGGGCGCCTCAGCTACCGACAAGAGCTCCCCGGCTGTTGCTCCTGCTCAAGAGAACGTTGTTGTCTGCAAGGTTGGCGCAGTCGAAATGCCGTACTCAGGCGACGGGATGGTGGAATACGATTCTCGCGAGAATACCTGGATCATCGCGTTTGCGGCCCCTGCAGGATGGAAATGCAGCAACGTCGGTTGGGCTTTCCCCGCAGGTGAATATGTGCCCGTTACACTTGAAAAGGACGAATCTTGGGTGGTTTCGGGTGTTGTCGATGCCCACGTCGCTGAGGATGTTCTTTTCCTATCTGTCCGGACTGATGATGGCATCCACGATTTTGAATTCGCTTACGATGCCAAGCTCGCGGTTGAGACTCTCACCTATGTCCAGTCTGATGTCACCGGCGAACTCGAAGTAGTCGGCGAGAATCTCGGGCAGGCGGCTCAGGCTCAGAAATATTTCCAGGAAGAGGAGCAAGCGGAGCAAGTGGGTCTCGACATGGTTCAGTGTCCCGGCGGTTGGTGTAAATGCAACGGGAAATGCGAGGCCTGTTGTTCGGAGGGCTTTCATCCCGTATGCCACTGTGAGGGAGCGGGAAACTGCAATTGCTATGGGAATAAGAAGACCCAACTGGTGCTGGCGTTGGAAAGCTACGATTATACAACGGCGGAGTAGAACGTGGTTCACCCGGTGGAAGTGCACACCGAGGTGCCGGGTATTGTGTAAGTGAGCCTTGCGACCTCCGCTCGGGGTTCGACAAGGGGCTCCGTCCCTCGCGCGTTCGCCGTTGCATCGGCCCCTAAAGTGCGATGAGGGCCGATAGCGAAGGCGGTAGGGGCTCATCAGGACCACTTCCTAAAAGAGCGAGTCGGGCTCGCCCCCAAAGGCAACTGGACACACGAGCTGGTGCCGGATATGCTTGCTCCCTCGTAGATTGAGGCCCTCTCACAAGAATGCGCGCGCAGAGCGCACAGAAGTTCCAGAGTGAGGTTTCACGCCACTTTCGGCGAAAGCCACGTTTGCAGCCCTACCAGAAGCACCAGCGCGGCGCCGG
>CAYRNB010000245.1:0-1514 GCA_964425315.1 uncultured Rhodoblastus sp.
TCCGGCAGTTTGACCGGCGGCGTCCAGGTCAGCGTGTCCAGAACCGAGGGCGCGTTGGGGGCGGCGAGGGCGTCCTTTTTCAGCGCTGTCGCGCCGACGGTGGCCGTGGCGGTCGCGCCGGCTTTGGCGCGGCCTTCGGCTGCGACCGGCTCCGCGGGCGCGGTCGTCTGCACCAGCATCAGCTTGTCCGTCTTGGAGCGCACAAAACCGCGCGAGACGAATCTCGTCGTGGGCGAAGGCTGCTGCGGGGCGCGGCCCTGGTCGTCGCCCTTGCCGAGCGCGTCATGGCCGATGTCGGTCGGATCGACATGGGCGAGATCGGTGCGGCCGAGATAGGAGATCGCCAGTTCGCGGAAGATGTAATCGAGAACGGAGGTGGCGTTCTTGATCGCGTCATTGCCCTGCACGAAACCCGCCGGCTCGAAGCGGGTGAAGGTGAAGGCGTCGACATATTCCTCCAGCGGCACGCCATATTGCAGGCCGACCGAAATGGCGATGGCGAAATTGTTCATCAGACTGCGGAAGGCCGCGCCTTCCTTGTGCATGTCGATAAAAATTTCGCCGATGCGCCCGTCCTGATATTCGCCGGTGCGCAGATAGACCTTGTGGCCGCCGACCACCGCCTTCTGCGTATAGCCTTTTCTGCGGTCGGGCAGCTTTTCGCGCTCGCGCCGGCGCTCGATTTTTTCCACCACGCGCTCGACGATCCGCTCGGCAAGCTGCGCCGTGCGCGCCGGGTGGCTTTGCGCCATGAAGGTCTCAAGAGCCTCTTCGTCCTCTTCCTCGTCGGCGATGAGCTGGGCGTTGAGCGGCTGCGACAGTTTGGAGCCGTCGCGGTAAAGCGCATTGGCCTTTAACGCCAGCCGCCAGGACAGAAGATAGGCGCTCTTGCAATCCTCGACCGTCGCCTCGTTCGGCATGTTGATGGTTTTCGATATGGCCCCCGAGATGAACGGCTGCGCCGCCGCCATCATGCGGATGTGGCTTTCGACCGAGAGGAAGCGTTTTCCCGTGCGCCCGCAGGGGCTGGCGCAGTCGAAGACCGGCAGATGCTCTGCTTTAAGGTGCGGCGCGCCTTCGAGCGTCATGGCGCCGCAGACATGGATATTGGCCGCCTCGATCTCGGATTTGGTGAAGCCGAGGAAGGGCAGAAGCTCGAAGGACGGGTCCTCCAGCTTTTCCGGCGGAACGTTCAGCTCGTTGACGAGAAATTCCGCCCCAAGGGTGAATTTGTTGAAGACGAATTTGATGTCGAAGGCGCCGGCCAGGGTCTTTTGCAGTTCGGCCAGTTTTTCCGGCGAAAAACCCTTGGCGGCGAGCGCGGCCTCGTTGATCCCCGGCGCCTGTTTCAGGCTGGCGTGGCCGACGGCGTAAGCTTCCATCGCGGCGATCTGCGTCTCGTTATAGCCCAGAACGCGCAAAGCTTCCGGCACGGCGCGGTTGATGATCTTGAAATAGCCGCCGCCGGCGAGTTTCTTGAATTTCACCAGAGCGAAATCCGGCTCGATGCCGGT